>JBDTAZ010000204.1:0-17067 GCA_039924325.1 Gemmatimonadaceae bacterium
TTACCCGACCACACACTTGGGACGAGTACAGCTTGGCCATGGCGCCTTCGCGCAAGATATCGTGACCGGCATCCTTGAGTCTGGCCGCGTTGTAGACCATCAGTCGGGCGGCCTCGATCTCGGTCGCAGCCTGAGCGATCTGGAACTGAATTCCCTGCATATCTGCGAGACGCTTTCCGAACTGTTGGCGTTCCTTGACGTAAGCAATAGCCGCGTTCAGTGCGCCCTGTGCGACGCCAATCATTTGAGCACCTATTCCGACACGGCCGCCATTGAGCGTTTCGATTGCGATCTTGTAGCCCTGGCCAGGCGGGCCGAGCACGTTGGTTGCTGGCACCTCGCAGTCATCGAGGATCAGCTCAACGGTAGATGACGCTCTAATGCCCAGCTTTTCCTCCTTCTTGCCGACGCTGAATCCGGGGAAATTCCTCTCTATGATGAACGCGGTAATTCCCCTGTAGCCGGCGGCAGGGTCGATGGTGGCGAAGACAACGTAGACGCCGGCTTCCGCTCCATTGGTTATCCAGAGCTTGCGGCCGTTCAGCACGTATGTATCGCCTCGCTTCTCTGCGCGCGTCGCAAGCGCGAACGCATCCGATCCCGAGCCCGCTTCGGAAAGCGCGTAGGAACCAAGCGTCCCACTCGTAAGCATTCCGAGGTACTTCGCCTTCTGGTCGTCCGTTCCGTACTGAGCAATCGGATAGTTGACCAGAGTGTTCTGAACATCGCAGACAATCGCAGCCGATGCGTCCACCTTTGACAGCTCTTCGACAGCAAGAGTGACCATCATTAGCGTGCCACCGGACCCACCAAAGCGCTCCTCGACTTCGATGGCCATGAGGCCGAGGTCAAAATATTGTGGTATTAGATCGTGATCGAATTTGCCGGCCTGCTCCATTGGCTTCACGCGGGGCGCCACTTCGCTCGCCGCGAAAGCAGCGACAGCGTCGCGAAACATGACCTCGTCCTCGGAGAGAATCGTAAGGGGTGGACGGCTATCGGTCGAAGTCGTCATTTTCAGGTAGGTTAGGACTGATGATTCGTCGGCGGCCGCCGGTGATGGCGACAGCGCGTCAAGTAGTATAGGCGAAAGGCCTCGCGGCCGCGACGGTACCATTTTCGATTCGGGAGAGCGACCACATGCGCCTGCTTCTTGTAGAAGATGACTCCGAGCTCGCCGCGGTGATCGCGGAGGGGCTACACCATGAGCACATGGAGGTGAGTTCCGCCCACAGCTTTGCTGAGGGGCGCGAGCGCGCCACTCTGGGAAGTTTCGACGTCATAATCCTTGACGTGCTGCTACCGGGTGGGACCGGCTTCGAACTCTGCCGCCTTATTCGAGACCGCGGCATCGAGACACCAATCCTGATGCTAACCGCTCGCGATGCAGTCCAGGATCGCGTACGGGGGCTGGAATCCGGCGCCGACGACTATTTGACAAAGCCATTTGCGTTCGTGGAGCTGATAGCGCGGGTACGAGCGCTTGGCAGGCGGCATCCCACAATTGCGCCGGAATACTACGATGTCGCTGACCTGCATGTCGACATACCCACGCGTACCGTCGAGCGCGGAGGTGTTCCCATCACACTGACGGCCAAGGAGTTCGCGTTGCTCGAATATCTCGTGCAACACGCTGGCGTCGTAGTGTCACGAACGGCAATAACCGCTCATGTCTGGGACGAAAATCACGATCCGTTCACCAACGTCCTGGAAGTCCTGGTACGGAGGTTGAGGCGCAAGATTGACGACGGATTCGCGCCGAAACTGATCCATACCCTCCGTGGCGCCGGATACAGGCTGGGGTTTTGACCGATAGCCTCGTTCGACTACGGCGCAGACTGAATGCCTGGTATGCTGCCACGCTCGGGACGATCGTCCTGCTGCTCGGAACGGGCCTTTTCATCGCAATTCGACGACAAATAGCGGCACAGCTCGACGATTCACTTGCCGTCGCCTCGCAAGTCATACAACGGGCGACAGCCATCCGCGAAAGTGAGAGAAGCAAGGCATCCGGCGCTGTGATGGACGCCGTGGGTGAGCTTCGAATCCCGGATCGCGATCTGTACTTGTTCGACGCCGGCGGACGACCAGTCGTGCCAGCTACAGCGCCGCCATTCATCGCGATCGCCGCTCGGAACGCGCTGCGCGATTCCCTGGCTCTTACCACCTTGCACCCGCCCGACGACCACGTTCTCCGGCTCTATGCCCGACGTTTTCGCTCCGAGGCCGGAAACACATACGTCGCCGTTGCCGTAGCGGATCAACTTGAGCTGGAAGATCAGTACGCGGAACTGATCGTCTCATTCGGTGCAGCGGCTCTTGGCGCGCTCGTGCTGTTTGCGGTCGGCGGCTCGTTCCTTACTCGCAAGTCGGTAGAGCCCGTCGAGCGTACGATGAACTACATGCGCCGGTTCATGGCCGATGCGGCGCACGAACTTCGGACGCCGCTCGCGGTGGTCCGTAGCCGAGCAGAGGTCGCGTTGGCTGGCAGTACCGAAGACGACCGACACCGCGATGCACTTGTTGCTATTGAACGCGAAGCAATCAGACTCGGAAAGATCGTGGAGGATCTGCTGCTGCTTGCAAGATCAGATTCAGATGGCGCGACGGCCGAAATGAAGCGACTCTTTCTTGACGATGTGACTTCGGACGCCGTCGGTGCGGCCAGCGCTCTCGCAACCAGTCACGGTGTGACGCTGACGGTGGATGGTTTCGAGGAGGCGCCCGTCGAGGGCGACACAGCGTTGATCCGACAACTCCTCATGATACTGCTGGACAACGCCGTGAAGTTCACTCCTCCGGGAGGATCGGTTGTAGTTTCCGTAGTCAACGGCAGCGCCGGACCGGTCGTTACGATCTCGGATTCCGGGCCGGGGATTCCAGCGGAGCAGATAGACCACGTTTTTGAGCGCTTCTACCGAGGCGACGCCTCCAGAAGTCGAGGTGAAGGGGCCGGGCTTGGCCTCTCAATTGCGCAATGGATTGCCGATGCACATCACGCACGAATATCCCTACGCTCGCCTGACGATCGAGGGACTGTTGCCGAGGTGCGGTTCCCTCCGGTGACAGGGCATTGATTCAGGAACGGGATACATCTGATGCGACAACTTCTTTCCGACGAACCATCTTCGGCGATGGTTGACTTTTTATACGAGGCTCCAGTGTTTGCACGTTCAATCTCGATTGCCGTTGTGGCGATTGGATCTTTACTGGCAGTTCAATCGGCAGTCGCCCAATCTACGCCCAACCAATATCACGTCACGCGCCGGATTCCCGTCACGGGTGATGGCGGCTGGGACTACGTAACGTTCGATACCGCGCGGAGCCGCCTCTTCATTGCGCGCGGGACGCGGGTTCAGGTTGTTGACGCCAACTCAGGTCAGCTCGTTGGTGAAATGCAGAACACGCCTGGGGTTCACGGCGTGGCGCTCGCTTATGAACTGAATAAGGGATTTACGAGCAACGGTCGCGATACGACTGTCACGGTCTTTGACTTTGTAACGCTCGCGCCAACAAAGGTCATTCGCGTAACGGGCGCTGATCCCGACGGGATTCTCTACGACTCGGTCACAAAACGGGTATTCACATTCAACGGCCGTGGCGAGAATACCACGGCGATCGATGCAGTTGGCGACACGGTCGCTGGAACGCTGGCGCTTGGCGGCAAGCCTGAAGCCGCTGTGGCGGACGGGATGGGCCACGTTTTCGTCAACATCGAAGACAAGAGCATGATCGTCGAATTCGATGCTGCAAAACTCACCATACTACACAGCTATTCGATTGCGCCATGCGAAGAGCCCACAGGGCTCGCGATGGATCGCGTGCACGGCCTTTTATTCACCGGCTGCGGCAACAAGCTGATGGGAATCGTCGACGCGAATACCGGTAGGATCGTCGCGACGCCGCCAACTGATGACGGAACAGACGGAACCGCGTTTGACCCGGTCACCGGAATTGCCTTCAGCTCCAATGGCGCGGGCACGCTGACCCTGGTAACTCAGACCGCGCCCGGCAAATTCGCCAGCGAGGTCGTTCCCACCGCTGCCGGCGCACGTACGATGGCGCTCGATCCCAAGACCCATCGAGTGTATTTGATCACCGCAGACTTCAACCCAATGCAGGCGGCCGGTCCCGGACAGCGTCAGCGGCGCACCATGGTTTCTGGTTCGTTCGTTGTCCTGGTAGTAGGCAATTAGTCGAACCTTCGCCGTAGCATGGACCCCGCCGACAGCAGCTCTATGAAACCGCTCGTGTACCCGGTCGTTCCAGCAAATCCGCGAACACATCAAGCGCCAGTTCGGCCTTTCCGAACGGAGCGGACACCTGTACACCTGCTACCATAGGCCGTACGCGATCGAGCATCTCACGCGCGATCGCAAGTCCCTCCTGAACGGCGTGCTCCCTTGACACTGCGTTTGCGCGTCGCATGCGACCAATTACCTCGTCGGGCACCGTCACACCGGGCACTTCGTTCGCCAGAAATTCGGCGTTTCGCACGGATACGAGAGGCCAGATCCCCGCAACAACAGGAATGTGCAGCGACTCGACGCTCCGCAGAAATACCTCCAGCTGCCGCGCGTCAAACACAGGCTGGGTGATCGCATACTCCGCACCTGCCTCGACTTTCCACTCAAACCGACGACGTTCGTTTTCGTGGTCCAGGGCCGCGGGGTTGACGCCGACACCGATGACAAACCGGGTTGGTTCCCCAATAGCATTTCCACCCGGATCGAGTCCGCGATTCAACTGACTCACGAGATTCGTAAGTCCGATTGAGTCGATGTCAAACACGGCTGTAGCCGATGGATACGGGCCCATCTTTGGCGGGTCCCCGGTGATCAGCAACAGGTTGCGCAATCCAACCGCCGACGCACCAAGCAGATCACTCAGCATGCCAAGCAGGTTACGATCGCGACAACAATAATGCGTCACCGTCTCGATCTTCGCGTTTTGCTCGATCAGTAAACTCGCGAGCACGGCTCCCATGCGACTCTGCGCTCTGGGTCCGTCGGGAACATTGATCGCGTCAACGCCGGCTTCGCGCAGCAACGCCGCGTCGCTCAATAGCTTGGACGCGTCGACACCACGCGGCGGCACAAGTTCTACCGACGTGACAAAATCACCCGCACTCAGCCGAGCCGACCAGCGAGATCGCTCGCCGAAAGGTACTGGCTGGGCCCCCTCGACTCGTTTGTCAGCGACGACTTGCGCCACAGTTGCGCGCGACGTTCGACCGGACCTTGGCGCAAGCGGTCGCACGCCCTCTGCGATCTCTCGGATATGCGCCGGTGTAGTTCCACAACATCCGCCGACGACCTTGGCGCCCGCGACGACCAAATGCCGAGCGTAGCTCGCCATGTACTCGGGACTTGCCATATACATCGATCGGCCACCGACATCGCGCGGCATTCCCGCGTTCGGTTGCGCACTAAGCTTCTTCGCAGTGAGCGGCGCCATTTTTTCGATGGCTTCCAATATCGTCTGCGGACCGACCGAGCAATTCAGCCCGATCACGTCGGCGCCCGCAGCATCGAGTGTGCGTGCTATGTCCTCCGGTGTCGCGCCGTACGCGGTTACCCCATCGGCATTGATTGCCACCTGCGCGATTACCGGCATCGACGCGTCAACCTCGCGCGCCGCAAAAATCGCCTGGGTGAGTTCGTCTAGGTCGGAAAACGTTTCGAGTATGAACAGATCCGCGCCGCCTTCCTTCTGCGCTCGCATCTGTTCCGCGAAAATCGCGCGTGCTTCCTCACGCGAGGTAGATCCATACGGCTCGAGTCGCACACCGAGTGGGCCGACGGCACCAGCCACAAGGACAGACTCACCGGCAGCGTCACGCGCCAGTCGTGCTGCCGCGACATTGATCCGGGCTACTTCCTCAGCCAGCCCGTGTTGCTCCAGCTTGAGACGATTGGCGCCGAAGGTATTCGTCTCGATCACCTCAGCGCCCGCCTGGACGTATTCCTCATGAATGGCGCGAATCAGGTCCGGGGCGCGTACGCTCAACTCATCGTAACACTGATTGATGAAAACGCCGCGAGCATAGATCATCGTTCCCATCGCGCCGTCGAACACGACGAGTGCCTCAGGATCGAGCAGGCGCTTCAGCAGCGCCTCACGCAATTGCCGGCTCCCGCTCCGCGGCGGCGCCACGCACCGCGTAATATCGTGCTTCAGGATGGTGCATGATAACGGCTGCTGTCGATTGCTCCGGCATGAGCTGGAAAGATTCGCTCAACACCATTCCGATTTCCTCGCTTGCCGGCAATAGTTTGAATACAACTGCATGATCTTCGAGATCAGGGCACGCGCCATACCCCCATGAATAGCGCTTTCCGCTCTCGACACCCAACTCTGCCTTGACGTGACGATGTGACCATTCCGCCAGCGCCTCTGCGGTTTCCACTCCGAGGCCGTGTACGTAGTAAGCCTCAGCATACTCATTGGCGCCCTGCAGCTGCGCGAACTTTTCCGATGCAGCGTGACCAACGGTCACAATTTGCAGTGGTAAGACGTCCACCTGCTTCGATTCCACGGATCGCACGTAGTCCGCGAGACAGAGCCTTTCGCGCCCGACCATTCGAGGAAAGCTGAAACGCGCGGTCTCCGTACGTGTCCCGTCAGCCGCATACGCCGCGGCGTCGTAAACGATGATCTCGTTGCCGGATGACTGTACCGGGAAGTAACCATATACCACCTCCGGCTTCAGCCAACCCTCGGCCTTTGCAGCCGACGTCAAGCGATTGAGCACCGGCTCAAACTCTTCACGCACGGTCCGTTCATACTGCGCTCCCGAACCTCGTGCACCCCACTGCAGGCGATACAACTCGTCCAGATCCAGATGCGCGAACACCTCGTCCAGCGGAATGTCGCGCAGCACCCTCGGACCCCAGAATGGCGGGGCTGGAATCGGATTGTCGGCGGCGACATCGCTGCGCACAGTTGAATCCGTGCCCGCGACCGTATCCTTGCCGACCTGCGTGTGAAGAAAGATGTCCTTGCGCGCATCGTCCATGATCTTTTCCATGTACGCGCCTCTGCGATCTCCGTCCTGCAGTATATCCATCGTGTCGAGGCCTTCGAATGCATCCTTGCAATAGAATACGCCGGAATCGTATGCGCGTTCTCCCTCAACGAACATCGCGCGGCGCCCAAATCGCCGATTAATCGCAGCACCGCCGATCATTACGGGAATGTGTATTCCTCGCTTGTCCAGCTCCTGCACGCAGAGCGGCATCTGCTTCGACGTCGACACGAGCAGCGCGCTCAGACCAATAGCATCCGCATTTACCTCGAGTGCCTTTTCGATGATCGTGTTGACCGGCACCTGCTTGCCAAGATCGTAAACCGTATATCCGTTGTTGGACAGAATCGTGTTGACCAACGATTTGCCGATGTCATGCACGTCACCGTACACCGTCGCCAGCACGACGCGTCCTTTCGTGTAGCCCTCGCTCTTCTCGAGGAACTTCTCGAGATGCTGCACAGCCTTCTTCATCACTTCCGCCGACTGGAGGACAAACGGAAGAATCAACTCTCCCGCGCCAAACTTGTCTCCCACGTCCTTCATGGCCGGCAACAGGACGCCGTTGAGGACGCGCACCGGATTCTCTCTCACACCGGCGACGTCGAGCGCATCTTCGATGCCCTCTTTCTTTCGATGAAGGACCATCCAGTGAATCTTCTCGTCTGCTGTCATTCCAGCGGTCGGATCTTCCTTCGCGACGGTGGCCGAGCCTCCTGCCTCTGAAGTAGCAGAGAAAAATTCGATGAACATCTGCAGCGCATCGGGCCGTCGATTGAAAACGAGATCGTCTGCTACCGCGCGCTCTTCGGTCGATATCTCGGCATACGGCCTTATATGTGCGGGATTGACAATCGCAGCATCAAGACCCGCCTGAACGCAGTGATGCAGGAACACCGAATTGAGTACGGACCGTGCTTCGACAGTTAACCCGAACGAAACATTCGAGACGCCAAGTATCGTTCCGACACCGGGCAACTCACGCTTGATGAGCCTGATTCCCTCGATAGTTTCGGCGGCGGAATCGATCCACTCCGCATCGCCGGTGGCAAGCGTGAAGGTTAGTGCATCGTACAGCAAGTCCTCAGGTGCGAGCCCGTACTCACCGACCGCGATATCGTAGATTTTGCGCGCAACTTCGAGCTTGCGCTCGCGCGTCTTCGCCATGCCGATCTCGTCGATGGTAAGCGCGACAACAGCTGCACCATGCTTCTTGACGAGCGGAACGATGGCCTCGATCCGCTTGCGGCCATTCTCCATATTGATGGAATTGACTATCGCCCTGCCGGGCACGTGCTCAAGCGCAGCCGCAACGACGTTTGCCTCGGTGGAATCGATCATCAACGGCGCTTCAACGCCCATCGAGAGCAGCTTGACCACCTGCGACATCTGCTCCGCCTCGTCGGCTCGTTCCGTGACAGCAACGCACACATCAAGTACGTGCGCCCCTGAATCCACCTGCTCGCGGCCGACTTCGACTATTGACTCGTAATCCTCCGCGAGAAGGAATCGCTTGACTCGACGCGAGCCTTGAGCGTTGACACGTTCGCCCACAATCAATGGCGGCGGAGTCTGTCGCAACGATGTCGCGCGCATCGCCGAAGAGACCATCGGCAGGCGCGGCTCAGACGGTTCCTGCGAATGGCTTGCCGGTGTCGTGGCTGCCGAGCGAAGTTCCCCGATGCGGGTAACAATGGCGGCGAGATGCTCGGGAGTGGTTCCACAACAGCCGCCGACAACGCGAACTCCGAAATCGCGGACGAATTCACCGAGTGCATCGGCCATTGGCGCCGGTTCCAGCGGGTAGATCGCGTCGCCGGTTCCGGTGTTCAGCGGCAGGCCTGCGTTTGGAATTACCGACAACGGGAGCGTCGCATGTTCCGAGAGAAATCGAATCGGTTCGCGCATGTGCTCCGGACCTGTCGAGCAATTCAGCCCGATGACATCAACGCGCAGCGACTCAAGCGTCGTCATAGCGCTCGCGATATCGGTACCGAGAAGCATGCGGCCGCTCACGTCGAGCGTGACCTGCACCTGCAACGCGACTCTGCAGCCTGTCTCCAAGAAAGCGCGCTCGATCCCGACCACGGCGGCCTTCACTTCCAGAATGTCCTGCGACGTTTCGATCAGCAGTACATCAACGCCGCCCTCGATTAGCGACTTGGCCTGTGCGCAGTAGTTCTGGGCAAGCTCCTCGAACGTCACGTTCGAGAGAACCGGATCCGTGCTCGACGGCAGCATTCCGGTCGGGCCCATCGATCCGGCCACGAATCTTGGGCGCTCCGGAGTCGCAAACTTGTCACACGCCGCTCGCGCAAGCTGAGCTGCCCGGACGTTCAACTCGTGCGCCTTGTCGAGCAGCCCCCACTCGCCGAGGCGGCGCGGTGTGGATTGGAACGTGCACGTTTCGACTACGTCACAACCGACCGCCAGGAAGGACTCATGGATTTCCTGGATCACGTCGGGGCGCGTCAGCACGAGGTTGTCGTTGCAGCCCTCCAGCGCCT
Source organism: Gemmatimonadaceae bacterium (assembly GCA_039924325.1). Classification (GTDB taxonomy): domain Bacteria; phylum Gemmatimonadota; class Gemmatimonadetes; order Gemmatimonadales; family Gemmatimonadaceae; genus Fen-1247. The sequence goes on from JBDTAZ010000204.1 coordinate 9,535, forward strand.
TCCCGCCAAAATCCTCTGGCGTAAGGTGATACCGCTGAATGTTGGTGCCCATCGCTCCGTCGTACACAAGTACGCGATCGGCGAGAGCCGCGAGATACGCGGATCGGGAAGAATTGCTTGAAGTGGTCATGCGATCTGGATTACGAAAATAGGCCCGGCAGAAAGCGCCGGGCCTGATGTGCGCTTTAGCGATTGTTTTACGTGGCCGCAATTTGCCTGAAATCGCCACGAAGTTCCGTTGTTACGAACGATAGCGTCGCATGACAGCTGTAACAAGGGGTAGTCCATCCGAGTAGCCGGATGGACGGATAAAGATCACATTCCGACTATCCTGAGGATAGCCCATTCCAGGATGCCGAGGAGGAAGTAGGCGACAATTGGCGTAATGTCGAACATCGCGACGCGGGGGACAATTTCCCGGAGCGGCCTCAAAATCGGCTCCGTGATGGCGAAAGCCCAGCGTACCCAACGAGAGAACGGCGATATAGGCAGCCAGGAAACGACAACGACCAGAATTATCGCGAGTCTGAGAACGTCGAATGTCAGCTGCAACAGGACAACGAACAGCCCCAGTGGCCCGGACGTGAGCGCCAAAACTAAAGCGACGTATCCCTGAACCAGGAAGTCCAGTCCGCTGATTACGACGATCCCGACGAAAACAGCGCCCACGAGCGCCCAGATGGGTGCCGAGGCCGGACTCCCGCCCGCACGCAGTATCCGCCGCTCTACGGGTGCAATCAGAGGCTCCGCGAATCGCCGAATCGCACGAGCGGCCGGATGAAACGGATTGATGCGACGTGTGCGAACGAGCCAGTCCAGCAGAAACGCTATGGCGAGCACTACGACCGATACCGCGACTACCGTTCGAATAATACCGACAACAAGAACAAGTATAGGAAGCAAAGCCATTACTAGCGGGTTTAGGGTCGGGTCTGATACGGCTCGTTATTACCGTTCGTGACATTGTACACGAATGACTGCGTTGTACCGTCGGACAGCTTCAAGGTGTAAAACAGTTGCTCCTGATCCGCCAGCGCATTCATGGCGATTATTGTGGATCCCGGAGGAAGGGGCATGTCGCTACGCGGCTCGAGACGGATCGCCGGTCCGCTGCCCATGAAGCCTCTCGATCCCATCGCTCGGACCGGACGCTTGTCGGCATCCTTGTTGCGCGCCTTTTGAAGCGAATCGATTCGGTTACGAATTTCCTGACGCAAAACAGCCGGGTTCTCTGGCCCGAAGACCTTCGCAACATTCGCTCCGCCGGCGGTGCGATACACCGCGACGAGGTATTCATTGCCCGCCGTCCTCGCAAACAGCAGCGAGTCGTCCGTCTGCGGAATAAGCGACGGCCATCGCGACTCACGAATCACGTCCGTATTGGCAAGCAGAATGCGGCCTCGCGGCGCAGCTCGATTGCTCTGAAGAAAGAAGTACGCTCCAGCATTATCGACAAACTCGTATCGCGCATCAAACGACTGCGTCAGCTTGACCACCGGGGCGCCGAAATTCGGCTTGCCGGGGTCTGCGAGATCGATGAAGTAGATGCGTGTGTTTGAATCGGAAGGGTACGAGATGGTGAAGACCGCGTAGTTGCCATCGTCACTTACGCGTGCCGCGTAGCGCCACTCCGGGTGGTCGAACTGACTGAGGATCAATGCATCCTTTGCGGGCTCGCGACCGAGTCCGTGGTAGTACACGCGTTGACGGCCATCGGAAGCGTCTTCGCGGACATACAGAAATCCCTTGTTATCGTGCGACCACGGCGCGGGCGAAATGCGCGAAAGATGTAATACGTCCGGGAGATCCCTGCTGGTTTGAACGTCGCGTATGCGAACGTCATACGGACCAGCGTGCGCGGGCCCCACTGTGTACGCGACGTACTTGCCGTCGGGCGACGGAGCGACGATAGAAAATGTGGCGGCCGGCAGGAGGGCCCGCTCTGGGCCCTTGTCACCGTCTCTGACACGCAGCTCGCCGGTTGCGTCGACGTAGAAGAATCGATTTCCCGCCCTGAAAGGTGCGAGTGTACTTGGCGAGGCGAGCTCAACGCTCGGCGTTTGCGATCTGGCGGACAGGGTGGCGGGCGCCTGCGCGAAAACGGAACCGGCAGATAAAGCTCCACCGATCACTGCGGAGGCGAGGAGGCCGCGAACGATAGGTTGCATTTGATGAGTTGGTTACGGCTGAATGTACGATAACTATCGATAACAACCCTGAACTATCGTGAACTAACCTGCCTGATCCTGGCGACTCGCGTCGCGGGTTTACCCTTCCATGACGTTCTATACACCGGGCGAGGCCATTTAGACGCCTAGCGCAATAGATTCCGAGGATAAGCCGAGCATCAGCGGCCAATGCGAAACACTGGACACGAAAACGGTTCAAAAAGCACCCACGAGCCCAAATGCCTGAATCAAGGGACCGCCGCTACTGGTTACTCAAGAGCGAACCAGACTGTTATTCATTTGAAGACCTGCTGGCCGCGCCACAATCCACCACATATTGGAGCGGAGTCCGGAACTACCAGGCCCGAAACTTCATGCGCGACGACATGAAGGTCGGCGATGGAGTCCTCTTCTATTATTCGGGAGCTGACCCGGCTGGGATAGTGGGAACGGCCGAAATCGTGCGTGCCGGATATCCGGACTTCACAGCTTGGGACGCCTCGGATGAGCACCACGACTCAAAAAGCAGGGAAAGCGACCCAATCTGGTACATGGTCGATATTCGGGCCGGAAAGCGCCTCAAGGAGTTCCTGGATCTTCCGGGCCTGCGCCATGTCCGGGAGCTCGAGAAGATGGAACTCCTTCGAAAGGGGAGCCGGCTTTCAGTTCAGCCGGTCAGGCCCGAGGAATGGGAAACGATCCTCCGACTCGGCGGCCTGGCTGGGCCGGGAAGTCCCAAGCGGAAAACGGCGACACGTTGACTCCGGAGCCGGGCACCATATATTACTGACCGGTCAGTAATATACTAGAGAACCCCATGTCTGCTGAAGTTGCGGAGCCACGCTGGAGACGGCTCCCTGAGGAACGCCCACAACAGATTTTAAGAGCCGCGCTCGAAGTATTTGGAGAGCACGGCCTTGCCGGTGCGCGACTTGAAGACATCGCTCGACGAGCTGGCGTCTCAAAAGGAACGATCTATCTCTATTTCCCGAACAAGGAAGCGCTTTTTCGTGAAATGGTTCGATCGACAATCGTCGAGGCTATCGTTGCTGGCGAGGGTATTCCAAAGCTGAGTTCCGCGCGCGAACAATTGTTGACCTTCATGCAGAACTACTGGAATTTTGTTCGCACACCGTCCTTCTCTGTCATCTATCGAGTCGTTGTGAGCGAGTTGCACCACTTCCCAGACCTCGTCGAGTTCTACAGTGCAGAGGTGATTCTGCGCGGGCAAAAGCTGATCGCCGGAATAATCTCGCGTGGCATCGAGACTGGCGAGTTCCGGTCAACGGATCCAATAGTTGCCGGCCGGATGCTCATTTCTCTGTTTACCACGAGTGCAATGTGGTGCTGCAAGAGACAGTTCTTTCCGAGTCTGCAGGCACGCAGCGATGAACAGGTGTATGACGAGCTGGTTGACTTCTATCTCTCCGCGCTCCGCGCGTGACATCAACAATGAAAGGCAAATTCATCCCGCGCCGGGGTCGGGTTATCGCCGCCGCTATTGCGAGTAGCATCCTCGTCGGCACCGCCCCGCTCTTCGCGCAGGTCACCACGACCACGCCCAGCGCGACAGCCGCAACGGGCGACCTGTCGATCGGAGACGCAGCAAGGATCGCCGCGCGCAACACCGCGCCGGCCCAAAGCGCGCAGATTCGAATCGCTGAAGCCGAGGCGCGTGTGCGACAGAGTCGCGCCAGCTTGCTTCCGTCACTCGACGGGTCGGCATCGCAATTTACGCGCACAATAAATACCGCTTCATTCGGCTTCTCGCTGCCGGGGCTCAATCCGAACGGTCAGATTCTCGGACCGTTTCGCGTCCTCGACGCTCGTGCGCAGGTACACGCGGCGTTGTTCGATTTCGGCGCTTTCGCTCGCTATCGTGCCGCCGGCGCGGCGGTGACGGCAATCACCGCCGACGCCACTGTGGCTTCAGAAAAAGCAGCGGCACAGGCGGCAATGGCTTACGTCCAGGCGTTGCGCGCAGAGGGCGATTTTCGGGCCCGCGGCGAAGACAGCGTCCTGGCCTCGGACCTGGTCACCGTCGCTCAGGCACAGCTCGACGCTGGCACTGGCATCGCACTGGATGTGACGCGTGCGCAGGCCCAGCTGGCCTCCACTCGATCCGGCCTGATCAGCTCACGCGCCACGCGCGATCGCTCGTTGATAGCGCTGGATCGTGCGCTCAATCTACCGGCACATACCCCGCTGACACTGAGCGACTCGCTGGGTCGAATAGACAGCACGACAACACCGCTGGATGAAGCAGCTGCGACTGAAACGGCACTTCGAAATCGTCCCGATCTCAAGGCAGCGCAGGCGAGGATAGCAGCGGCAAAACAGTCAGTGAGCGCAATTCGCGCGGAGCGACTGCCAACCGTTTCGCTTGTCGGCGACGACGGAGTCAATGGGCTATCCGTACACCACATGCTGAACACGTATGAATACGGCGTGCAGGTGTCGGTTCCGATCCTGGATGGATTCCGCCGATCGGGTCGCGTACAGGAACAGCAGGGCGTCGTTACGGAATCACAGATTCAGGAGCACGAAATCGAGCAGCAGGCCGCGGCAGACGTCAGCACCGCGATTCTCGACCTGCGAGCCGCGGCCCAGCAGGTTGACGCGACTCGTGAGCAATTACGGTTGGCCGACCAGGAAGTATCGCAGGCGCGCGAGCGCTTTCGGGCTGGCGTTGCGGGGAACGCGGACGTCATCACGGCGCTGCTACAACTGACAACCGCGCGAACTGCCGTAATCGACGCGCAGACAAATTTTCAGACTGCCCGGATCGCGCTGGCGCGCGCGCAGGGCATTGTTACAACCCTTCCATGAGCACACACTCCTCGTAAAATGGCAAGCGAATCCAGCGGTAAGAAGAAGTTCATAATCCCGATCGTAATAATCGTCGCGATCATAGCGGCGATCTGGGGATTCAAGACGTGGAACTACTCGCGGTCTCACGAGAGCACCGACGACGCGCAGGTTGATGGCCACATCGTGCCGGTGCTTGCAAAGGTCGGAGGTTACGTCACCGGCGTATCGGCTGACGAAAACCAACACGTAAATGAAGGCCAGATCCTCGTGACACTCGACGATGCTGAATATCGAGTGCGAGTCCAATCGGCGCAGGCCGATCTTGCCGCGGCACAGGGCGTGGCCGGAACCAAGTCGACAGAAGGCCAGGCGGAAGGGCAAGTCCAGACTGCGTCGGGCCAGCGATCACAGCTTGACGCACAGGTTCTTGCTGCCGAAGCCGCAAACACGAACGCGCAGGCGAATCTTGCGAGGATGAAGGATCTGGCGGCCAAGCAGATTGTCTCAAAGCAGCAGCTTGACGCGTCACAGGCCGCAGCAGCAGCGGCAGAGGCGCAGTTACTTGCAGCGCAACGACAGGTGACGACTGCAGGCTCTCAGATCTCAACGGCGAAGGCGGGTGTCAGGATAGCTGAAGCCAGATCCGCCGCCGCGGAGGCCGCACTCGACAACTCAAAACTGCAGCTCAGCTACACCAAGATCGTCGCGCCAGCGAGCGGCCTTGTGGCGCGTAAACAGGTCGAGGTAGGACAGCTGGTTACCGCAGGCCAGCCGGTGATGAGCGTAGTTGCGGATACCGGTGTGTGGGTTACCGCGAACTTCAAGGAAACGCAGCTCGATGACATCAAGGTCGGCCAGGGAGTGGAATTCGATGTAGACGCCTACAACGGCTGCACGGCCCGCGGCAAGGTCGAGAGCCTGAGTGGAGCTACCGGCGCCAAGTTCGCACTGTTACCGCCCGACAATGCCACTGGCAACTTCACCAAGGTGGTGCAGCGCGTACCGATTCGAATCGCGGTGACGCAAGGCTGTCCGAATCACCCACTGCGACCGGGTCTGTCTGTCAACGTTCACGTCTCTACCAGATAGGGGCCACGGGGACAAAGCTCGTCCGCCAGGAGGATGTCTCTGGCGGACGTTGTTTAGATTTCACCCCGGTGCCCCCAGCTTCTGTCCCCTCCCCTCAACGCGTGACCGATCAGTCGCGTAATCCTCCTGATGAGCGGACTCTGACCGCCGCCGCCCAGCGAGGCGATCAGGCGGCGTTCGGCATGCTCGTCCGGCTTCACTCCAAACGCGCGTATGCGGTCGCAAGAGCGATCGTTACCGTACACGAAGATGCTGAAGACGCGGTGCAGGAAGCTTTCGTCCGGGCCTATCAGGCGCTCGACCGTTTCAATCTGGACCAGGCATTTGGGCCCTGGCTGAACCGGATCGTCGCCAACGCGGCACTGGACCTCGCGCGGCGCCGTAAGGTACGAACAACTGACGAATTGCATGAGTCCCTGGCAGGCACGTTTCGCGATCCAGGCGAAGCGGATGAGTTGAGACGGCGTCTGGCCGATGCTTTAACAAAGTTGCCCGAAAGAATGCGATCTGTGCTGGTGTTGCACGACATAGAAGGGTTTGCACATTCCGAGATTGGAACGGCACTCGGAATTCCGGAAGGAACTGCGCGATCCGACCTGCATCACGCGAGACAGCGGCTGCGGGGAATGTTGCGAGACTTGAGGGACAATTAATGACGAACAACGAGATCAGGCTCGACGAGCCGCTCCCAGAAGAAGTGATCGCCGCAGGGCGAGACATTTACGCGCCGCCGACTGGCGCGGCCTACTGGAGTGTCCTGGAGTCCCGCATCATGGCGCGACTCGGCGATTCGAGCGCCGGACGTTGGTGGATGGTCGTCGGCGGCTGGGCACGCAGCGGGCTCGTTGCTGCTGCGGCAATTATCGTTGCAACCGTAGTTGGCGCGCTGCTGCTTCAGGCCCACAAGCAGGATGTTCGGACAGCGTACGAATCGGCGTCGCAGCCTACGATTACCGAGACACTGACGGTTCCCGAAGGTGCACTCAGCGAGCGCGACGGCCCGGATACACGCGACGCGACATTCCGCGACGTCATTTCGCACTAACACTACGAATGCAACAGACCAAATTCGTCGCAGCACTGGTCATTGTCGGCGCGTTCCTGGCTGGCGGCGCCCTTGGCGTGGCTGGAGATCGCGCCCTGCGTACCAACTCCCGTAACAGCGGCCCGGACGATCCACACACATTCTGGGATCGAACCGCCACGGAGTGGGGACTCAACACGAATCAGCGGCACATTATAGACTCGCTGATGGACACGCAGCACGCAAAAATATCCGCCCTGTACAAACCGGTCCGTCCGGCGATCGACTCCGTTGACGCGCTTGCGCGTGTGGTAAGCGATAGCACCCAGGCAAGTCTCCGACGCGCGCTGACCCCGGACCAGCAAAAGAAGTTCGACGCGATGCGCGCCGACATGAAGAAACGCGACTCCGAACGCCGTCCCCGCCGGAATCCGAATTAGC
>JBDTAZ010000205.1:0-2931 GCA_039924325.1 Gemmatimonadaceae bacterium
GAGTACGGCAGCGGCCTGTACATCACACCGTAGACAACGGTGAAGATGGCAGTCATCGCGCCAATACCGAGTGCCAGAATCACAACCGCGGTAAGCGCGAAGCCGGGGCTGCGTGCGAGAGTGCGCATCGCGTAACGGAGATCGCGAACGATCGCGTTCATGAACGCTGCTCTCGCCGAGCAATAACGCTGCTCATGTTTCGTAACATCAATTCAGCCTCACTCGAGCCTGTGTATCAGAGCCCGACATGTCGGAGGTAATTATCTTGTCGCCAGCCTGCAGCCCCTGAACGACCTCGGCCATGTTCACCGACTCGCGACCGAGTTTGACGTTCACGCGCATCGCTTCCTTTCCATCCTTGGAAAGCTTGAACAGTCCCACAACACTGCCCGGATCGCCGTACGCTGGCCGTCCAGTGTAGAGCACATTCTTGAGTCTGTCGAGCTCGATGGTGCCGTCGACACTGAGATCGGGGCGCGCGCCTTTTGGTAGCGCGCCGTCGAGCGCAACATCAACCGCGACCGTTCCATCGTGTGCGCCCGGATCTATGCGTATCACGTGACCGGGAATGAGCCCGTTGCGTGTATCGATCGATGCGACCTGACCGATCTGGATGTCCTTCGCCTGCGTAGCTGGAATCTGGAGCACGGCCTTCAGGCGTCCGGGTTGCGCGACCTTCGCTAGAATTGTCCCGGCTTGCACGTACTGACCGGGCTCCAGCGAGAGTTCCTGCAACTGACCAGCGCTACCCGCGCGCACCTGCATCGACGAGATACGCCCGGTCTGGAACTGTGCAATGTCGCGCAGCTTGTCCACTTGCGCCTTCTGCAGCTCAATTTGCTGCTGGATCGATTGGCTCATCACATCGAGCCGCTTCTGCTCGATCGACATCCTTGCCTTGAGCTCGACCGCCTTGTCCTTGGCCTTGCTCACGTCATTTGGCGCGAGCAGCCCTTTGGAGAGGAATCCTTTCTGTTCAAGTTGATCGAACGCGGTGGCATTGCGCATTGCATCGTTGTAATCGGACGTCGTTGTTGCAACGACGCCTTCCTGCGCGAGACGCTGGTTCTCCAGGCTGATGCGAAGGGTTACCAGCGACGCTTCTGCGGCGCTCAGTTGCTGTTGGGCGCTCAATGACTCGAGCTGCACGTCCGGATTGCTGAGTTCGAGCAGGGTCGTCGTATCGGCAACGGTGGCGCCGGGACGCACGTCAATCTTGTCAACGCGGCCCGCGGTGACAGCTGAAATCCAGCGGATCTGTTCCGGTACCAGTGAACCCGGTCCGCGAACGTCTATCACCATGTCGCCTCTCCGAACCGAATCGATCACGACGGATGACCGATCGACGCTCGGCGCGGCGGGCTTGAGGCGTGAGACTCCGAAGATTGCAAGCACGACGGCGACAACTCCAATTGCTCCATATATGTAGCGCCGGTTATTCGACGCGCGTTCGCGAGGTATATCCACTTAGAGTGTTTCTGCGGTCAGAAGGTTTGTTTGATTGGTCGTTCAGTCGGCACGAAGTGCTTCCACCGGATCGACATTCATCGCACGCTGAGCAGGCACGTAGCTCGCTAGAACCGCGACTATCAGCATGATCGCGGAGACAATTATCAACGTCGTCGGATCACTCGGGCTCACACCATACAGCACGGAGCCCAACACTCGAGTAATGGCCAACGACGCCACGATGCCAACACCTATGCCAATCACGGCGAATTGAACGGATTGGCGCACTACCAGAGCGCCCACACGTTACGCGTGCGCACCGAGTGCCATGCGGATTCCTATTTCACCTCGGCGTCTGCCGACGATGTAGGAGATGACACCGTAGATACCGATAGCGCTCAGGATCAATGCCATCGTCGCTGCAATCGCGAGCAGTGTCATCGTGAACGACAGTCGCACCATCGATCGCGCGACGATGTCGTCCATCGCGCTGACATTGCCGAGTGGCACATCGGGGTCCATAGTGTTGAGAATGCGACGGAGCGGCGCGGCTATGGACTGCGGCGGAACACCGTTGGTGCGAATCACAAGTGTCATCGCCGTCGGCGGGCTCCAGAGGCTGGCCTGGGGAATCGGCATCATCGGGAAGAAGACAACTTCGGCTGGTGGATCAGTTAGCGCCGTGCCGCGAATGTTGTCTGTCACCCCAACGACACGATAGAAAGGGGGCTGGTCTCCATTGCCGCGAATTCCCTTACCGATGGGATCCTGCCCGGGCCACAACCGTTCGCCGAGTGCTTTCGTCACGACAACTCCGCCGACGATACGCTCGACATCGGACCAGCTCGGTTCGGTACCGCGCAGCTTGATCCCGAGAGCCGCGAAATAGCCCGGCGCGACGAGGTGCGTACCGACGCATCCGCTCGGTTTCCCTCTCAAGTCGCCGGGATTTTCAATCGAAACGCCTGAGCAACCGGTAAAGCCGCCGATCGCGGTTCCATCGCTGGAAGGCCCGAGCGGTACGACATCACCGGCTCCTGCGACCTTCACTCCAGGAATGGCGGCAACACGTGTGAGCAGCTCATGATAGAACGATTCGACTTGCGCGTAGGTGCGATACCGCGCGTCGGGAAGACTCACCTCGGCGGCGAGCACGTTCGTGGAATCGAACCCTGACGAAACCTGCCGAAGATTTCGAAAGCTCTGCAGCATGAGACCGGCCGCCGCGAGCAACACCAGTGCGAGCGCTGTCTGTGCGGCGACGAGTACACCGCGCGTGAAGTGTTGCCGTCTTGATGACGTCATGCCGCGGCCACCTTCGCGCAGCATCATCGCGTCTTCGCCGGGTTCGGCTCCCATCAGTGCGAGGGCGCCGAACAGAATTCCAGCCACGATTGACACGGCGAGAGTGAACACAACGCTGACCCATCCGAGATGCACCTCGCTCATGCGCGGTAGGTCCGGTGGTGCGAGCGCGACCAT
>JBDTAZ010000206.1:0-5337 GCA_039924325.1 Gemmatimonadaceae bacterium
GGCACCGGCTCGAATGAATGCCTGCGACGCAGTTCACTCTTCGACTGGCGATTCCCACAGCTCAACCTTGTTGCCATCGGGATCGATGACCCATCCAAACTTGCCTTGTTCGGACTCGTCCACTCGCTCCAATACGTTGCAGCCTTCGTCCTTTAGCGCGGCGAGAAGCGCTTGCAAGTCGGCAACACGAAAGTTGATCATGAAACTCGCTGTTCCTGGCTCCATGAGGTCCGTATCCTTCTTGAATGCACTCCAGATCGTCATGCCCTTCTCGCTCCCGTCGCCGCCCCATTCGAAAATGGCGCCGCCCCAATCCGTTACATCCAATCCAAGGTGATCTCGGTACCATGCACCGAGAGCTTTTGGATCATTCGACTTGAAGAAAATTCCGCCGATCCCTGTTACACGTTTCATGTTTTCTCCGTTTCGGGGGTGAAGCCTCTGGCGCTGTCTATACCGTACATAAGCTGCAACGAGAACGCATAAGCTTGCTTACAAAGCAAGCACAAATCAATACGCCTCCAGGAGTTGGGCACCTATTTGCTCCGCGGGCGTCGTGGTGCTTTTGGTTGTGGCTTTGGTAACGCTGCTGAAGTTGCCAACAACAACGCTCTGAGCGCGTCACCATCGTCAAGAAGCTCGTCGGCAACCGGGAAATCCTTTGCGCCCGGAAAAGGCGGCCGACGTGGCAGGTTTGGAGTCAACTCATTAGACGCGGATGAGGGTTTGACGAATAGACTGTTGTCGCAAACCAAGGCGATAACTTTGCCTCCGTGGTATAGCGCATACTCTCCGAACATCAACTTGTACGTGAGCGCGTCACCAAGACCCGCCTGCTCGACGATATAGATAACGAAACTTTTGTTAGTGGCCACCGCATATCCCTCGATCAGAGATTGCGCCGCTAATGATGTCCTGGCATGCGGCGCAGAGCGCAAGATATAGCCATAAACGTACGCTAATTCGGCTTACACGTATTTCGGTGAGCAGCGACACCGCATCGAGCTCGGAAATCGGAATCGACTAGTTCGCGCGTACTCCCCGTCCTCGCGCGTTACCACTGAACCGCGCATATTCGTTTCGTCCGTTCGCCCTTCTCGAGAGATTGTCCAAATGCGCCGATTCCTGTTTCTGCCGACACTTCCCGCGTTCGCGTTGGCCCTCTGGGCCTGTGCTGAATCCGGTGCACCCGGAAGTTCGTCCATCAACAAGGACTCGCTTTCTGCCGATGTGCACGCCATCTCCGCGGACTCCATGCGCGGGCGTCTCGTCGGAACACGCGAGGACGCCGAGGCCGGTGACTGGATACGCGCGCGCTTCCAATCGCTGGGGCTGCTGCCTGCCGGAGACTCAGGATTCGTCCAGCGCTTCGACATGAACTGGTTCAGTCTCGGATCGGGTAACAGCCTGACGATCGCGGGTGCAGGCGGCTCCCGCGAACCGGGCAACGGTTGGACACCAGCCAGCTTCGCGGCATCCACGTCAGCATCAGGGCCAGTAGTCTTCGCAGGTTACGGAATTGTCGAGCCGCAACTCGGTTGGGACGACTACAAGGGAGCGGATGTACACGGCAAGGTCGTCCTCGTACTGGACGGTGAGCCCGGCGCGAGCGATCCGGCGAGTCAGTTCGACGGTCTGGTGGCCTCCGAGGGCGGACGTTCGTGGCGAAAGGCGGTTGCGGCCGCGAAGAACGGTGCTGCGGCCATACTGTTCGTGCGACGCGATACGAACGCGACTCCTGACAAATGGGTCGCCTTGAACGCCGCCGCCTGGCCGGCGAAGCCTCGTCGTATCGAGCGATTCCTGCTGGCGGACGGGGTGAACGAGATCACGATTCCCGCAGCGGAGATATCCATGGAGCTGGCCGACGCGCTCGTGAAAGGAAGCGGCCGCACGCTCTCCGAGTTGGCCAACGAAGCGGAGGACTCGCGGCACGGCCTGGGTGTCGTCTCGCTGAAGGACGCGCGCGCAAGTCTCACCACTGCCGTTGAACGCCACGTCACCCCCGGTCGCAACATTCTGGCGATGATTCCAGGTTCCGACACAACACTTCGCAACGAAGTCGTGATCGTCAGCGGTCATTACGATCACGAAGGTGCAGACAGCGTTGAGATTTTCCACGGAGCAGACGATAACGGCTCCGGCGCGGTGGGCACAATGGCCATTGCCGCTGCGTACGCGCGCGCGGCGAAAGAGGGCCATCTGCCCCGCCGCACTGTTCTCTTCGCTGCATGGGACGCGGAGGAACGCCCCGAGCTGGGATCGTGGTACTACACGCTCCACCCGCGCTTTCCACTGAAGTCCACGGTGGCTGTGCTCAACATGGACATGATCGGTCGCAACGAAGAAATACCACAGAACGGCGGTGCCCGTTTCCGCGGTCTCACGCCGCAGACCGCAGAATCCAACGCGAACGCGATGAACATCATCGGCACGAGCCGCTCGCCGGATCTGGCAGCCGATATAAAGGCAGCCGATAAGCCGTTCGGACTCACGATTCACTTTCGCTACGACAACAACGAGTCGAACCTGCTCCGGCGAAGCGACCAGTGGCCGTTCATCAACAACGGTGTGCCAGCGGTATGGTTCTTCACCGGACTACACCCGGATTACCACCGGCCCAGCGACGTCGCAAACAAGCTCAACTACGAAAAGATGACTCGCGTCGTGAAGTTGCTACACGCAGTGAGCTGGAACCTGGCCAACGCGGATGGAAGGCCGACTAGCACGCCGATGGGCAGTCGACCGCGGATGTGAGAACGGTGTAACCGCGGTCGACCTGTGGCAATCCTTACAACCTGACGCTTGAACGAACTGTCAGATGTTGTCCTTTACAGTCGAACTCCCGCCGTTCGTCCTGGTCGATTCAATGCCGCCATCTCTCGATGCTGTAGATGCGTACATCTGACTCGTGCCGATGATCTGGTGATTGGCCGCTTTGAGATTGAAGAAATGCTTGCCGTTTTTGGCTTCCTTCTTCTCATAGTTGGCATCGTTGCCACAGTTCTTCTGCACAGATGCGATGCCGTTCTTGGCCGACTCAACGGCCTTGTAGAGTTCACTAGTAAGGATCGTTTCGGCATTTCCCGCTTTCAGCACGAAACGAAACTGACCGTCGCTGCTCTTGCTCAACTCGAACCATCCGCTCATGACATCCTCCTATCAATGTGACGCCCAACGCTCGACAGCATCCGAAGTCAGTTAGACCTCAGAACACTCGTTCGACCCTGCTTGGTGCATGGGATGTGCCATTCGCCGGTGCGCGCAGCATCCGCATACGACGCGCCCTGCGTGCGCCTGGTTCGTTATTAAAACGATTCGTTAGCCCGTCCGGCCGCGCCTGGCTGCCGCGACCCATCGGCGGTCGAGGATGAGCCCCATCCCCACGATGCCAACCAGCGCGCCCCAGAGCGTGTAAGTCCTGGGCTGGGGAAACAGCGCGTGTGGCGTGTACTGCAGCAGCAATAGGACCAGCGTGATTACCGCGATGACGCCGGTGGCGGTGCGGAAGCGAAAGAGCGCACGTTGCGCGGGTGCGCGATCAGGGAGAGGGTTTGGAATCATCGCAATGGGGGATGAAGTGTCAGGTTAACGGTTGCCATGAACAGCGTGCCAAACGCTGCGAACGGTGCGAAAGGTGCGAAGAATGCCTTAGGCCGTACGCTCAACGAGAATGTTCTGCGTTCGGTTAAAAAACAGCGCGGCGAAGACGATGTTGAGCACCCACATCCACGCTACACGGGGATAAACAATCTCGAACGGTATGCCCATCGCGAGCCCCGCGAAGATGTACAAGCGCAGCGTGACGCCCGCGAACGTGAGCGAGAAGTTTCTAACAATCCAGCGACGATGCTCGAACACGTTGCGACTTCGGATTGCCCTGTACGCTCGGTAGCCGCTTATCCAAAGCGAGGAAAGGGAGCACTACCAGGCCATTTGTAAGTTTCGTCGATCCGTTAAGCGGTGCGCGAGAGCCCCGTGCTAGAAAATCGGCTGCAGGACTATCCGGCCGTACGCGATAAACGCCATTACGAGCCCCAGGGCGCAACTCATGACTATGGGCGCGGTCTCGCGGTACTTGACGTGCACCCAGATGAATAAGAGACTTTCGATCGCCAAGGCTATAGCGGCCACCACCGTGACCCCGGGTTGCCAGTGGAAGGCTGCGGGGAGTGTCAGCCCGATCACGCAGACCAGCTCGAGGATGCCGAGTCCCATCCAGACCTGCCGAGGGAACGCACCAAAGGACGGGACGTCCGCGCTGATCTTCTCGAACATGAAGACCTTCATGACGCCCGACGCTCCGAACATGAGTGCGGCAATGACCTGCAGAACCCATAACAGGATGTTCATGGCGTACCTCCTTCAAGTTTGGTCGGGCGCGCGTTACGCTGCATGGTGACGTTGCAAGAACGCTGCGTTCACGGTGTACAACATGGCGTGCCATTTCGCGCTGGCAAGGGTCAACCTGCTAGCCATCCGACAATGGGCGCGAAGCTGGCCGCGAGTCACCGCGTCGCCGAACGCGACTCTCATTGCGGCACCACACTGCGGGTGCCGAGCCATCAGCCTGTTCCCAAGCCCCCTTCGTGACTGCACATTGCGGGGATGTGGCCACTCCTCGTGTTGCTTATGCAGGCGGCGCAACCCGCGCCCACCGCACCGCCCGTCACTCGATATCAGGTGCTCGCCGCGGCGCACCTTCGAGAAGCGGGCATACCTGTGCTCGCGGCTGCGCTGCAATCGCCGGATACGCTGATTCAGCGGCTGGCGGTCCGAGCAGTCGGTCGACTCGAAAACGCGAGTCATGCTGCGTTGATCCAACCGCTGCTGTCATCACCCTTCGCGTCGGTGCGCATGGCCGTCATTGTGGCGGGCGCGCAAATGCACGCGCCAATCGCGGCCAATGAACTGATCGCAGAGAAGGACCCGGCCGTGCGCGGAGCGTGGTACGCGGCGGCAGGCAGGGCGATGAGCGCGTCGGTCGAGTCGGAACAGGAACTGATCCGCGGACTCGCCGAACCATCGCCAATCACCAAACGCGGTGCGGCGCGCGGGCTCGAGTCCATGATTCGCCTCAACGCCAAGTCATTCCATCCTTCACCGGAGACAATCGCTGAGCTGCGTCGCAGCGTTATCGAAACGCACGACAGCGAACTGCGTTTGCTCGCAATGCGGGCACTCGTTCCCACCCGCGATCGCGACTCGCTGACAATTGCCGCGGCGTTGCGCGATACGAGTGCCGATGTGCGAGCGCTTGGTGTCACCATGGGACGCGTGTGGCGGAGCGACCCCAGTCCGATCGTGCGCTTTCAGGCGCTGTCCGTCGCTGCAACG
>JBDTAZ010000207.1:0-4595 GCA_039924325.1 Gemmatimonadaceae bacterium
GTAGAGGCCGGCCAACCGCGCTCTCCAGCGCGGCGACTGCCTTGTGATAGTTGTAGATGGCATTGATGCGGTCGTTCTCAGCCTGCGCATACGCAGCGCGCGACGTCGTGAGATCCGTGAACGTCGCGAGACCGACGCCGTACTGATCCTGAACGAATCCGAGTTCCTGCTTCGCCTTGGCGGCGTTCTCCTGCTGCAGAGCAACAGTCTGCTGAGCAGTCTGGAGTGAAAGATAAGCTGCAGATATATCCGCTTTGAGCGCCAGTTCTCGTGACTGTACGCTGTATCGCGCATCCTCGCGTGCAACTGACGCTTCCTGTACGCGCTGCTCCCTCGCGAAGCCATCGAATATCGGCAGGGATACCTGCGCGCTAATGCTGCGCGGTGAAGGTGTGAACGAAAATGGAAACTGAGAGTTCTGGTCGCGAAGTGCGTTGGCGTCCGCCGGTGTGAACACGATGCCGGCGCACTGAGCCAGTGTATTAGAAAGGCCGACAGCCTGGCGCACTTCCTGAGTCGCCACGCATGATTTCTGCGCAGCCGCTGTCTGCGCCGTCGCCTGATTGACGAGGAAGTTAGGGTCGCGATACTGGTAGGTGTACCCGCCGATTCCGGTTGATATCGAAAGCGTGGGTGTATACTCCGTTCGCTCTTTCTTCACGTTGAGATCGGCAAGATTCTCACGCGAACGCAACGCGACAATCGCGGGATTCTGCCGTCGTGCCATCGCGAGCATCTCGTTGAGAGTCGGTAGCGCTTGATTCACATCGAAAGTGGACACGAGTTCGACGTTCGATGGCTGTTCCACTCCCATCTGTTGAAACAATCTGAGCTTGTCGACTTCGTGCTGGTTCCGCGCCTGAAGCAGCGCCACCTGCTGTTGACTCAGCGCAACTTCCGCACGACTCACGTCGAGCAGCGTTCCGGTGCCGACCTGTGCTTTCGCCTTCGCGAGCTCAAGCTGCGCCTTCGCGTTCGCGACGAGCGAGTCGTTCAGCTGCGCCAGCGCTAGACTCTGAAGGGCGGTGATGTAATCCTGCTTGATGGTGTACGCGAGCGCTTCACTGGCGCCGGCGATGTCCGCGTCAACTGCGGCCGAATTGGCACGCTGTACTTTTGGAGCGATGAACGTTGCCGCGTTGATTCGATAGTTGAGTCCAATGCTGTACTGCGACTGCACTGCGTCGCTGCTGGAACTGAGCGAGACGCCGCTGAAGAATTGCTGTCCGCCCTGCTGGTACTGTCCCGTCAGGCTGGCGCTGAGCGTCGGCAGGAGTCCGCCGTATGCGCTCCTCAGTTCCAGCGACGCATTGCGCGCGTTGTTGCGGGTGGAGAGAAAGTCGGGGTTGTTGCGTCGTGCGAGTGTTACTGCCTGCTCGATCGTGAGCGTCGTCGGCGAGACGTCCGGGAGAGCGGTGCGACCCGACGCCGTCTGTCCGAATGCGGTTTCACCGCTTGCGACGAGACACGTGCATGCAGCTACAAGCCAAATCAGTCCGCGCTTCATTTATGAGTGCGTGAGGGATGTGTGTTATGACCCAGCGCCGTTGGATGGGCACCTATTATTGCGTGTTCTAGTGTATCGGTTTACTAGTACACTATATCTGACGAGTCTCTCTGTCAAGCATTTTTTACTCTCTACTCCGCGGGTACCGGGGCGAGGAAAATCCGCTCACTGATCCGCTCGCGAATTCGCTCATAAAGGGCTCGGCCCTGTTCGGCCGATGCACCTTCTTCGCCGCCTTCCAGCTTTATGAACGCCGGGGCGAGGTAAAGCAGAAGCGAAGCATAAGTACCCCCTCGATCATCTTCGCTCCGTCTGACACCGATCAAATCTGAAAGGTTTACAGCGAACAGATCGACTACTCGGACCCGAGCGCGTGCCGTTCCGACCGTCGAAATGGCTTCCAAATGCGGGTCGTAGCCATGGGCGGTGAGGAGAACGAACTCGTTGACCCCGTGAAGCTCCCAGGTACTTAGAAGGTCGTTGAGCAATCTGTGAAGCGTTTTCTTCCTGAGCGTGACACTCCCCGGTGGGTCTTTCTTTGTCACAGCGTTGACTCCGTACTCAACCGTAGGGGCTCTTAAAACCCCGAACTCCGCGGAGAGCGCGTCAGCTACATGCTCAACGATGATTGTCGACGCGCCCATCGGCAGCTCGTCGTGTGTTCGGTCGATGGACCCTATGGGGATGATTAGCCGCGGGTCGTGCGAAAGTGTTGCGGCTACCTCGATTGGGGTCATACCCTTGAGGAGCCTTGGAAGGGGCTGGGGATCAGGTTGGGCCAAATTGTGAGTCAAACGGCAATGCTCTTCTTGTTGGGGCAGTTCTATATTAACAGCAACCTGATGACTGCGCCCGCCCCTCGCTCCAGTGCTCGCCAGCGTCGTGTGACGCGCGCGTTGCCACCACACATGGCATCGTGGCAACTCCCGCCCGGCTGGAGATGGGGCGCCGAGGGGATCGCCGGCGACTACCGTCATTACCAGGAGGTCATCGACGGGCTTGGCCGAGCTCTGGCGCTGGTCACCGCACCGGACCCGGCGCATCACCGCTGGCTGCACGCGGAGGCAATCGGACTCGCGCATCGAAGCCATCCTTCCATACCGGCGACGTACCACTACTGGACCAATCAGCGCGACCGGGGGCCAGGCTACCTGCGGCGGTGGGTATCCGGTGAGAGTGTGGGAGCAAAGTTCGAGGGGCAGGGCGCCGCCGATGTGCCATACGTCCTCCGGCTACTGCGCGATGCCGGATCGACGCTGGCTTATCTGCATACGACAGGCGCGGTGCACGGCTCGCTCAGCGCCGACGCGTTGTGGACGACCCCGACTGGCAGGTTTTGGATGCTTGAATGGCAGTGGGCCACTCCACGAGAAGACATTCCGGCTGGGCTCCACCCGCCATTCGAACAGGCACCAACGCCACCAGAGTGGGAGGATGGTGTCTGGCGGCCGACGCCTGAAAGTGATCAGTGGCAGCTTGCGGCGACTTGTTTCGCGCTGTTGACGGGAGAGCCGGCACCCGGCCGCGACACACCACCGGTGAAACTGCTCCGTCCCGAAACTCCCGAATCGGTTGCCGTCGCAATCGACAGAGCACTGCTTGGCGACCCTGCGCATAGGTTCGAGTCGATGGGTGCAATGATTCGCGCCGCGGAGCGTGGTTATGGGGGCGGTGAGAGAGGTGTAACTCTTACGGACCGAAACAAGGGCGTTCCGAACGAAGGCGACGCGAATGAGCGCGAGGTACGTGACGCCGTCGGGTACGACTACGAAATACTTTCCAAGCTTGGAGCGGGCGGATTCGGCACTGTCTGGCGCGCGCGCGATCTTGCGCTCGAGCGGGAGATAGCGCTCAAGGTGCTGCATCCACACATCGCCCGCGATTCTGAGGCCGTGAGCGCGTTCTGGCAGGAGGCGAGGCTTGCCGCGCAGCTTGCACATCCTGCGATCGTTCCCATTTACGACTGGGACGGACGGAACGGCCTGTCCTGGTACACCATGGAGCTCGCTGAAGGTGGATCAGTGGCGCAGCTGATAGCCCGCAGAGGTGCGAGAGCACTGGAAGACATCGTGCCCCATGTCGATCTGGTACTTGATGGCCTCAGCGCCGCGCATTCGATCGGGGTCGTCCACCGTGACCTCAAGCCTGAAAACGTCCTCATAGATCGGTACCACCGATGGCGCCTGTCGGACTTCGGAATTGCTCACGTGACGGGCGATGAAACAGTACTGTCTGGAGGGACTCTGGAGTTCGCGGCGCCGGAGCAACTTCTTGGTGAGCCGCAGGGGGCCAGCGCGGACTGTTTCTCAATTGCGGCTGTAGTGGCATTCGCACTGACAGGAGTGTTGCCGTTTCAGGGCAACGACGCGCAAAGTATTCTCGCGCAGCAGTTGGGCGAGCGCACGGACCTGTCGGAACTGGCAACGCCGATCGAAGAGTGGTTGCGTCAGGGCCTCGCACCGAGGCCCATCGACAGGTTCGCTGACGCGACCGCGATGCGGCTGGCGTGGAGAGCGGCCGCATCGGCTGCTCTCAAGCGCGAGAGAGCGCTAAGATGGTGGCGAAAACTGGTCCCTTTCGCCGGCTGAGAACGGCAGAGTTTTTAATGGAGTGATCGTGGCAGCAGACTTGCAACTGTCCGCGATTGTAATGCAGGAGATCTGACCGGCATCGGAAACCAAGTGTTTATCTGAGTCAGTTATGGGGCAAAGGGTAGCATTCGGACAGATGATCAGGCAGATTGATCGCGTTATGAGCGAGTTTCGGTCGGACTCGCGCGTGGCGTCCACATGGGACGGCATGCATCCTGCCGGGTAGGACGCGCGATGAGCAAATCCGGCTCTCCGACACAGTGTCCTTCCTCCATCCCAAGGAGATTCAAGATGTTTTCTAAGCGTTGGTCCGTCTGCGCTGCGGCGGCCTTGCTTTACGGAGGTGTCGCGGCTGCCCAGCAGCCTGGCACTCTGTTGCTAGGCGGCTTCGGGCAGTACACGATCTTTGACGGCGGTCTGAAATCCGGTGGAGGCATCGGAGCAGACATCACAAACAACAAGGTTGGTTACGGTGGGCGCATCGGTGCGTTCATTGC
>JBDTAZ010000208.1:0-3532 GCA_039924325.1 Gemmatimonadaceae bacterium
CGGGAATGTCTGGTGCCGATCTCGCAAATCTCATGAATGAAGGCGCGCTGCTCGCTGCACGCCGCAATCACGAGAAGGTCTACATGATTGACCTCGAAGACGCCAAGGACAAGGTCATGCTTGGCGCAGAGCGCAAGTCCATGGTCATGAAGGACGCCGAGCGAAAGCTCACAGCGTATCATGAAGGTGGTCACGCGATTTGCGCGATCAAGGTCAAGGGTAACGATCCTCTCCACAAGGTCACGATTGTTCCGAGAGGGCGCGCGCTTGGACTCGCGTTTACGCTGCCCGAAGATGATCGCGTATCGATCACGCGCGAGCAGTTGAAGGCGACTCTGGTGAAGGCATACGGCGGTCGTGCCGCTGAGGAACTCGTCTTCGGCAAGGAGCACGTTACTACAGGAGCCGCCAGCGATATTCAGCAGGCGACCAACATCGCTCGTCGCTATGTCTCGCAGTGGGGTCTTTCCGACGTGGTCGGTCCGATCCTCGTTGGTGACGATGAGCAGGAACTGTTCCTGGGTCGTGAGATTCAGAGCCGTCGTCACATCTCGAGCAGCACGGCACAGCTCGTTGACGCAGAGATATCGAAACTGATCCGAGAGTCGTACCAACGTGCGACCGATGTTCTCACGGAGAATCTGGAGCTGCTGCACACTGTAGCTGCGGCGCTCCTCGAACGCGAAACGTTATCCGGCGCCGAAGTGAGGATGCTCGCACGCGGAGAAGTGCTTCCGCCGCGGGCACCGTCGGAGATGCCTCCGGCGCTACCACTCCCCGCTCCCGCTGCGCTGCCCAATCCGAAGCCAGCGCGCCCGCCGCTGTTCGGCGGGCCGGAGATAGCACCTGCGTAGGCCGACTATAGTCGGTGTACTAAACGTTACCCCCGACAGCTTCAGCGACGGGGGTAATTTTTTATCATATCCACAGGCGATGGAACACGCGGCCGCGATGATCGCCGCGGGCGCCGATGTAATCGAAATCGGCGGGGAGTCAACACGCCCCGGCGCCACTCCCGTCGGCGATACGGAAGAATTGCGGCGCGTAATCCCGGTTATCGAGGCGATAATCCAGCGCTGGCCCGAGACGAGAGTCGCAATAGATACGGTGAAGTCGGCAATCGCCCGCGCCGCCGTCTCGGCAGGTGCGACGATTGTCAACGACGTCTCGGCGCTCCGCCTTGACGAGCGAATAGCCAGTGTCTGCGCAGCGTCCGAAAGCACGCTTGTCCTGATGCACTCTCGTGGCGACGTGGCCAGCATGGCGAGTTACATTGACGTCAAATATTCCGACGACGACGTCGTTCGCGCCGTTGTGGAAGAGTTAAGTGCAGCGGCCAACAAGGCGATTGCTGCCGGCGTCGAGCACCGTCGGATTGTCCTCGACCCCGGACTCGGCTTCTCCAAACGACCGGAGCAGACCGTCGCGGCCCTTGCGAATATCCCGAGATTGATTGAGCTTGGCTTTCAGGTAATGGTCGGCGCATCGCGCAAGCGCTTCATTGGAGGAATCACGGGCGTGCAGGAGCCAACGGAACGCGATGCCGGTACCATCGGGGCAAATGTGGTCGCTCTCACGCTCGGCGCAACGTGGTTTCGCGTACACGACGTGCGCGAGAATCGTCATGCGCTCGACGTCGCTTCCGCCGTCCTGGAGGCGCGCGCGTGAGCTGGTTCGAGTTGGGCGTGATAGTCGCTCTCATCCTCTTCCAGCCGGAGTTGCGAGGCCTCTTTTACAGAATCCGTTATCCGCGCACCGCGCGCTTTCTACGTCGCGTTCCTCGCATCGAAGTCGCGGAGGAAGTCGTCGACGCGGTGGACAGACTGAGTCGCTCGTCGCACGGCGCGATCATCGTACTGGCTCAGGAAATGTCCCTGTTTCAATACGCTGAGACAGGTACCGAACTACAAGCAAACGCGTCGTCGGATCTTCTGGTGACGATTTTTACGCCGTACACGCCTCTGCACGACGGGGCCGTAATAATTGATGGCAACGTCGTACTGGCGGCCGGCTGCATTCTCCCTCTTTCTGCGTCGCCACTCCCGGATCGCATCATGGGGACGAGGCATCGCGCCGCACTGGGCTTGAGCGAGGAGACCGATGCGCTCGTAGTCGTCGTAAGCGAAGAGAACGCGTCGATTTCTGTTGCCCACAAGGGGATTCTGTATCGCTCGCTGTCGACTCACGAATTGCGCGACATCCTTGGTGGCCAGATGCCTCGGCTTACAACTGGGCACGTATCGGCAGGCGATATGCGCGCCTGATGTCGGACGGCACAACGCGAAATCGCTTCGCAAGGCCGGATGTGGCGGCCGGCGTCTTGTTGTTCGCTGTTTATTGTGCCACGCTCGCGCGAGGGGTGACATTCTGGGACGCTGGCGAGTTCCAGGCAGCCATCCATTCGCTTGGCATACCGCACCCGCCCGGCACGCCGCTCTTTATTTTGCTCGCCAAAGTGTGGAGCATGGTCGCCGCGCCCATCGTTGGGTTCACGATTGCGGTAAATGCGTTCTCTGCGCTCTGCACGGCGTTGGCATTCGGAATTGTTGCGAACGTCTTCTGGCGTTCGACGCGTGATGCGGTCGCGTCCTTCGCGGCGGCTCTCACCGCTGGACTAATGTCTACCGTCTGGCTGAACGCGACTGAGACAGAGGTCTACGCATGTTCGCTGCTCGGTGCGTTCGTGATCGTCTGGGGCGCGCATAAATACGCGCAGACCCTGGAGCGTCGGTGGGTTGTGCTCACGCTCTATACATGCGGGCTTGCCTGGTCGCTCCATCTCACCGCGCTGCTCACAGTCCCTGTCGCGTTCTATTTTATCGCGTTTGCCCAAAAGCGACCGAACATTCGCACCATCGTCATAGGGCTACTCCTGTCAGTGCTTGGCGGCTCTGCGATTCTGTTCATGCTGATCCGCGCACAACACGATCCGGCGATTAATCAGGGAAATCCATCCACCGTTGGTGCTTTGATTGATGTTGTATTCCGTCACCAGTACGACGTAGCACCGTTGTGGCCGCGACGTGCGCCCCTATGGTTGCAGTTCGGCAACGTATTCGAGTACGCTGATTGGCAAGTCGCGCTCGGCCTCGGCCCCGAACCCGGCCCAACTATCGCGCGCACCACTGTGACGGTTCTGTACGCGTTGCTAGGGATCTATGGCTCGATGCGTCATCGGATTATCAATCGTTCAAGCTGGCGTGCGTGGATGATCCTCCTCGTCACGACGAGTATCGGCGTAGTGCTCTACCTCAACCTCCACGCCGGCGCATCTTATGGAGACGGCATCCTCCCGCCGGGCGCAAAACACGAAGCTCGCGACCGGGACTACTTCTTCACATGGGCTTTCGTATGCTGGGGCGCCTGGGCTGGGTTCGGCGCCGTTCGGCTCGCACGCGCGGTCGCACTTCGGTCGCGTGCCACGGTCGAACGCAGTCGCGATATCGTGAGTGCTGCGGTGGTAGTTGCCGTACTCCCGATGGTGCTCAACTGGTCCGCAGTCCGAGAGCTTCGCCAGACGGAACAGCGGCGC
>JBDTAZ010000209.1:0-4857 GCA_039924325.1 Gemmatimonadaceae bacterium
GTTCGCACGTTCCGCCTGGAAGACGACGGCAGTGGAAAGCGCGAACCCGACGGCAATGGCATCACCGGCATGCGCGAACGCGTCAGATCGCTCGGCGGTGATATTTCGATCGAGTCATTCCCGGGTACACGCATTCGGGTGACGTTGGCGCCGCGTGCTGAAAGACGAGACGATTCACCGCCGAGCTCACCGGCCAAACTCGCCATTCTGGCGTGATGAAGAACACCCGGTTCGTATCGTGATCAGAGTTATAGTCGCCGAGGATCAAGGGATGGTGCTCGGCGCCCTTGCCGCTCTGCTTGAGACCGAAGCGGATATTCAGGTAGTCGCGCGCGCTCATGATGGTCGAGAAGCTGTGACGCTGGTCCTCGAACATTCGCCCGATGTGCTTCTGACCGACATCGAGATGCCACATCTTACGGGACTCGAAGTTGCCGCCGAACTGACGCGACTCAAGCTGCGAACGCGAGTTGTGATTCTTACAACTTTTGCGAGGGGTGGCTACCTGCGCCGTGCGCTCGAGGCTGGTGCGAGTGGTTACTTATTGAAGGACAGCCCGCCAGATATGCTGGCGGACGCGGTTCGTCGTGTCCACGCCGGGCTGCGTGCTGTGGACCCCGATCTCGCCGCGGAAGCGTGGTCCGCACCGGACCCGCTTACCGATAGAGAACGCCAGGCGCTGCGGTACGCCGGTGAGGGTAAGACCAGCTCGGAGATCGCATCGTCTCTGAACCTGTCGGAAGGCACGGTGCGGAATTATCTGTCCGAAGCAATGGCGAAACTGGGGGCATCAACGAGAGTCGAGGCAGCACGAATGGCCCGGGAGCAGGGATGGCTATAGCAGCTTGTACGCCTCGGTAGCCGTTCTGCATTGCGTTGAAGATAGTTGCCTGCCAGTTTCATGCACCATGGATTCAAAGTGACAGGCGAGGCATCGGCGCGATCAGCTCCACGCGGTACCGACACAGATCCGGCGCGCTGGCGCATGCTCGTATTGCTGGCGTGCGCCGAGCTGCTTGGGATGTCGCTCTGGTTCGCCGCCAGCGCCGTATCGGCGCAGTACAGAACGTTGTGGGATCTGAGCGCGTCGCAAGCTGGCTGGCTTACAACGGTTGTGCAGCTTGGGTTCGTAATCGGCACCGCCGTACTCGCCACGCTGAATGCTGTCGATATTTTCCCGTCGGGGCGGCTGTTCGCGGCGGGAGCCGTTACCGGCGCGATCGCAAATGCCGCACTTGTAATCGTGCCCGGCTTCCGTACCGCGCTTCTCTGCAGAATGATCACGGGCATGGCGTTGGCTGCCGTTTATCCGCCAGCGATGAAAATGATATCCACCTGGTTTCGTGCGCGGCGTGGACTTGCTGTCGGTGGAATTGTCGGAGCGCTCACCGTCGGCAAGGCGACTCCATATCTTGTGCACGCAATTCCCGGTGCGGGTATCCGACCTGTTGTTCTAACTGCATCGGCAGCGGCATTGACAGCCGCCGTGCTCATCCTCATCGGCTATCGCGATGGCCCGTATCCGTTTCCGTCGCGTCCGTTTTCGTGGGGGCTCGTTGCAAGCATAGCGCGCGAACCAAAATTCCGTCTCGCAACTGGCGGATATCTCGGTCACATGTGGGAGCTATATGCGGCGTGGACATGGTTGCCGGTATTTATCTCTGCGAGCATCACTGCGCAGCGCGGACAATCATCGTCGGCAACTTCAGTTGCATCAATCGTCGCGTTCGCTGCACTCGCAATCGGTGGAGCTGGGTGCATCTGGGGCGGCCTGCTGGCCGACAGACGCGGTCGTGAATGGCTCGTTACAGTTGCGATGACCGTGAGTGGTGTGTGCTCGTTGCTCATCGGACTCACGTTCGGCATGACGCTCTGGCTCGTTGTCCCGATCGCGCTGGTATGGGGCTTCTTCGTCATCGCCGACAGCGCACAATTCTCTGTGCTCGTAACCGAGAGCGTTCCGCCTCATGCGGTGGGTACCGCCCTTACCGTGCAGACTTCACTCGGCTTCCTGCTGACAATGGTGACGATCCAGACCGTACCGCAGCTATCGGCTTTGATCTCGTGGCGCTGGGCGTTCGCCATACTCGCGTTCGGGCCCATGTTCGGGATCTGGAGCATCCGCAAGCTCGCGGCGATCATGCCCGATTGAGTGTGCGGGGATAAGGTGTGAGTCGCTTCGAGCAGCTAATGTAGATTGTCTATTGCGACCCGGCCGCTTTACTCGCTATTGCCGGGATCGCTGACCGTGTTCACCTTGAGGATTATGCCACCAGTCAACATTTCGGCGCTCCAGGAACACGAGCGAGTGCAGAGCGATTTTCTCGTTCTTGAGCGGGCCGACAAAAAAACCGCGAATGGCGATCCATTCGCCATCCTCACGCTCGGCAACTCGTCTGGCCGTATCGACACAGCGCCGATCTGGTCCGACAAGCTGACCTGGGCCGATGGAGCGATTCGCGGCAAGGTCGTTCAGGCGATCGGCGATGTCGCGATGTATGGACGCAACGGATCCGCCAAACGCCAGCTCGCACTCAGCGCGCCGCTCCGCGTGATCCCCGACAACCTCGTGGACGTACACTCGTTCCTCGAAACCGTCGGCGATTGCACGCAGCTTTGGGACTGGATGGACAAGCAGCGTGAAGCAATGCAGTCGCGGACGCTCAGGAGCGTTGTCGAGCTGTTCTTCGCCAACGACGAGTTCCGTCTGCGCTTCGAGAAAACTCCGGGTTCGCCAGCAGGCCATCATGCGAAAGTTGGCGGCTTGCTGCTACACACATTCGAAGTCGCTTCAATTGCACGAGCCACTGCACGCACCACTCGAGCAAACCCGGATCTGGTTTTCGCCGGCGCCCTGCTGCATGACATCGGGAAGGTCGAAGCCTACGAAGTCTCCGCTACCGGTTTTTCCATCACAACGCCCGGCCTCCTGCTCGGCCACGTAGTACTCGGCGCGCTCATGCTTGAGCGCGCACTGGCGAAACTCGACGCGCCGATCTGCACTGATGGTCAGATACTCGAATTGCAACACATGATCCTGTCGCACCACGGCAGCCTCGAATTTGGCAGCCCCGTGCAACCCATGACAGTCGAAGCAGAAATAGTACACTGGTCCGACGAAGCGTCCGCAAAGGCATCCGACATGAGCGACTCCATTGAGGACGCCAATAATTTTCTGTCCGGACGCGAGACCAGCGACGGGAAACCTTGGCGCGTGCGGCGGCATGTGTATCGCCGCGGACATGGTTGGGACTGATAGGGGAAAGTCATTGCCGCGAAGCCGGGAATCCATTTAATGTCCCATTGACTGCAGCGCCGTGCGTGTTCGCTGCATAATTGACGCGGCGTCATGAATGCATCGCGAACAGGGGTAAGTTGAGTCCAGGTTACTCCTGAGGGGTTCGCCACTTGTGTACCATTGCCGGACAGTGACAGCCCTGCCTTCGGACAAACACAATGCAACGCATTCGAACCGTGAGATTGGCGCTACTCCTGTGCGCGACGTCGGCGTGCGGTGCGCTGAGCACTCAGCCCTTTCCTGATACACACTACGTTGCGACGCTCGCCGAGCCCGGGACGGTCAGCCAGCAGAACTTCACTTTCAGCGGCAATGGCGCGACGTATCCGTACCTTGTCTTTACGCCGACAGCGTGGACTGCTGATAAGAAGATGCCTGCAATTCTGTTGATCCACGGCGCTGGTGGAACTGGATCAGACATGCTGAGCCTGTGGCAGTCGTTCGCGGACCAGCATGGAATTGTCGTTGTCGCGCCCACTTTCCCGCTGGACGCGCAGTGGGAGACGTTCGTGCCTCAGTTGTTCCCTGCACTAATGGACACGGTCAGGCAATCGCTCCACTTCGACCCCAAACGTGTCTACGTTTTCGGCTATTCCGCGGGCAGCTACTCAACCTTCGACGCAGCTACTCTGTCATCGAACTACTTCGCGGCGGCCGGCGTTTTTGCGGGAGTTATCACTCCCGATTACGACTACATCGTCACAGAGGCTACGCGCAAAACGCCAATCGCGATTTACATCGGAGATCAGGATCAGTATTTCACGCTTACTGAGACTCGGCGCACTCGCGATTTGTTGCTCTCCAACGGTTTCCCCGTCCACTACGTCGAGATCCCGAACCAGGATCACAACTATCCAGCCATCAGCGACTACGTCAATTCGGATGTATGGGCGTACATGAGTCAGTACTCGCTGCCATGACCTTCGTCGGGAAGCCGACGGCAGAAAGCAGCGTCAGATCTTGACGACCGCTCGTCGTCGCGCTTGCCAACGGTGAGCCACGGCGAGCCACCGCGTGCCCCTGTAGGAATCAGCCACTACCCATGCTCCTGCCGTGACCGCGCACGTCACGACGAACTCACCCCATCGAAACGCGCTTTCATTGCCGCCCACGACAAGCGGGAGCCACACGAGCAGCAGGAACAGTCCCAACTGCAACGTCGAGAGCGCGGCTGCGAGCCGTGCATACACACCGAGAAGTATCGCGGCGCCCGCGAGCAGGAAGGCAGTACCGGTGAAATACGCCCAGGCTATGGCGGGACCCGGAAGCCAGCTCGGTATCAACGGCGTCGTCAGATTCAGATACGCGAAATGCGAGAGACCAAAGGCGAGCAGCGCCAGACCATAGATGACTCTCGCGATGCGCACACCGTTGGCGCCGGTGGCGAATCCGACCCGCCCCCGGTCCCAGTCAGTCGCGAACCAGGCGTAAAGTACCAGGGCGCCCGCAACGATCACTGCGGTCTCACCCCAGCTTTGATAGGACCCTTCCACAGTGGGCGCGAGGACGATGAAGCGGCCTTTGACCAGCAGCATCCAAAGAACGAGATACGCGGCCAA
>JBDTAZ010000210.1:0-4361 GCA_039924325.1 Gemmatimonadaceae bacterium
ACAGCATGCACCGCGGCGCGGACGGCGCCGGTAATGCCTGTTGGCGGAACGGTAGTCCCGATGACGAACACCATGTCATTCCGCTGCTGTTGCAGGAACGACAGATACACTGTAGGAGAAGGCAACCTGTCCAGGCTGCTCTCGCGAACGTCGCCCACAACTCCGACGATGGGGACGGAGCCAGTGTCGCTCACCTGAAGCCGCTGCCCCACCGCCGCAACGTTCGGGAAATATCTGGTCGCAAACGCGTGATTGACCAGCACGCCGTGCTCGGAGGCAACACCACTCTGCTCGGACAGGTTCTGACCGGACACAATCGGAATCCCCAACGCTGGGAAGTAACCGGCACTCACGGCACGGTACTCAGCGAATGGTTCGTTCCCTGGTTTATCTGGCGGACGGCCTACGATTTTCACATTGCCGTTGGAGTAGGAGTCCTGGAGGGGCAGCAGTGATATCACGCCGACAGCGCGTACGCCAGGAATGGTTTGCACGCGATTCATCACAGCCTGATAGAAGTGCGTTGCCACTACCGCGTCGTACTGTCGCGGGACGGAGGTGTGAAGGGTGAGAACATTGTGCGTTATCATACCCGTATCGGTGTTACGAAGCTTGATAAACGCACTCATCAGCAATCCCGCGCCGACTAGCAGCACAAGCGCGAGCGCCGTTTCGCCAATCACCAGCCCACTGCGAAAATGCTGCGTGGACCGGCCTGCGCTGCCATTACCGCCTCCGTCCTTGAGATTGCTCTGCAAGTCCACACGCGTTGACTGAAGCGCTGGTACGATGCCAAACACGACTCCAGCGCCGACGGCGGCAACCAGAAGGAAGAGAAATACTCGAAAGTCAAAACCGGAATCAGCACCCAGCGGGACTGACGATCCCGCGAGCGCGAGCATTGCACCAGCGCCCATGTAGGCCAGTAAAAGCCCGACAACTCCGCCAAGCAACGATAGTACGATGCTTTCCGTAAGAAACTGTCGTATCAATCGTGCGCGGCCGGCTCCGAGTGCGATGCGGATCGCGACTTCCTTTCGACGATCAGTTGCACGAGCAAGCAGCAGGTTCGCGACGTTCGCGCAAGCGATGAGCAATACAAGACCGGCGGCGCCGAGCAGGGCCAACAGGGCAGGTCGGACGCTTCCGGTGAGATCCTGCCGGAGCGGCACTGATAGAGTGCTTCGTCCTTTCTGCTGCTCGGGATAGCGTCCTGCCAGTCGCGACGCAATCTGATGCAGTTGCGCGTCCGCGGTGGCGCGTGAAATGCCAGGCTTCAAACGCCCGATTGCAGCGAGGAAGTGCGAGCCACGTACTGCGGCCTGATCTGGAGGTAACTGCAGCGGCAGCCACAGGTCACGATCCACGTTCGCAGGAAATCGGAAACTGGTTGGCATCACGCCGACGATCGTATACGGATCGCCGCTCAACGTAACGGTCTTGCCAATCACTGTTGGATCAGCACCAAAACGTCGCTGCCACAGGCTCGCGCTGATGACCGCGACGTGCGGTGCGTCGTCCCTGTCCTCACCCGGCATAAAGCCTCGGCCGAGCATCGCCCGCGTACCGAGCAGGTTGAATATGTTGTCGCTCGCATACACCGCCATGAGCCGTTCCGGATTCGATACCCCCTGCAGGTTCACATCCGTGGATACGTAGGCCGACATATTGGAGAACACGCTGTTCTGATCTCTCCAATCACGGAAATTGGCCGGTGACACGCTGCCCAGGGAAACGTTGGGCGACGTCTCGTACAGATCCACGATCTCGTCGGGATTCGTGTATGGCAGTGGTCGCAACAGGACCGAGTTGATCACGCTGAAAATCGCCGTGTTCGCACCAATGCCGAGTCCGAGCGACAAGATGGCAATGAGCGTGAACGTCGGCCGCTTTAGCAGCGAACGTAGAGCGAAGCGAAGATCCTGGGTGATACTTGTCATCGGCTACCTGTCACTCGTTTCTCAGGGCCTCTATGGGGTCCAGCATCGCCGCACGTCGCGCAGGTACGTAACTGGCCACGATCGCAACGGTGCCGAGCAGTACCGCACCGGCCAGGTACGCCATCGGGTCCGTCGCGGTAACGCCATAAAGCATACTCGCCGATACTCGCGTGAGCGCGAACGCCGCAATGAGTCCGAGTCCGATTCCGGTCGCAGCGAGAATGGCGCCGCGACCCATGATGAGGCGCACTACATCGGAGCTGTGCGCCCCGAATGCCATGCGAACGCCGATCTCGCGCGTGCGCTGAGTTACGAGGTACGATACAACGGCGTACATGCCTGCTACCGCGAGAACCAGCGCAGTCACACCAAACACACCGAGCAGCAGAAAGCTGAATCGACGGTCGGCGGTCGACATTCCAATAACCTGCTCGACGGTGCTGAATGTGGGCGGCACGTTCGCATCAATCTTCTTCAATGCTGCGCGCGCTGCCGGGATCATCGAGTTCGGGTCGCCAGTCGTCCAGATGGCGATGTGTGCTTCGGACATGCCGCCGGGACGCTGACGATAGTATGCGTATAACGTAGGCTCCGGTGGCTGAGTGATCGAGGTCGCGCGCACGTCGGCGACGACTCCGACCACGCGGAGCGCGCGTATGTCGCCGTCCATGTTTCCGAACTGGATCAATCTGCCGAGCGGGTCCTGACCCGGCCACTGGCGCTTGGCGAACGATTCACTGACCACGGCGACCGTAACCGAGGCGTCTGGTGCATCGCTCCCATCGAAAACGCGGCCACTGAGTACGGGAATGTGCATCGCGTCGAAATACCCGGCACTTGCGACACGCCAGAGAGCATTCCCAGTGCGTGACGGGATTTTGGCCATCGCGCTGAAATCATCCATCGACTTCATCTCGTCCGGCGTGTTGAGCAGCAGATATGTGCCGTTTGCGCCGCCGTTCTGCAGCGGGAATGCGTTGATGCCGCCGACGGCGCGAACACCCGGCGTCGCGCGGAGTTGTGCCAGAAGCTGTTCGTTGAACGATCGGACGCGCGCGTTGTCATCCGGCGAGCTCGCAGCGACGTTCATTACGAGCACGCCATCGGTGCGGAAACCGGTATCCACATTGAGCAAGGTCAGTATGCTGCGACCCATCAAAGCTGCGCCGGCGAGTAAAACCAAAGTGAGGCCGGTTTGAACAACGACCAGCACATCGCGCGCGATCCGTCCTGATCCGCTCCCTGCGAGTGTGCGTTGTCCACCGGCCAGTGCGCCGCGAATGTCCTTTGGCACTCCGCTGAATGCAGCCATTGCCGAAAGTGCAATAGCTACAAGGAGCGAAACGCCGAGCGAGAAGAGAACTACGGTCCCGTTTACGCCGACATCGCCCACTCTCGGTATGTAGCTGGGATGGAACGCCAGGAGCAGCGCGGTTCCAACGTACGCCAGCAACACCCCCATGACACCGCTGACCAGACTCAGTACAAGCGACTCGGCCATGAGCTGTTGAATGAGCGAACGGAAACCGGCGCCAAGTGCGACACGTACTGCGATCTCCTGACGGCGAACTGCAAGACGAGCGAGCAATAGATTGCTGACGTTCGCGACGGCTATCAATAGCAGCACCGCGGTCGCGCCGAAGAATACGAACAGCGGCGTCCGAACATCGCCGACCATCTGGTCGCGGAGGGGAATCAGCGCGGCATCCGCCATGTCTATATCACTGCCGTATTGCGCCTTGAGCCGGCGCGCGATGCTGCTCACTTCGGTGCGCGCGCGTTCGAGCGACACTCCGTCCGCCAGCCGGCCAACCACTGACCAGTTGTGCGCGGTTCGGCTCAAGTTCGGCTGATCGATGCCGGCAGCTGTCCACAGATCCGCGCCGCGCGGATAATCAAAACTTTCGGGCATTACCCCCACGACGGAATACACGCGACCATCAAATGTCAGCGTCTTTCCGGCAATGGATCCACCGGCGAGCGCGCGTTGCCAGAATGCGTTGCTGACGACGACGGCAGGGGCGCCGCCTGGAGTCTGCTCCTCGGTGAGAAACGAACGACCGCGCATTGGCTGCACGCCCATCACGCGGAAGAAGTCCTGGGAGACTTCGACTTCGTTGCTCCGCTGCGGTTCAGCGCCACCGAGCACGGTGACAGGACCCATGCCGCTGACTTCCGCGAGCGCGCTGAAGCTGCGGCTCTGCTGCTTGATGTCGGTAAAATTCGGGCCCGCGACGGCATTTTGGTGGCCTTTCGGGCTCAACTCGCGCAGCCAGACGATCCGATCCGGTTGCGAGTACGGCAGCGGCCTGTACATCACACCGTAGACAACGGTGAAGATGGCAGTCATCGCGCCAATACCGAGTGCCAGAATCACAACCGCGGTAAGCGCGAAGCCGGGGCTGCGTGCGAGAGTGCGCA
>JBDTAZ010000211.1:0-24920 GCA_039924325.1 Gemmatimonadaceae bacterium
AAGACCGCTGGTAATCGCGTGATTCAGGACGCGATCATGGCCAGCCGAGCCAGCATCGCTGGCGGAGATACGATTGCGCAGCCGCTCGCGAAGAGCAAGGTGTTTCCGCCGATGGTTATTTCTATGATCTCTGTCGGTGAGCAAACGGGCGGACTGGACGAGATGTTGTCCAAGATCGCCGACTTCTACGATGAAGAAGTCGACGCGGCCGTAACCGGTTTGCTAGCAGCCCTCGAGCCTCTCATGATCGTCTTCCTCGGCGTCATCGTCGGCGGAATGGTGGTGGCGATGTACCTACCAATCTTCGACATGATCAACGCGGTGCACTGACACGGGAACCTGGTAGCACAAAGGGCTCGACGGGAAATCCCGTCGAGCCCTTTGTTTGCCCCACCTGAAAATCTATTTCCCGATTCACCTGAAAACTTGCTTTTCGGTCCACGACTGAAGGCCGACGGTAAACAGGCGGAAAAATTGGACAGTTAGCATCGGACAGTGCGCCGTGCGCTGAGCTTTCGCGTGTGATTGTACGTTACACCAGGCCGCGGCAGGGCTGCCGTATGGGATCGCCGCGTCGGCTCGGGGCGCGCCAGTCGGAGTTTGCCGATTTGTTAACGCGGGCGATCCCGTTACGTCACATGGACACGAGCGTGCTGCGCACGACGCTCCATCCGATTAACGGGAGGTTGCAATGAAAGGAATCATGGTCGGTAGGATGCGTTACGTGGGGCTTCTTGGCGCTGCTGTATTCGGGTTAAGTGTCGCTGCTCCATCGGCGGCGAGCGCGCAGTTCCGTGTCTCGGTGTCGATCGGTACGCCACCGCCGCCGCTGCCGTACTACGCGCAACCGCTGCTGCCTGGTCCGGACTACATGTGGGCCCCCGGCTACTGGGCCTACGGACCGGCCGGATATTTCTGGGTACCGGGTGCATGGGTTCTCGCACCGGAGCCTGGAATGTTGTGGACACCTGGCTATTGGGATGGGAGCGGTGCCAGCTATATGTGGTACCCGGGTTACTGGGGTCGCCACGTCGGTTATTACGGCGGCATCAATTACGGATTCGGCTATTTCGGCAGAGATTATGTCGGTGGAGGGTGGGCGGGCGGACACTTCCGGTACAACACAGCGGTAACCAACGTAAACACTACGATAGTGCAGAATGTGTACGTCGACCGCACTGTGATCAACCGTTACGCCGTCAACAGAAATACTGTCAGCCGTGTGAGCTACAACGGCGGCCAAGCTGGCGTAAACCTTAGACCGAGCGCGGAGCAGTTGGCGATGCGCAGTGAAGCGCTTCCCATGACCGCCGCACAGCAAGAACACCAGCAAATCGCGGCTGGGGCGCGCGGCCAACTCGCCTCCGTGAATCATGGACAGCCGCGTGAACTCGCCGTCCAACGTCCATTCACTCAGGAAAACCATCCTCAGTTTCGGCCCGTCATGCGAGCAGATCGTGTCGCAGCTCAACAGGAACGCGCTTCGAAGCCAGTTATCCAGGCGCATCCGCGTGCAGAGCGGCAGGTGTTGCGTGCTCCCGAGCGCAATGCACCGCGGCCAGAGGTACGCCCCATCAATCGCCGCCAAACGGAGCGTGAACGGCCCGGCAACGGACAGCCGCGTTCGCGGTAGTCAGCGCGCTTCGCTCGTTGGAGTGACGACGTAGCAACGGAAGGGCGAAGCCTCGAGAACTGCGAGGTTTCGCCCTTCGCTAATTGTCAAGCTTGTCAGCTAGTGGCAGCGACTGAAGCTCCCGACCGATTCCAGGGCCAATCGCGTAATCCGGCAATGGTCGATCGCTCCATGCACATCGTCGTGCAGACTTGCGATCGACGTCGGTACTGGCGTTGATGCCAACCGGTTCGGCGCGCGGACTCAGGACGCCTTCGCGTCAACCGGAGACGGCAAGATCACAGTCGTACACGAAGATTCTCCGGACAAGTTTACGGTCGTCGATAATGTCACTACGATGCCTGGGGCGCGGACGATGGCGCTGGACCCGGTGAGCCATCGCCTTTATACCGTCTCGGCGAAATTCGGTACAGCCCCCGCAGCGAAAGCTGGCCAGCGAAGGCGTCCACCGGTCGTCCCTAGGAGCTTCACGCTCCTCGTGCTCGACCGCTGAATAACTGATCGACCCGCACTATTCGCCATATAAACAACGCGGGGCACTGCTGTACTGCCGTGGCAACTCAAAGGGCTCGACGGAATTCCCGTCGAGCCCTTGATGCGTAGCACCGCAACGATTCAGGCGAATCCAGGCGGCCGTTCGCCCACGTCGCCGAGGGCTCGCTCCAGTGCGAGTCCCGCGCGCGCTATCGTTCCTTCGTCGAACAGTCTTCCAATCAGCGTTACTCCGTGAGGAACTCGGCGAGGCGGCGAGAACTTGGGAAGGGGGTGCGCCGGATCGGGAGCCCAGTCGCTCCGAGCTTCGGATACGTGTACGAAGCCTGTGCGCAACGTGAGAGATGGATGGCCAGTGTTGTTAGATATCACCAGCATCTCATCGCGTAACGATGGAACGAGCAGCATGTCTACCGATGACATTACGCGCGCCATCTCGACGGCGACCTTTCGACGCAGACGGTCGGCCTGCACAAAATCGACCGCGGAAAGAAACCGTGCTTCGCGGAATTGATTCGGCCACGCATCGGGCACTTGTGCTTTCAGCTCATCGGCGCGACCGGAGAGCGTGAGTTCTTCGAATGCGGCAGCAGCTTCGGCGAACAGCATCAGGTTGAGCGAGTCGTACGGCCAGTCGGGAAGTGTAATCGGCGTTAAAACCATCCCCAACTTGCCCATCGAATCGAGAGTCGCACGGTCCACATCAGTGGCCGGAGCCTCCTTCATCCAGGCTGGCAGGTATCCAACACGAAGTCCCTTGACCTGTGCTGTCGCGTCGAAGTCGAGATGACTAGGGACGCTTGCGACGTCCCCGGCGTCGGGGCCTGAGATAGCCTTGAGCACGAGCATCGTGTCTTCGACGCTGCGCGTCATCGGGCCAAGCTTGTCGAGCGACCAGCACAACGTCATCGCGCCGGTGCGAGCCACTCGTCCGTATGTGGGGCGGAGGCCGGTGATTCCGCAGCGCATAGTTGGACTGATGATGCTCCCGCCAGTCTCGCTTCCAACCGAGAAGCCGACCAGACCCGCGGCGGTTGCTGCGCCCGGACCGGCGCTTGAGCCGGAGGCACCCTCCTCGAGCAGCCACGGGTTCATCGTCTGTCCACCAAACCAGATGTCGTTCAGCGCCAGTGCGCCCATGCTGAGTTTCGCTACCAGCACCCCGCCGGCCGCCTTGAGCCGTGCTACCACGGCCGAATCGGCGGTGGGTACGCGATCCCGAAACGGCTCCGCACCGTAAGTTGTCGGGATTCCGGCGGTGTCCATCAAATCCTTCACGCCGTATGGTATTCCATGGAGCGGGCCGCGATACTTGCCAGCTGCGATCTCGGAGTCAGCCTGTTTTGCTTGCGCGATTGCCGCGTCACGTGTGAGCGTGATAACGCAGCGAAGCTTGGGGTTGTACTTCGCAAGCCTGTCGAGATAGATCTGCGTCAGTCGTTGGGAACTGAGTGCGCGACTCTCGACCCACCGCGAAAGCTGAGTCACGGGCGCAAACGCAATGTCGGCGTCGCTGCTCGGCAGCTGGGCGCTATCTCCTTTCGTGCGAACGAATCGGTCGTGCGTCGGACCCATCGGTTGGCCACCGATGTCCGGGTTCCAGATCGTCGCGGGAGCAAGCGTCGGCTCCAGCGCAATTTTTCTCGGGCCCGTCCGTCGCTCAAGCAGCGGAGCCATCGAGGTCCGCCAGCTGGTCGACGCCATCTGGCGTTGAGCTTCTGTCAGCTGAACCTGTGCGAGCTTCTCTGCCTCGGCAAACGTGGCGGTCGTTACTTCAGGACCCACAGGCGGGGAAGTGTTGAAGGCCGGTGGTGCGCCGGGCGTGGTAGACGCGCCGGCCCCGGACTGCGCGATTTCCGGATTTTCCTCGACTTTACACGCGACGAGTGCGCCGATGAGACCGAGCGGTGCCTGAATGAGAAATTTGCGTCGTGAGTTCACTCTTGCACCATGGTGAAGGGGCGGGGACGTGAGTTTAAGAGGCGCCGGTCCCGTTCGGCACCGTCCGAAGAAAACTTGACCAGCTTGAATTAGCGCGGGGACCACGCAACGCGCCAGACCGCCTCACCACCTGCAAAGCCGGCGACTGTTGCACCGTGGGTTGCTTTCGCTCGGATCGCGGGCAATTTATGGCGCAACCCAACTACGGGATCCCAATTGAACTTCAAGCCGGCGCAAACGGGTCATCTTTCGGTCCACAGCTTGGCGCGGATTACCGTCGCCGGGCTACTGCTGCTCCTTGTCGCCTCAAAACCGGCGCTCGCGCAACTCACCGCCAAGGAGCCATCCAATGCTCCGGCGGTGTTCGCCGAACGTGACGGAAGAGTATCACTCACATACGACGGCGTGGTGATTTTCGAAGGCACCATCAAGCACGCCGGCGTGCAACCGGACTTTCGCTCGCGCGCGGACACGATCAACGGCGCGGTCACACAGGTAATGAAATGGACCGTGTTTGACGACGCTCCGATCTCGCTCTCGGGAGTGATACACGCAAGCGATCAGTCGTTCCCTGCGGAAGTTGACCGGCGGGTTGACGCGATGCAGATCGTCCGCAACAGCGTTGGTCTGAGTCACAGCCTTCTGAATCGCGCGGTGTACGATCGCGCAAAGGATTGGGTCGTGTCAGTCGACTATCCGGCTCAGGTCACGGTAACGCCGCTACGGGAAATGTCGGACAGCGGCACTTTCGGAGTAGCAGCGACGGGCTCCGAGATTGAATTGCGCTTCCGGCCTCGCTACTACAGTCGCCACCGGGGGCTCGCGGCGTTTCGGCCCTGGACGTATCGCGTAAAACGCGAGTCCGTCGCGGGCTGGAGTTCGTGGTACGCCTACCGGGACAGCGTCACTCAGGACGATGTCGAGCGCGTTGCCGATATTCTCGCAGATTCGCTCGAGCCATACGGCTATCACGTGCTGCAGATCGACGACGGTTTCCAGCAGCTTCCAATCGGGGTGCCAGACCACTGGCTCAATGCCAACTCGAAGTTTCCAGCCGGATTGGGTAACCTCAGCAAGTACATATCCTCGCGCGGCCTGACACCCGGTCTCTGGACCAACGTGACATTCCACGACCCCGGTTGGGCTCGTGCGCATCCGCGGTATTTCGTGCGCGATTCGTCCGGTGCCCCGGCGTACGGCAACTGGATTGGTTTCGTGATGGATGGTTCCAATTCTGCGACGCTCGACACGCTTGTCCGTCCCGTTTATCGGGGGCTCGCCCAGGAAGGTTGGCGCTACTTCAAGGTCGACGCGCTCAGACACCTGCGCTATGAAGGCTACAATAGCCACGCCGCTTTCTTCGCATACAAGAAACTTGATATTGTGAACGTTTATAGAAACTTCGTTCAATCCATACGCGACGAAATCGGCCCCACGTCATACTTGCTCGCCTCCTGGGGTCCTCGCCCGGAGCTGATTGGCATCATCGACGCAACGCGCCTCGGCGATGATGGCTTCGGCTATGGCGGCTTTGCACAGTACAATTCCTTCAACAACGTCGTCTGGCGGAATGATCCCGATCACGTTCAGTTGACGCGCTCCGACGCGTACAGATCGACTTCGCTCACTTCACTTACGGGCTCAATCCTCATGCTCACGGATCGAGCGCAGACTTACGCCAGTAGCCGCGTCCAGATAGCGCGCGCGGCGGCACCGGTTCTCTTTACGTTGCCTCAGCAGTTGTACGACGTCGACCCATCGCGGTCGGCGGAACTGCCGCGGGCCGCTGTGGAGCTAAGTGGGGCTGGCCCGCGTCCGTTCGAAGCAGATCAACGACCGGCGGCGACCCTTTACTTGCTGGACATGAACAGGTCCTTCGGACGCTGGACTGTCCTCGCGAGAATTCCGGGGGGTGCCGCGACAATCCCACTCTCGGAACTGGGGCTGGCGCCAGATAGCCAGTACGTCGCGTTTGAATTCTGGTCTCATGCACTGCAGGAACCGTTCTCCCATACCTTCTCGCCGGGGCCGATCGACTCCACGTTCGGCGTGCAGGTATTCTGCATTCATCAGAGGGAATCGCACCCACAATTCCTGTCGACATCTCGTCATGTAAGTTGCGGAGGTCCGAACCTGAGCGATCTGAGATGGTCAGATGGCGAACTGAGCGGCGTCAGCGATGTCGTTGCAAACGAGAAGTACACGATCTACACAACCGAACCGGATGGATGGCTTTTCGACTCGGCGCATTCAGATCCTTCCGAATCTGTGACGTCGTCGCGTGTTGGCGGCGTGCGCATCATCCAGATCGCCGCAAGACAGAGCGGTCGCGTCAACTGGACGGCAAAGTGGGCACACGCGAGGAAGGCCAGCAAATGATCTGCTGGCCTTCCTGACTACTGTCGTTGTAACCGGTGGTCGTCTACTTGTCGTCCAGTTTGCGGCCCGCGTTCAGGTTGTCAAAGTTCAGTATCGCGTTGAATACCAGTGGGTACGCCCCCAGCGTCTCGCCGCGATAAATCGGGTTGTTGGCAAACAGCACAACGTGACCCTTCTGTACCGGCACATCCACGACAACGGGTTTCTGCGCGAGGTCACCGCCTCCGTCGAGTAAGCCCGATACAAGAAGGTCGTGCTGATCGGTGAAGCGCAAGGCGACGCGTGGTCGTTGATCAGGCGGAATGACGGACAGCGGATTGCGCAGTTGCTCATCCGTAATCGGAGTTGCCTGCCATGGTTCAACTGATGGCGTCACCGGAGCCATGTTTCGCTCGGCGAGCTTTGGCCGCCCCTGTACAACATCCGGATCGTCTACAGTTCCGCGCCCCGTCGCACGCGTGGCTTCGCCCCCTCCAAAACGTCCGCCGCCTCGGCCACCACGGGTGTTGCTTACACTGAAGCTCTCGCCATCCTCGCTGTAAACCGCGAGACTGTCGGAAACGCCGTACACTAACGGGCTTGCGTCGTCAACTATCCGTGTGCGGAGCAGACTGCCAACAATCTTTCCTCTGCCAGTACTGTTTTTCGACACGCCGTCCGCCAATCCATAAGAGATGGCGAAGTCCGCCGTGCTGGAAACTCCGACGAGCACACCTCCTTTCGAAACGAAATTCTGGAGGTTCTGGACGCCATCAAGGCCCAGGCCCGGCCGGATGTCATCAGTCTGGCCCCAAACGCCGAGGTTCGGCGTGAGCGCGGTCTTCTTCCACGGCATCGGGTTGCGCCACATCGGCATCCCCTGAACAATGGATTGCACGTTGCCTGATGGCGGGAAAAGTATGACGTCATATTTCGCGTTCAGGTTCGGATCCTTCGCTACATCCTGCACGCTGATGTAGCTGAACGGGATGTGCGCAACATCAAATGCCTGGCGCCACCAGCCTTCCGTCTGCGTACTGCTCCAAGTGTGCAGTATTGCCACGCGAGCAGCACGCGCCGGATGCATCTTGACCGATGGGGCCGATGCAACTGCGTAGGCCGTAACGCCCAACTCCTTCGTGGCTTTGTTCAGGTCTCCCTGGCTGACGTTTCGGATGATGTACGATCCCCGGCGGAATGACTTGCCAGCCGCTTCGAATGGATCTTCGGCCGCCTGGAAGTCGGCTGACTTGAGCTGGTAGCGCAACGTGGTCAAAGCGTTATCGCCGTTGTTGTTGACTACAAACACCGACCCGCTGCCGGTGACTCCCCCAGGCGCCGAGATCTCGCCCGTTACAGGTTCCATCGGAACACTCAAGACAGCTGGATCGACAACGCGCACTGACTGTACGTTGAAATTCTCCGGAAAAGTCCACCCAGTGTCATCATATGGCGTCTTCTGCGGATCGTCCGGGCTCCAGTATTGGTAATCGAGCAGCGCGTCCGCGATTCGCGAATACGGCTGATCCATGCGGACGATGTAGCTGCCGGCAGGGAAGCTCCGTGTTTCCGACTTCGCTGCACTTCCCGTGTCGGCCGATGCGCCACGCTTCGCCTTGCTCTTTCTGGCAGGGATAGTCACACTGAACGGGGCTGTCGCGCGGGAGATCTCGACGTGCTGCAACTGTAGTATGTGCAACAGAGTTGCCTGCGTGCCAACACGAGGATCCGCAGCGGAAAAGACATAAGCTGCCGGTCCTTCAGTGTGCGCCTTGAGAATCGAACGCTTGCTCTTCTGATAGAAATTCTCGAGGAACTGGTGGCGATTGTTCGCGAAGTAGCTGAGCGATACCAGCAATCCGGTCTCTTCATAATTGTTGTTGTCGCGCAACGACCACATGACCCGCGGCAATGGCGGGTTCTGGCGGTACCACGTCCTTGATGTCTCACTCGGCGGCAGAGTGCGCTCAAGTGTCTCCGCGGTGCCTCCATTCCCAAACGTTTCGTACAGTCTGCTGATTCCATTATGCGTCGCGGCCATGAACATCAGATATCCAGGCGACCATGTATCGAACTCACCGTGCGCGAAGACGCCCGGCATTCCCATGCGCGTCATTTCCTGCACGTTGTTCCAGCCGAACATCTGCCATTCGTTTGTGAGCAACGGGTCCAGCCACGCGTTGTACGGGCCGTCGCCAATCGTGTTGTCGTACAGGTACGCAACTGACTCGTGCAAGTCATGCAGCACCATCGCGCGCCACCCAACGTACGTATCCAGAACGTTGCGCGAGAGATCCAGCGTCAGAGCCATCGCATCACGGTTGTTGTCATGTGCGACATAGTGGCCCCAGTAGAGCAAGTTTGGAGCTGTCTCGGTGGGATGCGCCATGTGCCAGCGGAAGACGTCCACCATCCTGTCGCGGCCATCGACCTCGACGATCGGCGTGATGAGCGTTATGACGTTGTTGCGGATGTTCTGGATGTAAGGGCTTTCGTCGACGGCCAGGCGATACGCCATCTCCATCAGCGCAGTTGGCGCACCTGATTCGGTGGAGTGGATCGTGCCGGTGATGTAGTAGACAGGCGCGACGTCGTCGATGATCTTCGCGGCCTGCGCGTCATCCATATTGATGGTACGAGGGTCGGCCAACTTGCTTAGCTTCGCCTTGTTTTCGTCGAGCTTTGCGAGCAATGACTCCGATGCGACAGCGACGACGATCATCTCGCGACCTTCTTCAGTCTTGCCGATGCTGTACACCCTGACGCGAGGGCTCGCCTTCGCGAGCATGCGCATGTACGCGTAGACTTCCTTGGAGTATGGAAGATTATCGCGCGCCCCGGCTATGTCTCCGAGTACCGCCTTTGGCGTTGGAACGGTCTTCGATGCCGGTAGATAGTCTACAAGCGGCGACAAAAAGAACGATTCCGTCGTGTACTCGTGAATCTTCTTGGTGTACTCCACATCGATCGGCTGATTGGGGTCGCGCCCCGGCGGAGCCGTTGATATTGTGGAGGTCTCCATGCTGCTCGGCGCGGTCCCTGACTGCGCGCTGGCTACGGCTGGTACCGAAGCCAGTGGAAGGAGCAACATTAGGGCAAGCGACCGACTAACCATGGCGTACCTCATAGATGTATAGCGTGACCAAATGCGACTGCCGCCTAATTTGCGTCCAAATGAGCGGAACGGGTAGGCGCCGCGTAAATGAAACAGCCAGCAGCTCCTCACGGGCTATTGTCCCCAATATTCTGAAGATTCGCCGAATGCACAAATCCACCGAATTCCGCCGCCTTTCGATCCTTGGTACGCTCGCTTCCGCGGCCGCCATCGCGATGGCGCCCGCTGCCGCTCGAAGCCAGGATCAACTCAAGGAGATGCCGGAATACGCGCGGTATCGGCAAATGGCCACCGAGGCATCTGGATCGGTCACGAGCGCCGCTATCGATCCCGTCTGGGTCGATAAGGGCGCGGCATTCAATTACGAGTTCGCCGGCCAGCACTACCATTATGACGTGGTGCGTCGCACCGCTACAGCTACCGGCGATGTGGACGTGATGGCCGAAATGGCCGCTCGCCGAGCACGGTTCGCCGGAGGGCCAGGCCGCGGCCGCCAGTTTGAGACCGCGGTTTCTCCTGACGGAAAGCTCAAGGCTACCTACCGCGACCGAAATGTCTGGCTGAGCGACGCCAGCGGAGCCAACGAGATCCAGCTTACGACCGACGGCAGTGTTCCCAACCGCATCAAGAACGGAACCGCGAGCTGGGTCTACGGCGAGGAACTCGAACAGCGTACTGCCATGTGGTGGTCGCCCGACGGCTCAAAGCTCGCTTACTATCGGTTCGACGAGAGCAAGGTTCCGGACTATTACATAGCGCTGGATCAGACAAAATTGCATACAACGCTCGACGTCGAAGCATTCCCGCAGCCCGGCGTCCCAAATCCAGTCGTTGACATTTTCGTTTACGACGTCGCAACGAAAACAACTAAGAGAATCGACGTCCGCGACGGCAAGCCGTTCGACAACACAGCAGTCGGACAGTACGTGTACCACGTAAGCTGGAGCCCGAATGGCAAAGATCTCACCTTCAATCGCACAAATCGCAAACAGAATATTCTGGAGTTTGCGGCGTGCAATCCAAGCGACGGTAAGTGCAGGGCAGTCGTCCGCGACGAGTGGCCTGCGAGCTGGGTAGCAAATATTCCCGAGATGCGGTATCTCGCCGACGGAAAGCGTTTTATCTGGGAATCGGAGCGAAACGGATTCAGGAATTACT
Organism: Gemmatimonadaceae bacterium; assembly: GCA_039924325.1. Taxonomy (GTDB): domain Bacteria; phylum Gemmatimonadota; class Gemmatimonadetes; order Gemmatimonadales; family Gemmatimonadaceae; genus Fen-1247. Next base: position 10,698 of record JBDTAZ010000211.1, read on the forward strand.
ACCTTTACGACTTGAGCGGAAAACTCCTTGCTACACTCACGGCAAACAACTTCGATGCCCAGGAGATCGATCATGTGGATGAGAAAGCCGGTCTCATCTACTACATGGCGCACGACGGCGACAATCCGATGAAGCTCCAGTTGCACAGCGTGACTCTCGCTGGACGCAACGACCGCCGGCTCACCGATCCCGCGTTCGATCACTCCGTGAGCTTTGCGCCCGACGGCAAGCACTTCGTGGATATCGCGCAGACGCACGATAAGGCACCCGTCGCGTTACTAAGGACGGCTGATGGGAAGCTGGTTGCTGAAATCGCCAAAAGCGACGTGACGAAGTTCGACGAGTTGGGTCTCAAGCGTGTCGAAGTCTTCAGCTACAAGGCTGCCGACGACACGACGGTGCTGTACGGAATGTTGAATTTCCCGTCCAATTTCGATCCTCACAAACGCTATCCGCTTCTGGTGAGCGTATACGGCGGCCCTAACACCAACGGCGCACGTGAGGCATTCTCGCTGCCGAGCCGGCTGACCGAGTTGGGCTTCCTTGTCGCAACACTCGACTCGCGAAGCGCCGACGGTCGCGGCAAGCGATTCCTCGACGCGATCTACGAAAAGCTAGGCATCACCGAAATCGACGATCAGGCGGCTGGCGTTCGTGCGCTTGATTCACGCCCGTACGTCGATAGCACCCGTGTCGGAATCTTCGGAACGTCGTATGGCGGCTACGCATCGCTGATGTCACTGCTCCGTTACCCAAAACTTTTCGCGGCTGCGTCGAGCATGTCTCCGCCGACGGACTGGCGGAATTACGACACGATCTACACCGAGCGCTACATGTGGATTCCGCAGGAAAACCAGGCCGGCTACGACGCGGGGAGTGCCATGACCTACGCCGGCGATCTGAAGGGCCGCTTGATGATCTACTACGGCACGGCCGATAACAACGTGCACAATTCCAACGCAATGCAGATGATCCAGGCGCTGCAGAAGGCCGGTAAGAACTTCGAGGTCCAGGTAGGCCCGGATCAGGGTCACTCGGCGCTCAATACCGACCGGATGATGGAGTTCTTCGTCCAGAATCTGTCGGCCCAAACGCAAGGATCTGCGACCACCCACTAGCCCAATCGGCGGTCGCCGTTTTTCTTCATTGGAACTATGGCGACTGCAACGGACACACCCTCGGCAATTTCCGCGTCAGAAGATCTAAATCCGTACCGTTGGATAATCCTGTTCGGCCTCATCACGGCCGCGATAATGGAAGTCCTGGACACGACGATCGTAAACGTCGCGCTCCCACAGATGGCCGGAAACCTGGGAGCCACGCTCCAGGAAATAGGTTGGGTCCTCACCGGCTACATCCTCTCAAACGTCGTCGTGCTACCGCTGACGGCGTTTCTTACGGAGACTTTCGGCCGACGTAATTACCTCACGGCGTCCATCATTATATTCGTCGTCGCCTCGTTCCTGTGTGGGACGTCGACGAGCCTGTCAGAGATCGTCTTCTGGCGGATTGTGCAGGGCGCCGGTGGTGCCGCGCTCCTCTCCACCGCACAGGCGACGATCCGTCAGATTTTCCCGCGTGATCAGCAGGGACTGGTTCAGGCCATTTTCATCCTTGGAATCATCGTCGCGCCGACGCTGGGTCCGACACTTGGCGGATGGATCACCGATAACTATAGCTGGAATTGGTGCTTCTTCATCAACATCCCGATAGGTATCGTCTCCGCGTTCCTTGTAACAACCTTTCTGCACGATCCGCCCGGTTCCAAGGGCAGGGAAGGGGGGATCGATTTCCTCGGGATCATCCTGCTAATGGTCGGGGTGGGTTCGCTCCAGTATGTGCTGGAGGAAGGAAACCGGAACGACTGGTTCTCCGATCCGTTCATCCTGAGATTGGCCATTCTGTCAGGTGGTTGCATCGCCACCATGTTGTGGTGGGAGCTGTCTTCTCGGAACAAGCATCCAGTCGTTGATTTTCGCGTCCTCAAGAACCGGCAGCTTTCAGCCTCGATCTTCCTGTTCATCGCTCTTGGTTTCGGCCTCTACGGCGGGACGTTCATCTTTCCTCTGTTCACACAGACCATACTTGGGCTGACTCCGCTCGATACCGGCCTGGCGCTGCTCCCAGGCGGCATCGCGACCGCCATCGCAGCGATTATCTGCGGCAAGCTGCTGAACGGCGCGAAGCCGATGGTCGATGGTCGAATATTGATCGTGATCGGGATCTCGATCTTCACCGTCAGCATGTGGAAGCTCGGGCATCTAACTCCGCAGGCGGGAGAGTCGGATGTGAGATACGCGCTCATTTACCGCGGTCTGGCACTCGGATTCCTGTTCACGCCTATCAACAACGTCGCGTACGGGGTACTGGAGCCGAGTGAAGCGCAGCAGGCGTCTGGCTTGATCAACCTTTCGCGGCAGCTCGGTGGGTCGTTTGGAATAGCGATCCTGAGCACCTACGTGACCACCCATACGGCGATCCACCGCGCGGATCTGGTCTCAAACCTGTACAACACCAATCCCGCGTTGATTGCTCGGCAACACAGCGTAGTAAGCGGCTTGATCGCGCAGGGCATGCCGGCCGTCACTGCGTTACAGACGTGGTACGGCATGCTCGACGGCGCAGTCACGCGTCAGGCGGCGATGTTGAGCTACAACGACGCCTGGATCATGATCATGCTCACATTTGTGGTCGTTTCACCGGCGATTTTGCTCCTCCGTGCCCCCAAGATCAGAACTGGACCAGCGCCGGACATGCACTAGCGCTGGTTGCCAATCCGGCGGCCGCGATCGTTAGGAGAGTGTCGTTGGGGATGACGGTTCGAGCGCTCGTTCGAATATCGCTATGATGATTGGATGCGCCCCCTCACGATTGTCGATTCGTACGTGACTCAGGCGGCAGTCATATCCGAGGACCATCAGCGACTCAACGCGGAGGCGGCACTCGATTCGAGCTGTCGCCTCTGTTTTATCCCGGTATCCGACACTCGCACAACCTCTGAGCCGCTTCCGCCGTCCAAGAAAAGACAATGACGGCACCCGTAACCGACATCACAACTGAGCGATCAGAGCGAGAGCTCATCAGGCGCGCGGCATCGCGAGACTCTGCGGCGCAACGAGATCTCTACGATAAGCACGTTGATGCCGTTTACCGGGTCGCGTTTCGGTTTGCCGGCGACGACGACGTCGCCCGCGATATAACGCAGGAAACTTTCATTCGCGCCTTCGACAGGCTTGGAGAGTTTCGACATGAATCATCGCTGGGTACCTGGCTGCACAGTATTGCCGTTTCGATGGCACTTGGTGCACTTCGCAAACAGGCCCGCTCCGACCAGCGCCACGTACCGCTCGAATCAGCTGCGAATATCGGTCGAGTCGACAACAACGCGGATGTCGATTTGCGCGAACGCCTTCATGCGGCCATCGATGCACTTCCGCACGGATATCGAACGGTCTTCGTGATGTACGAGATCGAAGGTTACTCGCATCAGGAAATTGCTCGAACACTCGGCGTCGCCGAGACGACATCAAAGGGGCAATTGTTCCGCGCCCGCGCGAAGCTGCGCGAATCGCTCAAGCACTTCAGGAGGGCAGAGCAGTGAATGATGACATCAGGCATTCGGACAACAACTCTCAAGAGCCAGGCGCGGACGCCATGGGTGAAGCCGAACTCGACACGTTGATAACTCGCTTCGGTGGCGACTACAACCGCCCGACGGGCTTTGTTCCCCGGGAAGAGATGTGGCATCAGATTCAGCGCACCGGGTCGCAGAAACCGGCGCGACGCTGGCCATCAATCACACTGATGGCTGCGGCAGTCGTGCTGCTCGCCGCGGGCATCGGAATGGGAGTCGAACTGCACTCGCGCGGGCTCGTAGGGCCGGCAACTTCTGCGCAGCCGATTATTGGGAGTCGTACCTCACTCCCGCAAACTGCATCAACAAAGTCGGCTGGCGGCAACGCCGGAGAAGTTGACAGCGTCTCGCCAGATGCGCACGCCGAGGTCGAACCGGTTACTCCAACGTCACGTCCATCGGCAAACGGCGCATACGCGAGCAGAAATGTCGGTTCGAATCCCAGCGACGGCGCCCGCTCGACCGCCTATTCGCTCGCAACGGTTCGACATTTTACTGCCGTCGAGGCGCTCCTGACCTCGTATCAGACCACACAGCACGATGCGACTAACGATGCTCAGTTGGCCGCCTGGGCTCGTTCGCTTCTAACACAGACGCGGCTCCTGATTGACTCGCCCGCCGCGACAGATCCCGCACGCAAGAAACTGCTCCAGGATCTGGAATTGATTCTGGTGCAGATGACTCAACTTTCGCCCGCGAATACTCCGATCGATCGAGAAAGTCTCGATGGATCCATGCAACACAGCGCTGTAATCAACCGGCTCCGGACAGCAGTACCGGCCGGCGCTGCTTCGACACTTTAATCGGACTGATCGATATGAAATTTCAACTTGCTGGCGCTGCCATCGCATCTGCGATCGCCATCGCCTCTCCAATCTCGCCGGCTCGCGCATTGCCGACGTCGGATCTGCCACGCGCCGTCGCTTCCATGATTGTGAGCCATGCAAACATCGCGACGCATTCTCCGCTGTCTTTTCTGGCGCTGGATCCCGCGGACTCGCTGTATCGTGCAGCTCGCGCGGCGCTGACGAACGGAGATTATGACAACGCCGCGCGGATGTTCCATGACATCGGAACTCGCTACCCCAAATCGACGCTTCTTCCAGATGCGATGTACTACGAAGCATTCGCACAGTACCGCTCCGGAAACACCGGATCAATGCGATCGGCGCACGAGACGCTCGCGTCCTTGCTACGGCGATTCCCGAACTTCGGGAATCGCAGTGACGCCGCAACTCTGTCCACGCGAATCTGCGGCGAGCTGGCGAAGCAGGGCGACGCATCATGCGCCGCGACTATCGCTGCACAGGCGTCGAGCACCGCCGTCAGTGTAAGGAATGAGCGTTCCGCTTCCGGCGCATGTCCGGCCGAAGACAACGATGAACGCGTCGCGGCGCTGAACGCGCTCCTGCAGATGGACGCCGATCGGGCAGAACCCATTCTCGAAAAAGTCCTCGCGCGCAGAGACGAGTGCTCTGCGTCGCTGCGTCGAAAGGCCGTCTTCCTGGTCGCGCAGAAACAGTCTCCTCAAGCGGCCGATGTACTCCTCCGTGTCGCGCAGAGTGATCCGGATGCCGAAGTGCGCTCGCAGGCGGTCTTCTGGATGTCCCAGGTGCCGGGCGATCGCTCAGTAAGAGTGTTGTCTCAGATTCTCGAAAAATCAACGGATACGGAACTGCGCAAAAAGGCGCTCTTCGCTCTCTCTCAATCCAGCGGCGCGCAGGGATCCAGTGTGCTTCGCACATTCGCGGCCGACGCATCTCAGCCGGTACCGCTCCGTGAGACAGCGATCTTCTGGCTTGGCCAGCAGAAGGAAGGTGTGCAGAACGCGGCGTACCTTCGCGACCTTTATGGCAAGATCAATAACGATGCGCTTAAGGACAAGATTCTATTCAGCGTGTCGCAGGGGAAGCAATCGGATCGTTCATCCTGGCTGATGCAGATCGCGCAGCGCTCCACCGAGAGCATGGACTTGCGCAAGAAGGCGCTATTCTACGCTGGTCAGGCGGGAACATCGATGAGCGAACTCGTGAAGATGTACGACCAGCTTCCTGCCGGTGAGCTGCGTGAGCAGATGATCTTCGTCTTTTCACAGAGCAGCGATCCAGTCGCGCTCGACAAGTTGATCTCCATCGCGAAATCCGACAAGGATGCAGATAGCCGCAAGAAAGCGTTGTTCTGGCTGGGACAGTCGCACGACCCGCGTGCGATGAAGGCTCTCACTGAGGTTATCGACAGATGATCAAATCACAGCTTCGTTTAAGTGTCCGAGCTGTTATTTCCGCAGGCCTGTTTCTGGCTCCGGTAGTCATCAGCGCCCAAGGCGGACAGTCCATCGCCGATCGCGTTCATGCTGCTCCGAATGGCACCGTTCGCTTCAGCTTCGCGGCGCGGCCGGAAGTGTGCGGCTCGGGCAATTCGGTCTACGTCGGGAGCAATTCGTCAAACCGAAGCGCCGGAAGCAACTCAGACGTCGAATGGGATGGCGACTGCGGCCACGGCCCGGTTCGTGTCGTGATGGACGTGCGCGATCACGCCGAGAGCGGGCTTCGATCCTACGTCGGGGGTCGCTGGCGGCCCGCGAGTGGTGTCACCGATCTTGGATCCGTCTCATCGCAGTCTGCCGCAGACTATCTGGTCTCACTTGCACGACGTTCGCCGGCGTCAATCGGGCACAAGGCGATATTCCCCGCGACACTCGGTGACAGCGTCACGATCTGGCCATCGCTCATGCAGATTGCCCGCGAAGCTGCGGTTCCCGGGGAGACCCGTCGCGACGCGGTGTTCTGGCTCGGGCAGATGGCTGGCGATGCCGTAACAGCGAACCTTGCCAACCTTGTAGCGGAGGACACCGTGGACAGGGCGGTTCGCGAAAGTGCGGTTTTTGCGCTTTCTCAGCGTCCGAAGGATGAGGGCGTCCCAGCTCTCATTCATGTGGCACAGACCAACCGGGATCCGTCCGTACGGAAAAAGGCACTATTCTGGCTTGGCCAATCCAACGACCCCAGAGCTCTCAGCCTGTTCGAGACCATCCTGGCCGGCCCCGGCAAGTCGTAGTCCGAGAGAACCGTTTTGCGAGTCCTGGCGTACATAGTGTAGAATCAAAGGCAGCGTTCTCCGCGCCGCCCAACCACGCTACAGGACAAGCAAAAATGTTCAAACTCAATCGCTACGCGCTCGGCGTCTCGTTCGGTCTTGTGGCTTCGGTACTTGGCGTACCGGCCGCCCATGCGCAGAACTTCTCGAGTAAAACCATGGCTAGCTACACAAAGCCTTCCGATGCGGAGCTCAAGACCAAGCTCACGCCCGAACAGTTCGCTGTGACCCAGAAGGCCGCTACTGAAACACCGTTTCATAACCAGTACTGGGACAATCACAAGGACGGGATCTACGTCGATATCGTCTCCGGCGAGCCGCTCTTCAGCTCGGCTGACAAGTTCAACTCCGGTACGGGATGGCCCAGCTTCACCAAGCCGCTCGTTACGGCGAACATCAAGACCGACACCGATCACCTACTTGGTTACGCACGAACCGAGGTACGATCGGCGCACGCCAACTCGCATCTGGGCCACCTTTTCGACGACGGGCCAAAGCCCACTGGCAATCGCTACTGCATGAACTCCGCTTCGCTTCGCTTCGTGCCCGCGGATAGTCTGCAGGCTGAAGGCTACGGCGAGTACGCCAAGCTCTTCAAGAAGTAGATAGACGAAGTACTGCTGGACCCAGTTAGTTCGACGCGCCCAGATCGCATTTTCAGTGATCTGGGCGCGTTGCGTTTTCGGTAACGTGAGCTTGCGTCGCTAATGGCGATGCGGCGTTGCCGACCCTATGGCTTTCCGCCTATCGCGCCGGATCGGATCTCGACAGTCGTCTCGAGTTCGTCCAGGTCCTGCAGGATCTTTTCTCTCAGATCCTTGCCAAGTTGCGGGTTGGAAGCAAGGAAGGTGCGAACGGTCTCGACCGCTTCAGGCGACGACTGTCCTCCCATGAACCCGCCAAGCCACGATCCGATGAAGAAGATGCGACGATTCTTCTGCAGCCACGGGAGCGTGTCGAGCGCGGGTTTGAGGTACTTGACCGTGAGCGCCTGTTGATCGGATTCGTTGAATGCGCCGAGGCTCGATGTTGCCCACTCTTCGTTCAATCCCGGATCACTTAGATAGCGATTGAAATACTCCCGCTTGACGGTCGTGTCCGGTACCGCCGCACCGGCGATGAATGCGTATCGTTTGCCCTCGCTCGTGGAATCCGATCTGGTTTCCTGCGCGAGTCGCGTGCTGGCAGTCGAGTAGCGGGTGGCGACTAACCGCGTCACGATTGCCCACCGCGTTGGAGCGCGGAGCGGCGAGCCCGCCGCCGTCGCGCTGTCGAGAAGCCCGTCGAGGTATCGAAGTCCCTCTGGCGTCTGCGTCACGCGGATCAGTGCATCCAGGTTGGGCTTGCGAATTTCGTAGGGCCGGTTCGGATCGCTGGCTACTTCGCGCAACGATGTCTCGAGTCCGGGAAGGACGCTGGCCTTTTGCGCCGGGGAGAGATATGCGTCTGCCGCGCGCGAGATATGCCGCAGTTGCGCGCCAACTATCTGTTCGTCGCGCTCATTGGGCAGCGCCGCTTCGCCGATGGCGATGAACTCAATCGGCTTCATCCGCCGACGCCGCACGAGTTCCCACAACGCATCCCACCCCATCGCGCGGTTTAGGGGATCAGTAAGCGCCTCCACGCTGTCGGCCAGCCAGCGCGCACTCGCTGAGTCTGGTATCACAAGGGCGTAAGCATTGTCACCGGCGTTTGCAAAGACAAAATCCGGTGCGGGCATCCTGGCGGCAAACCTGGCAACGGTACTGTCGGTCGTCAGATTTACGAGCATGCGATCGGTCCGCCCATCGGGATATCGGACCATGACCTGCGTTCGGATCGGCCACGGTCCGGGACCGGAAATCTTCTGCGCGGGGTGCTGTGCGAGCGAAATGCTCACAAGCGAGTCATTGATGAGCGTTACGTGCTGGTCGATTACCGGCATGCCGGGGCGCAGGATATACGCTTCACCCCAAGCCTTCAATGGCTGCTTCGCGGCATTGCCAACGGATGCGAGAAGATCCTGCCAGGTCGCGTTGCCGTACGCATGTCGCACGAGATAGTCGTGTAGGCCGTTTCGGAATGCTGTGTCTCCGACGAGATAATTCAGCTGCTTGATGACACCGGGAGCCTTGTTGTAAACGATCGCGCCGTAGTTGCTCTTTGCCTGATCCAGGTTCGATAATGTCTGCCAGATAGGAGTGGTGCCCTCTGTCCTGTCGACGCCATAAGCGGTCGGCTTGTTCCCGAGGTAAAACGTCTCCCACGCGTCGGAGTTGGGCTCCAGCGCCGCGCGCATTTTTGCCGCCATGTACGTCGCGAACCCTTCCTTCAGCCACAGATCGTCGAACCACTTCATAGTCACAAGGTCGCCAAACCATTGGTGCGCAACTTCGTGATAGATCGTCGCATTACGCGAGATTCGCTGAGGCCGCGTCGGACGTTCGCGAAAGATGAAGCTGTTCTCGTTGTAGAAGATCGCGCCGGGGTGCTCCATGCCGCCGAACGGAAAGGCCGGCGCCAGTACGAAATCAAGCTTGGGCCACGGAAAAGCAAAATTGAAGTACTGGGCATACCACGTGACCGCCCGACCATTCGCGTCTATCAGCGAGTCAGCCTCAGCTTCTTTAGCGCGCGACGCTCGTACATACATAGTGATCGGTCGTCCGTCGACTGCGCGCGTTACTCGCGCCCATGGGCCGGCGGCGAATGCGATGAGATACGTACTCATCGGCTTGGTCTGTGCAAAATGCACGACTTCGTTCGCGCCCAAATTCTGTTTGCTAACTATCGTGCCGTTCGCAACCGCGTTCCACGCTCCGGGAATCGTCAGCGTGAGCGAAGTGCGCGCTTTGATGTCGGGCTGATCAAAACATGGGAATAACTGATTCGCGTCAGCTGGTACTAGTAACGTGTAGAGGTAATTGGCGCCGTCCGTTGCATCGTGATACCGGATCACGCTGGCGCCAGCCGGCGCAATGAGCGCCGCGAACTTGATCGCAACGCGATTCACTCCCCGCTCGAGCATTGTCGCGGGAAGCCGTATGTGCATCCCGTTGCTCGCGCTCCGTGGCAACGCGTGTCCGTTCAACGCCATCGCGCCGAGTTCCGGACCGCGAAAATCAACTATGGCGTCGCCCGCGCCAGAGCGGGTGAACGTGATTGTTACTGCGCCGTGGGCGGTGTCCTGCGCCGTCACGTCGAGCGCGAGATCATACCGCACGTCGCTAATCCGAGCTGCGCGGTACTCAGCCAATCCTCGCGAGACGCCGGCCCCCATAAGGGCACTCATCCGCGCGGTGGGGGCCGATGTCCCTCGTGACACTTCTGGCTGCTGCCCCGCAAGCGAGGCTGCCAATGCAAACGCAGAAAGAACCGCCGTCGCCGAAATCGAAGTCAATCTCATGCCAGACGATGCGCTCCACGTGGGTAGTTTGCAAGTAACCGAACGCTCGTTCGGAAACGACTGGTCGTCGAGTCGCCGACGTATCTCGAACTGTTTGGCAAGCGATTCGCTTTTCGAAGTGATGGGCGGGCGCCCCGGAGCCCCGCATCGCGCGAACCCAATCCAGAGAGAATCCATGTTTCGATCCAGCATTTTGATTGCAGTCGCGACCCTGGCAGGAGCACTTTGCACTACGCCATTGCTTGCTCAACAGGACACCGTTCATCACGGCGGAGTCAACGGTGCGGCGCGTGCCGTAAGCGGTACGCTCAAAACCGTCGGCCGTGACGCGAAAGCGGGCACAAAGACCGTCGCGAGCAAGACGCATCACGTGCTCAAAAAAGCGGGCCGTGGAGCAAAATCCAAACTCGCTCATGTGACTGGCGACACAATCCACGACCCGAACCACAAACCTGGTGGCCTGAACAAGGTTGCCCGTGATGTGAGTGGTTCAATCAAGCACGTTGGCCGCTCGGCAAAGTCGACCATTCACTCGTCCGCCAACGATGCGCATAAATCTCTTCAAAAGACGGGGAATGACGTGAAGAAGTCCGTCAAGGACACTACAACACACTCGTAGTCGAGTGATCCCGACGGGCGCCGCGGGCATAACCGGCGGCTGTCGGGATCAAGTAGCCATCCCCCCGAAGGCCGGGATCTAGTCCTCATCCCGAAGTACAGTCGCAGGTTGCATCGCGCCGAAGGCTGGGCGCCACCCAGGGTAGCGGCAGCCCGGCAACCGGCGCGAGAACCCCGTTCCCGCATTGGGCTCCCATGGAATAGACGTATTCGCCCCCACGGCGTATCTTGGGTCCAAACTGTTTACGGATGACCGTTAAGCCCTGCCATGCCGACTCGATTTGTACTCACATTCACGCCGTTTGGACGCCCGGGCTATCGCGTGGGTGAGTTTCCGACCGAAGATCACGCCCTCGCTGCTGCCGAACACCACGGCGCGCCACCACGTGGCGCCACACCCCGACCGCCTCTGGAGTGGAAGCCGGCACCGCAATTTGGCGCAATCACCGCCTTGACCTCGAGCGGCACATTCGTAATCGCACCCGGTTGAGACACAAGCACTGGTGCGCCGCTTTTTCTGTATCAACACACGTCCGCACCAACTCGTATGTTTCGTACGTAGCTGTACACTGCTCCCCCTCTCTCCAGCGCAATGACGAATTCTCGCCGCGACTTCATCAAGACGGTCTCCGCTGTCGCAGCCACAGGTGCCATCGGCACACGTGGACTCGGCTCGGTCGATCGACTCTTCGCCGCCGCTCAACCGTCGGTCGGCGACCCCACCTATCGCGAGTTGACTCAAGTCGCTCTAGATGCAGCCCGCGCCGCCGGTGCGAGCTACTCTGACATTCGGATCTCTGCGCGGCGCTCTCAAGGCGTGCGGACCCGGGAAAACCAGCTGCAAGGTGTAAACGACAGCGACACTCTGGGATTTGGAGTTCGCGCACTGGCCAACGGGGCTTGGGGTTTCGCGGCGAGCAACATTCTTACAAAGGACGTTGTCGCCCAGGTTGCGCGCGACGCAGTGGCTATCGCCAAGGCCAACAGCACCGTCCAGCTCAAGCCAATCATCCTCGCGCCAACTACTGTTGCGACGGGTGAGTGGAAGAGCCCGATCAAGATCGATCCTTTCGACGTCCCGATCGGTGAGAAAGTCGACCTTCTTCTCGCAGCCAATGCTGCGGCACTGAAGGTGAACGGCGCACGCTTCGTCACATCGAACATGTTCTTCCTGCGCGAGGAGAAGACCCTCGCAACGAGCGATGGCACCTTCGTGGTCCAGACGATCTACCGCGCGCAGCCGTCGATGAACGTTACAGCCGCTGCAAAGGGCGATTTCCAGTCCCGGCAATCCAACGACGTTGCACCAATGGGTCTTGGTTACGAATACATAACCGATGTTAACTTCGTCGGCTTGGCACCAAAATGGGCAAGCGAGGCCGTCGAGAAACTGTCCGCCAAATCAGTCGATGTCGGTCGCTATGATCTCGTGCTGCACCCGACCCATCTCTGGCTTACGATCCACGAGTCGGTCGCTCACCCTACCGAGCTCGATCGCGCAGAGGGATTCGAGGCGAACTACGCGGGAACAAGTTTCGTCGCACCGCCAGAGAAAATGCTCGGTAAGCTGAAGTTCGGTTCACCCCTGATGAACATCCGCGGCGATCGCACCCAGCACGGTTCGCTCTCTGCGATTGGGTGGGATGATGAAGGCGTCAAGCCAGATGAGTTCATGATCATCAAGGAAGGCGTTCTCCAGGATTACCAGACGACTCGCGAGCAGGCGATGCAGCTCGATTGGTGGTACAAGAGCCAGGGCAGGCCGACTCGCTCGCATGGTTGTTCTTATGCGCAGTCATGGCAGGATGTGCAATTCCAGCGCATGCCCAACGTCTCGCTCCTGCCCGGTGACAAGGATATCAGCTACGAGGATATCATCGCGGCAACCGATCGCGGCATCGCCATCATTGGCGACGGCTCGTTCTCGATTGATCAGCAACGCTACAATGCACAGTTCGGCGGCCAGGTCTTCTATGAGATCAAAGGAGGCAAGATCGTCGGCATGTTGAAAGACGTTGCGTACCAGCTGCGCACTCCGGACTTCTGGGGCAGCCTCGATATGATCGGTGGTGAAAAGTCGTACTTCCTCGGTGGCGCTTTCAGCGACGGCAAGGGACAGCCGAGTCAGGCTAATGCTATCAGTCACGGTTGCGTCCCAAGTCGCTTCCGCAACATCAACGTCATCAACACCGGGAGAAAGGCATGAGCCAGCCCAAGTCGCTATTTGGTGGCGCCCCCGCCGGCATCCTGACACGCTCGGAGGCAGATGCACTTGCCAAGCGCGCACTGTCGTTCGCCAAGGCCGATGAAACCGCCATCAATATAGATAGTAACGCTCGCGCTAACACCCGCTTTGCTGTGAATCAGGTGTCAACCGCGGGCAACGACACCGACACGACGATCACTGTGCGGAGCACGTTCGGCAAGCGCTCGGCGAGCGTAACAACCAACAAGTCTGACGATGCTTCGCTCGCAGCGGCCGTGAAGGAGGCCGAAGAACTCGCGAGACTCAGCGAAGCGAACCCGGAATACATGTCGGATCTCGGTCCACAGACGTATCCACCGGTATCGCCACAAACGATCTCGTTCCCGACGGCCGAAGACCGTGCGCGTGCCGTTAAGGCTGTTACAGACCGCGCACGTGCCGCCGGTTTTATTGCTACCGGCTACATCGAGTCACGCGTCGGCACTCGCGCGCTCGCAAACTCCCACGGGCTGTTCGCCTTCGAGCAGACTGGTGGAACCAGCATGACCGCAACCGTGCGTACACCCGACGGGACCGGCTCGGGTTGGGGCGGAGCAAATGCAAACGACTGGTCAGGTATCGACGCCGATGCTGTTGGTGCAGTCGCAACGGAAAAAGCAGGCAAGTCGCGCAATCCTGTGGCAGTCGAGCCGGGCCGATACACCGTGGTCCTCGAGCCAACGGCCGTGGGAAATCTCATTCCGATCATTGCATTCTCGGCCCAGGCACGCGCGGCCGACGAGGGACGCTCGTTCTTCTCCAAGGAAGGTGGTGGGAACAAGATCGGAATGAAGGTCGCTGATGAGCGCGTCACTCTCGTTTCAGACCCCGCCGATAACCTGGGAAGCAGCATCACCGGTGACGGACTCCCGGCCGAGAAGGTCGTCTTCATTGAGAACGGAATCCTCAAGAATCTCAATTACGATCGCTACTGGGCTCAGAAACAGGGCAAGCAGCCCACCGCGTCGGCCTTCGGTACGATGCGCTTGATGGGCGGCGACTCGTCGCTGGCAAAGATGATCGCCAGTACAGAACGCGGGATCCTCGTAACGCGGTTCTGGTACATTCGCCCAGTTGACCAACGTACGATTCTCTTCACTGGCCTCACGCGTGACGGTACGTTCCTCATCGAGAACGGCAAGGTCACTCACTCGATCAAGAATTTCCGGTATAACGAATCGCCAATCTTCATGCTCAACAATGTCGAAGCATTCGGTACGCCGGTGCGTGTGAGCGCAAGCGAAG
>JBDTAZ010000212.1:0-2980 GCA_039924325.1 Gemmatimonadaceae bacterium
AGCGAGCCAATGATCGGTGCGGACATCATTCCGGTCATGTAGCGCTCGAAGACACCCGCGCGTTGCGACACGACGTCGAAATTGGACAGCTGTATCGAGCCCCACTGCGCTCCGGGCAGGGAAAGAGTCTCGAGCGCCTGCCCGCCGAGCATTGCGGCTTCACCGTGCGCCCCGGTGTAGCGCGGCCAATCTGGATGGCGGCCGCCCCACGCCTTCAACACGGTTTCCGAAACCATAGTGTTCGACGCGCCGGCATCGATGAGAAATCCATACGTGGTACCATCCACAACTACCTCAGTTCGCGGAAATCCCGCAGGCTTCGAGACCGGCATCGGAAGTTGCACACCGCGATGCGTGAGGCTACTCGGCCGTGCGATTGTAAATTCCTTTGCTGGATAGTCAAACACGACATCGTACTGAGCCAGTACGTGTCCGGGAATCGTCCCTTCGGCGTGTCCGGGAGCTGCGGGCGGCAGAGTCGTGCTTGCACCGACCACGACCAGTGTGCGCTCAGGGTTTAAGTTGAGGCGAAAATCACCAACGCGAGCGTCGGGAGAACCGACAACGACGCCGAACTGCGAACCTTCTTCATGTGTGACAGGCCCCCAACGCAATCCCAGATCGTGTGCGAGTGGTTCGGTGATCAGGAATCCTCCACCGCCCGTATCGATGAGAAACCGAGCCTTGCGCACGGATCCATCGGGTTTGTGGAAAGTGAGTTCGACGAACGGCCGGTCGCCTTCGACAATTAGTGGCACCGTTGCCTGACTGATCGTCGGTGCTCGGTCGCAGCCCGCAGGCAGAAGAATCGCTGAGGCCGCGACTGCGGCAAATGCTCGAATCCGCATATGGTTTATCTCCGTAACAGCTCGAAAAATGCCGATGGTTTCCATCACGCGCCAGAGCGCAGCAATTCCCAAAATGCGCGAGGTGTGACGATTCGGACCGGAGACTGCGTAGCTACAACGAGCAGATCTTCATCGCCCGTCACGAGGACATCGGCCGCTCCGTCAATCGCAGTAGCGAGGATCCATCGATCCGCCGCATCGCGTATTACGAGTTCGCTTGGGGCACGCGGCTTGGGAATGATGGGAACGGTAGTCAGTACTGCTTCGATCGCTTCGATTTGCTCGCTTGGAAGCTTGAACTTGGATGCGAGTGTGCGTCGCATCTCCGTCAACATTACATCCCCGACGACCAGTTCGTGTTCGGCGAGCACGACGCGGAGGACGTCGGCGCAGAGACCACGCGTCGCGAATGCGGCGATGAGAACGTTCGTGTCAAGACACGCTCTCACGATACGGAGCGGAACACATCCTCATCGGTGAGATAGCCACGTGCTTCGGCGAATGGCATGACGGAGCGTCGTGTTTCTTCGAACTGGAGCACAGCTAGCTGGCGACGGAGAGCATCCCGCGCCACTTCACTACGGGTCCGACCGGAGCGTTTGGCAAGAGCTGCGAGTTGCCGAGCCAGCGCGCGGTCGAGTCGGATGGTAAGCGCTGAACTGTTCATGTATGACAATGTAATACATCCTCATATTCACCGAAACAGCACGATGCCGGCGCCGTCCCTGGCCCCCAGGGAAATGACTGCTCGATCCCGCCGTGCCGGCGTTTCCGGCCAGGAACTGGCATAAAGTGGCATCCATGCCGTAATCTTCGTCATGGCCGACAACCCACGAGGAAATCCGATGAAGCTGTTCGCGAGTGCAGCGCTGCTCCTGACGTTTGTATCCACGGCGGCAAGAGCGCAGGTCAATGCGGGCGAGCAGAAGGCCGAGGCTACTCTGCCATTCACGATGACGCAGGTGGCGACGTTCGATCTGCCGTGGCGCATCGCGTTCCTCCCCGATGGCCGGATGCTCATCACCGAAAAGGTTGGGCCGCTTTGGCTCGTTACGCAGCAGGGTGCCAAGACTCCCGTGACCAACGTCCCGGCTGTTCTGGCCGAAGGCCAGGGCGGCATGCTCGGCGTCTATCTCTCGCCACATTATTCGACCGACCACAACGTTTATCTGACGTATTCGGAGCCGGGCGACGGTGGGTCAAGCCTTGCGCTGGCACGGGCGAAACTCTCGATCGGTTCGAATTCAGCGAGTCTCGACGGGCTCAAGGTGATCTGGCGTGATGGCGGCCGCGGCAAGGGCGGTCAGTTTGGCGCGGCTGTCGCGTTCTCTCCCGACAAGCGCTTCCTCTTTCTCACGGTCGGTGATCGTCAGCGCATGACGCCTGCCCAGGATCCCAATTCTCCACTGGGAAAGATCCTGCGACTTACGCTCGACGGGAAACCCGCGCCCGGCAATCCCGAGGCGGGAAAGATCGGCGCAGCGACCGTTCCGATTACGAATCCTCCCCGTAATACGGAACTCGCGAAGACCGCGCCCGTTGTGTCGACATACACGTTCCCCGGTCCGAACCTCACGCCGTCAGAAGTGTGGGCTACCGGTTTCCGCACACCGTACGGACTGGCCTTCGCGCCGGACGGCCGGCTGTGGGAGATGGAACACGGACCGCGCGGCGGCGACGAGCTGAACCTGATCGAGCCGGGCAAGAACTACGGTTGGCCGCTCGTCTCATACGCGCCGAACTACGACGGGACGCCCATCCCGAGCCCGACAACTCGGCCCGATCTCGCCGAGCCGGTTATCTACTGGACGCCTGTGATCGCACCGGGAAGTCTTACGTTCTACAACGGGAAGATGTTTCCGCAGTGGGACGGATCGGCGTTCGTTTGCGGTTTATCAAAGAAGGCGCTGGTCAGGATCACGTTCGACAACAAGGGCGGTGCGACGGCCGTGGAGCGCTGGGACATGGGTCACCAGATTCGCGACGTCGCCGTCGCGCCGGACGGCGCGTTGTGGATGATCGAGAATACGAGTACGGGCGGTTTGTTCAGAGTCACGCCGAAGTAGCTTGGGTTTGGTACGTTTGGGGTCGGGTGCTGGGAAAATCGGGGTCAGGTCTTGCGCCGTGCGAAA
>JBDTAZ010000213.1:0-3395 GCA_039924325.1 Gemmatimonadaceae bacterium
CTGGTGATCGAATGCGTAGAGACACAGGAGCACATCGAGGCCGTGCTCCCCGAGATCGACGCGATGCTTGCTGGCGGACTCATTACGCTAGAGCGCGCGAAGGTCATTCTGTACCGCAAGGACCCGGTGCCCAATACTGAACCGGAGCAGCGTACGGAGGACGAAAGGATCGACATCACGGGCGACTGGCAAACACAGTAGTGCGCGGCGCGCCGCGCATTCTGGTCCGTATGACGCCGCGCTTAGCGTAAATCTGGTTACACGTCACTGTGCAGCACGCGGTGAATGAACGCGACCGACATGCCGCCTTCCCCAATCGCGGAGGCAACGCGTTTCACCGAATCGTGCCGCACATCACCGACCGCGAAGATGCCCGGCACGCTCGTCTCGAGGATGTATGGATCGCGCTCCAGCGGGCCACTTGGGCATCGACGGATCACTTTCCAGGTCGCGCATGTCGCGCCCGGTGCACACATACCCATGCTCATCCCGCGTAATCGATGGCGGTAGCCAAGCGGTATCGGCCGCCGCGCCAATAAAGACAAACAATGCGTCAACGTCGTACGATGCGGTCGATCCAATTGTGTAATGCGTGACCACGATGCTCTCCAAGTGGGCATCTCCGACCATGCTGATTACTTCGGACTCGGCCTTCACATGGATGTTGCTCTTGCGCTTGATCTGATCCACGAGATACTGCGACATCGTGTCGTCGATGGACGTGTTGCGGATAACGATGAAGACTCGGGAAGCGAAGTCGGCAAAGAGTATAGCCGCCTGGCCGGCAGAATTGCCGCCGCCAACAAGCACTATGGACTTGCCCCACACCGCTTGAGGACTGCAAGCTGGCCTTCCAGCAACGCAAAGAACGAGGCGGTTTCACCCTCCTGAATCGCCCAGTCGCCAACTTGCTGCTCGACGTCCGCAACGCGCGACGCAATCGATTCAAGTTCGGATTCGGGGATGCCAGCGAACAACGGAATCGTGCGGAGATCGTCGGTCGTGATCATGACCGCAACCTTCGGGATTGCGCGTCGAAGTCAATGGCGGGGACTCTCAGCCGCGACCGCGCCACTCATCCAGAAGGCGAGGCAATCCGTCCACAAAAAAACCCTGAGCTTCGTCCATGTACCGCAGGCGCTCAAGAACGGGCTCGGGCTCGGATCGGAGCTCCGGCAACGATGCCGCGATGAGTGCGTGCAGCGCGACCCAGCGACCCAGCGACCCAGCGACCCAGCCGGTACGCGACAATGCCGGCGAAAAAGTTCGGCGCCATCTCATCGTAGTCCTTTCGATCGCCCGCCTAGCGCGCCCGGCGGAGCCAACCGTGGCGCAGCAGGAGCCTGGCATCAGTGATGACGCTCCCCTTGCTGACGTTCAGGGCTTCGGCTATTTCGTCCAGCGATCGCGGTTCGGGACTCAGCAGCAGGAAGCCTGAAAAGGCGGCCGGCGATGACACATGCCGACGCCGTGAGTAACAACTGTCCAAATAAATTTTGTATTGACAAGCCTCCGCCGGAACATAGTTTGGCGCTAAGCATTCGATTGTCAGTGATCGCACGCCAAACCCTGCGAGGTCATCTTGACGCACCGGTCCCGCCGCATCTCCGTCCTGGCGAGCCTGCTCGCCATCGCCGCCTGCTCACCGGACAGTCAACATCCGGTAGCCCCGCCTGTCAGTGCTGCGCGAGACATTGCACCGGCGAGCAGTACAAACGGTCGCTATATCCTCGCCAGCAGCGCCGGCTTTGGCGCAAACCTCGCGACAACGATCGCGAAGCTTGGCGGCAAGCTCGATCGTGTTCACACAGCGGCGGGCTTTGCAGTCGTCAGCAATATATCCGACGTGAATGCCGGCCAACTGATCGGGATCAAGGGCGTGGATGATGTCGAGCCGGACATCAGCATTACCATGAGCCCACCGGTGGCGCCCGAGACGTTCAACCTTGCCTCGACACCGACTGTCGGCACAAACAGCCAGAACAACCCCGCCAGTGCAGCGCGTTATTCCTTTCAATGGAACATGCGGCTGATCGGCGCTAACAAGGCTTGGGCCGCTGGCAAGCTCGGCTCACCAGGAGTTACCGTCGCGATCATGGACACAGGTATCGATTACGATGCACCGGACCTGGACGGTCTCGTGGATCTGTCCCGGTCTGTCTCGTTCGTGCCGTCGGACGATTCGATAACCGCAGCTTTCTTCCAGTCGCGCAACAACATCTCGGATTACAACGGACATGGGACCAACGTGGCCACACAGGTGAGCAGCAAGGCCGTCGCTCTCGCGGGTGTGACTTCCAAGACCACGCTCATCGGCGTCAAGGTGCTGAACGGGCAGGGTACGGGGTCTCTCAGCGCAGTACTCACCGGCGTGCTCTATTCCGTGGACCACGGCGCAAACATCGCCAACATGAGTCTGGGCGGAAGTTTTGCGAAGCCCGGCAATCGCAAATATGTCAATCTGATCAAGCGGATTTTCAACTACGCCAACAGAAAGAACATGCTCATCGTGGTTGCCGCTGGCAACGACGCCGAGAACCTTGATCAGAACGGCAACGTGTACGAGGCCTACTGCGATGCGCCGCATGTAATCTGCGTTTCCGCGGTTGGTCCAGCGGTGGCGAGCGACGATCCAAACACGCCCGCTTTTTACACCAACTACGGTCGCAATTCGATCGACGTGGCGGCACCAGGTGGTAACGCCGACGCGGCCGACGGTTATCCGTTGTCCAATTGGCCGTGGGGCCCCGACATCGCATCGTGGGTCTGGTCGTACTGCAGCAAGACACGCTTGGTATTCGATTCGACCGGAACTGCGCTCGGCCTAGCCGGCTGCCAGAGTGGCACGTATCTCACGGGTTACATCGGGACCAGCCAGGCGACGCCACATGTCTCAGGTCTCGCTGCATTGCTCATGTCGCAATACGGGACCGGAAATCCGCAGTACATCAAACGGCTGATCGAGAAGTCAGCGATTGATTTCACCAGGAAGAACAAGTCTGCTTATTACGGAAAGGGGCGCATCAGCGTGAGCAACGCTTTGGGGTTGTAACCGGCGCGATACGCATTCAGTTGGTACCGCCTGAACATGACGGCTGCCACGGATCGCGATTTACCGTTACTTCGCCAGAAGCTTCACGATGTCTATCGCCGGACCTAACGTTCCAGCCTGAACCCCGGGTCCGACGCTGGCCTCGCCGATGTGTTCGCCACTGCCCAACCGGTGGCATACATCCACCGAGCCATGCGCGCGAGCTTGACATAGTCAATTCGCGATGCTTCGTCAGCGGGCGTGTGGTAATCAGGGTGTAGCAACGTCGTGAAGAACAGTGCAGGCACTCCAGCACGTGCGTACGGCAGATGATCGCTCCTGAAGTACCAGCCTTCGGGATGCG
>JBDTAZ010000214.1:0-22805 GCA_039924325.1 Gemmatimonadaceae bacterium
GCGCAGTGTCCGATGGCGGTTGCGTATCGTACCGGCGCACTGTCGTACGCGATTGCTCGTCGCGTGGTGAAGATACCGTATATCGGACTTGTAAACGTCGTCGCAGGTCGAGAGGTTGCGCGCGAATTTGTTCAGGGAGCACTGCGGCCGAACGATGTGGCAACCGAACTGGGTCGGCTTCTGGACGACAAGCAATACCGCGACGCGCAACGGGCTGCCCTGCTCGAGGTACGCGGGCAGTTGGGAACTCCGGGAGCAGCTGGCCGCGTCGCCGAGATGATCTCCGGGCTCGCGCGGTGAACACACCCGTGGAATCCAGGAGCAGCCTGACGGGAATTCAGCGTGTTGCAGCGCTGGTCGGACCGCTCGTCATACGAGCGCTGTACGCGACATGGCGAGTGCGCGAGGTCAACGCCGAGGGGTGGAAGAGTCTTCATGCCAGGCATTCGCCGTTTGTATTCGCGCTATGGCATGGGCAGATGCTTCCACTGGTGGTGAGACACCGCTCGCAAGGGATACGGATTCTGATCAGCGAGCATCGCGATGGCGAGCTGATTGCCCAGATTGCGCACCGGCTGGGCCTGGCGGCGATTCGCGGCTCGACCAGCCGCGGCGCCGCGCGCGCATTGCTTGCGATGTGTGAGGCGTTGCGGTCAGGTGCGGAGGTCGCGGTAACGCCCGACGGCCCGCGCGGGCCAGCACGGAGTTTCGCGAGCGGAGCGATAGTCGCTGCACACAGAGCCCACGCACCAATAATCGCGATTGGTGTCGGTGCTTCAAGTGCGTGGCACCTTAAGAGTTGGGACGCATTCATGATCCCGAAGCCTTTCGCTCGCGTGATCGTGGCTTACAGCGAGCCGATGTATGTCGATGCGCCGGATTCCCGTGCCGCCGCTCAGCAGGCTCCACAGTTTGAGGCGGCGTTGAACAGGACTGTATCGGTGGCGCAGGATGCTGGTGGTTCGCCGCGGTGAACATTGAGCAACTGTGGTACGGCGACGGAGTCGGGTCGCGCGCATTTCGCGGATTGATCACGCCATTCGGGTGGTTGTATGGCGGAATCGTTTCGGCCCGCAACGGTCTTTATGATCACTCGCTCCTCAAGACCACCCGATCAAGTATTCCGGTTGTAAGCGTTGGCAATTTGACCGTTGGCGGCACGGGTAAGACTCCGTTCAGCGCGTACATCGTCCAGCAACTGCGCGAGGCGGGTCACCGGCCGGCGGTAGTGATGCGCGGTTACGGCGACGACGAAGTACACTTGCACGCTCGAATCAACCCGGACACCGTGGTCGTCGCGGACAGGGATCGCGTTGCGGGTATTGCGGCCGCCGTAGCGGCTGGCGCCGATGTCGCGGTGCTTGACGATGGATTTCAGCACCGCCGCGCGCGCCGAGATTTGGAGATCGTTCTTGTCAGCGCGGAAAAGTGGCGCACGGGCGGGCGGATGCTACCGGCGGGCCCTTTTCGGGAACCGTTTGAAGCGCTGCGGCGTGCGGACGTCGTGGTCGTGACGCAAAAGAGTGCTACTGATCACGATGTTGCGGCGGTGATTCGCTCTGTCCGCCAAGTATGTGGATCTACGATGTCGATAGTGGTCGCGCGGCTGGAGCCGCGGGCATTGGTGTCATTCCAATCCGGCGCCGAACTGCCTCTGGAAGCGCTTCGTAACGAGAAAGTGCTTGCCGTAGCTGGCATCGGGGATCCAACCAGCTTCTTTGAACAACTGGAGCAACTTGGCGCCGTTGTGACTCCGAAGCGCTATCGCGATCATCACGCGTATACAGCAGCGGATGCGGCGGTTTTGCATGGCGAAACCGCAAGTCACAAATATGCTGTCACGACAGAAAAGGACGCCGTGAAGCTCGCTCGGCTGTGGCCTGCCAAGAGTGACACGCTTTGGTATCTTTCACAAGCTGTAAGGGTGACTGAGGGTGCCTCTTTCATTGCCGCAGCTCTCGCGAAGTTATTCCCACGAGCCACTTCAATAGCTTGATTATGGCCAGCAAACACCAACTTTCGACCTCCAAAATTGTCCATCCGGACAAGGACCCGGTTTTGAACGAGGAAAATCCATTCGACGCGATGATGTCGCGTTTCGATCGTGCCGCTGAATTACTGGACTTGGAACCAGGCCTCTACAAGGTTCTTCGGAATGCGGAAAAGCAGATTACGGTTTCATGTCCAATCCTGATGGACAATGGCGAAGTTGAGGTCTTCATCGGCCATCGCGTGCTTTACAATACTTCTCGCGGTCCGGGCAAGGGCGGAATTCGATTCGACATGCATGTGTCGCTGGAAGAGGTTACCGCGCTCGCCGCCTGGATGACGTGGAAGAGCGCCGTTGTGAACATTCCGTTCGGTGGCGCCAAGGGTGGTGTGGTTTGCGATCCACTCAAGATGAGCGTGGGCGAGCTCGAACGTCTGACGCGGCGCTACACTGTCGGCATCATTCAAACTCTTGGACCGGACTCGGATGTACCGGCCCCAGACGTCAACACGAATGAGCGCGTGATGGCGTGGGTGATGGATACGTACTCGATGCATGTCGGTCACACAGTTACCGCGGTCGTAACCGGCAAGCCGGTCGAGATGGGTGGTTCGCTGGGTCGGCGCGAAGCGACGGGCCGCGGTTGCACGATCGTTACCACGGACGCGCTGGAACATCTCGGGATGCATGTCAGCAAGTCGACAATCGCTGTTCAGGGGTTCGGAAACGTAGGCTCGACGGCTGCAATGCTTCTCGAAGAGGCGGGTGCAAAGATTGTAGGTATTGGGGATCGCGATGCGTCGTTCCACAACGCAAAGGGAATCAACGTCAAGCAGGCGATCGAATACGTGAAGAAGAACAAATCGCTCAAGGGTTTCAAGGGCGGCGACGTGGTTTCCGGCGCGGAGCTGCTTACGCTCGAAGTCGATGTATTGCTTCCCGCGGCGCTCGAGAGTGTAATCACGACCAAGAACGCACATGACATCCGCGCGAAGGTCGTATGTGAGGGAGCCAACGGGCCCACTACAGCGGCTGCCGACTCGATTCTCGACGAGAAGGGAATCTTTGTCATACCCGACATTCTCGCGAATGCTGGCGGCGTGACTGTCTCATACTTTGAGTGGGTGCAGGATCGCGGCGGTTATTTCTGGGACGAAAAGACTGTCAATGACCGGCTTACCGAGATCATGCGACGCAGTTTTGCCGACGTTCTCAAGCTTTCCAAGGCGCACAAGGTGAATATGCGCACGGCGGCTTACATGCTTGCGATCAGTCGCGTGGCGTCGGTGCATCGTTTGCGAGGCATCTACTCCTGAGGTAGCTAGGGAGTGCGAGTATTGATCGCCGCGGTCGGGCGCCCGAGAGATCAGGCGCTTGCCGCGGCGATTCGCGACTATGAGATCCGTGCTGCCCGGTACTGGCCGATCGAGATTGTCGAAGTCAAGGGCGAGCGTGCGGATCCGTCCACGTCGGCCGCGGCTGCGTCGGCAATGGTACGTGCGAAGGAAGGCAGCCGCCTTCGGGAGCGAATCGGTACGACGGCCACAATTGTCGCGTGTGACGCGTCGGGCAAGTCGATGTCGTCAGAGGATTTTGCGTCGTGGTTGATGGCGGAGCGCGAAAAGGCGCACGATGTGGCATTCGTTATTGGCGGCGCATTTGGTTTGGAGGAACGGCTTCGCGACGGTGCGCAGATTCGGCTGTCACTGGCGCCGTGGACGCTCCCGCATGAGATCGCACGCCTTGTGTTGGCCGAGCAGATATATCGCGCGGGGACGATCGTTCGCGGTGAGCCGTACCATAAATGACGGAATGGTTCACGCGCTGGTTCGGGAAGGAGTACCTCGACCTGTATCCGCGCCGTGACGATCGTGAAGCACGATCCGTTGTCCGGATGCTGAGGAATGCGATTCCGCTTTGTCCAGAGGGGGCTGGCGCTGGATCTAGCGTGCGGTTCCGGCCGCCACGTTCGGGCGCTCAGCAAGCACACCTGGACGGTTGGACTGGACCTGTCGATGGAATTGCTCGCGGTGGCGGAATCGGAGTTCGCTGGCGCTCCCTACGTGCGTGCCGATATTCGGGAACTTCCATTTCAGGACCAGGCTTTTGATCTGGTCGTGAACCTTTTCACCAGCTTTGGCTACTTTTCTTCCGATAGTGAGAACCGGCACGTGTTGGACGAGGTGAGCCGAGTCCTCAAACGAGGCGGTAACCTTGTGATCGACTATCTGAATGCAGATCAGGTGCGGGCAGAGCTCGTTCCTCAAGACACATGCAAGGTTGGTAATCGGCTGGTGACGCAGATCCGGAGAATTACCCCGGATGGGCGATACGTTGAAAAGGAGATATCGGCGGATGGGTTTGAACGCACTTATATGGAACGCGTGAGATTGTTCGAACCTGACGACATTCGATGTCTGCTGCACGACGCGGGTCTCGACATTGATCGCGAGCTTGGCGACTACGCGGGCGGTCCCATTGATGGCGAGAGCCCGCGCGCCATCTTCTTCGCGCACCGTTCATGATTCGCGCCATATCGAGGGACGTTGGCGGCTCAGCGCTGGCGCGCAGTGCGCTCGACGGCGGCCTGGCCGATTGGTATGCATCGCGTCCCACCGGAGTTGGCGATTGGTCGGCTGTTGCGGACGCGACATCGGCGGAGTTTGCGGGCCGCGCGTGGCTCGACGATCTCCTGCCGGCGCTGCAGCCTTCGGGTCCAGCGGCTGAGAGGCTTCGTGCCGCCGCCGGGACCGGCGTAGTGGTCACCGGCGGGCAGCAGCCCGGATTATTCGGGGGGCCGCTATACGTTCTGAATAAGGCCATTACCATGCTGGAAGTGGCCGATGCACTGCAGGTCGCGATCAGCCGGCCAGTAGCCCCGATATTCTGGGCTGCGACTGACGACGCTGATTTTGTCGAGGCAAGTCACGTGGGTGTGGTGCGCCGCGGGAAGCTCGACGCGCTGACGATGGTGCAGCCCGATGTTGCGGGCCGGTCCATGGCGAACACGCCTCTGGGCGATGTCTCTGAACAGATGTCAAGATTGGAGGAGGCGTGCGGCTCCGCATCTGCCGCCGGAGCTTTGGAAGCTGTACGAAACGCGTACACGGCAGGATCATCGGTAGGAAGCGCGTACGTAACCCTGCTGCGCTCGCTGCTTGAGCCCCTGGGAATCGCGGTGCTCGACGCTTCTCACCCCGCGGTGCGGGCAGCAGGCCATAAAACTGTTCGGCTCGCACTCGACCGTGCCGACGCCGTAACGAAGGCGCTAACAACACGTTCGAAGGAGATTGCAGCTGCTGGTTTTCACACACAGGTCGCGGACGTTCCAAATTTGTCGCTTGTCTTCGAGACGCTCGACGACGGAACGCGTCGCCGCGTGCCTCTAATTACCGCGGCGTCCGTAAGTAAGATCTCTCCGCGTGAGCGCCTGGGCCCGAATGTATTGTTGCGACCTGTCATGGAGCGGCAGATCCTGCCAACGGTCTGTTACATCGGCGGGCCCGGCGAAGTGGCTTACTTTGCGCAGGTATCCGCGGTAGCACATGCTCTCGATCTCGCCGTTCCGCGCATTGTGCCGCGCTGGAGCGGGACCTTGATCGAATCGCAAATCGAAACCATACTGGATCGATTGGCGGCGGAAATCGCGGACTTTGCGGATCCGCATGCAATGGAGACACGGATCGCTCGCGAAGGCGTTTCATCGGGAATTCGAGACTCGATTGCTGAGTTCAAGTCGGCGTTGGATGACGTCACCGCCAAGCTGCGCGGCGACGCTCAGACTTCCGAGGCGTTGGCGCGATCGATTGGCACGATGCGCGCCGGTGTAGAGCATCGTCTTGCGCGCCTTGAGCGCCGTTACTCCGCATCGATCAAACAGGCGGGGACGGAGCAGCTGCGCGATGTCGCGTTGGTTCGCGCGACGCTTTATCCAGCCGGCGATCCGCAGGAACGGGTTCTCAGCTACGTACCGTTCCTCGCGCGGTATGGCGGCAGTGCGATCGATGCGATACGAGTCGAGGCCAGGAGGCATGTCGCCGGTGTAATACACGGTGACTGAGGAACGCACCGGTCGGGCAGCGTTTCTTGTGGGGTCGGGCATCTTCGCAAGCAAGATTGCCGGGCTGATTCGACAGCGCATTTTTGCGCACTACCTTGGTGCGTCTCTCGCCAACGATGCGTTCCAGGGCGCATTCCGAATTCCGAACATGCTCCAGAATCTGTTCGGAGAGGGAGTGCTGTCGGCCTCATTCATCCCGGAGTACGCAGGTACGCTGGCGCGAGGCCAAAAACGCGAAGCCGATGAGTTGGCGGGCGCCGTTTTCGGTGCGTTGGTGCTCGTCGCGTCGGTAATTGTACTCGCCGGAGTGCTCGCAGCTCCTCAGCTTGTTGGTGTGCTCGCTGGCGGCGGCTCGACTCTCGGCGCGATGATTCGCCCCTTCGCAGGGATTCTACCGAAGTCGTTGGTAACGTGGCTTGCCGCAACCGGCGCAACTCCGGCAGAGGAAGCACTCACGACTACACTCGTACGGATTCTCTTTCCCGGCGCGGGACTTCTCGTGTTCTCCGCATGGTGCCTGGGAGTTCTGAACACGCATCGCAAGTTCCTTGTTTCGTACATGGCGCCGCTTGCATGGAACGGGGTGATTATTGCAGCGCTCCTGATATACGGTCCGAGTCGTTCACCTTCGGGACTTGTAATCGCGGTAGCATGGGCATCGGTGATCGGGAGCGCGGGTCAATTCTTTGTGCAGATACCGAGCTTGCGTCGGGTTGCTCCAACAGTCGTCCCGAATTTCCACTTCGGCTTGCCGAGTGTAAGGCGAGTATTCAAGCAATTCTCGTCGGTGTTTTTGAGTCGCGGTGTCGTGCAGATCAGTGGGTTCATTGATCTGGCGCTCGCCTACCGCCTGCCGATCGGTGCGGTGTCGTCACTCGCGTATGCTCAAACCTTGTACATCCTTCCTGGCAGTCTCTTCGGGATGTCGGTCTCTGCCGCCGAACTTCCGGCAATGTCGAGCGCGTTGGGCACCGAAGAAGAGATCGCTGCGCAGCTGCGGGTACGACTGAACGCTGGCATGGAGCGGATTGCGTTTTTCATCGTTCCATGCGTGATCGCTTTTCTGGCGCTCGGCGACATCGTCACGGGCGCGCTGTACCAGACAGGCGCGTTCAAGCGAGACAATACGATCTGGGTATGGGAGATCCTTATCGGATCTACGGTCGGGCTACTCGCATCCACGCTCGGACGTCTCGATTCATCGACGTACTATGCACTTCGAGATACGCGGACGCCCCTCAAGTTCGCTCTAATCCGTATTGCGTTGACGACGGTTCTTGGCGTGATTTGCGCGTTCAAGCTTCCAGGGTGGCTGGGGGTAGATCCCAAGCTTGGCGCAGCGGGACTTACGGCGTCGGCGGGGCTCGCCGGTTGGGTAGAGTTCATTCTGCTGCGGCGCGGGCTGACGCGCCGCATCGGACGAACGGGGCTTTCGGTGAAGTACGTCGTGCGACTGTGGATTGCCGGCCTGGGGGCAGCGCTGCTTGCATCTGCGGCGCGGTTCGTAATACCGACGTCGCGACCACTGTTGCTGGCTCTACTGGCATTGGGAACGTTCTCGATCGCTTACGGTCTGCTCGGCGTCGGCCTTGGAGTTCCCGAAGCGAAGATGCTGGCGGCGAAACTGCGGCGGCGATCCGGCGTATAAGTTTCGATGGTGACGGCCCCTGAATTAGTTGCGCAGAAACTACTGCATCTGCCGGATAGCCCAGGGGTTTATCTCTGGAAGGACGCCGGTGGCGAAGTTCTGTACATCGGGAAGGCAAAGAGCCTGCGGTCCCGCGTGCGGAGCTACTTCGCGAGCGAGCACCAGTTCAGCCTCAAGACCCAGCACCTGGTGCGGCATATTGCGGACGTCGAAACGATCGTCGTGCCAACGGAAGCGCACGCGCTGGTGCTCGAAGCGAATCTGATCAAGGAATACCATCCGAAGTTCAACATCGCACTTCGCGACGACAAGTCGTACCCGTACATCAAGGTAACTGTCAACGAGCCGTTCCCGCGCATGTTCGTTACACGGAGAGTCGTCAGCGACGGTGCCAAGTATTTCGGGCCGTATACCGACGTAGGCGCCATGCGCCGATCGCTTAATGTTGTTCGACGAATCTTCACAGTGCGTACGTGCAACTACGACATGCCGCGCGAAATGCCGGAACGGCCGTGCCTCGACTTTTTTATTCAGCGCTGCAAGGCGCCATGTGTCTACAGGCAGACCCAGGCCGAATACGCAGCGATGATCGATGAGGTTACACTATTTCTCGAGGGTCGCTCGGACGAGGTTGTGCACCGCGTGCGTGAGCGCATGGAACTCGCGGCATCAAGCCTCGACTTTGAGCGCGCCGCCGAAATGCGCGACGCGCTGCACCATCTTGAGAAGATGGAGGAGCCGACGGTTGTCCTTCGAGTGGAAGGCGGCGACCGCGACGTCGTGGGATACGCGCGTGACGGAGACGACGCTGTCGTGGCCCTGCTGCGGATTCGCGAGGGGAAACTGCTCGCGCGTGAACATCGCTTCATGGAGAACGTCGACGGTGAAGCCGACGGCGACGTACTGCGGTTGTTCCTCGCTGGCACTTACGTCGCCATGCCGGAACATGCTTCAGAGCTGCTGCTCCCATTTGACTTTCCCGATCGAGAACTTCTGGAAGAATCCTTGCCTGGCGAGAGCGTTCACGTTCCGCAGCGCGGTGTGCGGCGGGAACTCGTGCAGCTCGCGGAGCAGAACGCTCGCCACCTGCTCGAAGAGTTGAAACTGTCGTCGTCGGAATCGGATGTGCGCGCTGGCGACCCAGTCTACGATCTCGCGCGGGAACTCGCGCTGCATAAGCTCCCGCGTACGATGGTTTGCTTCGACATATCGACGACGCAAGGCACGGATACGGTTGGATCCTGCGTGTTCTTCGAGAACGGACGGGCCAAGCGTGCCGAGTACCGCAAATTCAAGGTGAAGACCGTCGTCGGCACCGATGATTTTGCGTCGATGCACGAAGTAGTAACGCGTTATTTCAATCGACGCACCGCGGACGAGAAGCCGCTTCCTGACCTGGTCGTCATTGACGGGGGCAAGGGCCAGCTCTCGGCTGCTTATGCGGCGCTTGAATCGATCGGACTGGGCCAGCTGGCGCTGATCAGCCTAGCCAAGCGGGACGAAGAAATATTTGTCTGGGGGAGGGCTGAGCCGCTGCGTCTGTCGCGCCGATCACCGGCTCTGCGATTGCTTCAGAGAATTCGCGACGAGGCACACCGGTTCGCGGTGACATTCAACCGGAAGCGCCGTAGCATGCGGACCGTAACTTCGGCCCTGTTATCGATCCCGGGAGTCGGACCCGTCAAGCGACGCCAACTCATAACAGTGTTCGGCAGCGTCCAGGGCGTGCGCGATGCAAGCCTGGAGGACATTGCCGCGCTACCGGGCTTCACAGTGACGTCCGCGCAGCGTCTAAAAGACCAGTTGGCCGCGTCCGATGCCACAACCGTCCCGGTCACCGAGTAGCTGTCTCGCTCCGCCCACGGTAGCGCGGGTTTGGCACACGTCTGTTCCGCAACTCCTTGCCCAGCTTCGGGTGCCGGGTGACATTAGAGGTATATGGCTTGGTTCAAGAAGGACAAAAAGCCGCGGCGACCCCGCAGCGAACGACTGGAGATCCCGGCAGACGCCTGGGAGAAGTGTGAGTCGTGCAGCTACACGGACATTACCGAGAAATTCGTTCGGAACCTCAACGTATGCCCCAACTGCGGCTACCATCGCCGAATCCGCGCGTGGGACTATGCCAACATCTTCCTGGACGAGGGCACCGCGGAAGAGACTGAAGTTGAAATCCGTTCGTCCGATCCACTCGGCTTTCCCGAGTATCCACAGCGGCTCAAGAAGGCGACGACCAACGCTGGGGAGGGTGACGCCATCCTCACGCTTAGCGGTCAGCTGGGTGGGTCGCCGATAAGCCTTGGCGTAATGGACTTCGCTTTCATGGGTGGCTCCATGGGATCCGTCGTCGGAGAGAAAATTGCTCGGCTTGGACAGCGTTCTCTCGAGAAAAAGCATCCACTTGTCGTTGTCTGCGCATCAGGCGGCGCACGCATGCAGGAAGGGGTTCTCTCCCTGATGCAGATGGCCAAGGTGTCCGCCATGCTATCGCAGCTTGCGGAGCGACGCGTGCCCTATGTGTCGCTGCTTACGAATCCAACAACTGGCGGCGTTAGCGCGAGTTTCGCCATGCTCGGCGACGCGATTATAGCGGAACCGGGCGCGGTCATTGGTTTCGCCGGGCCCAGAGTGATCAAGCAGACAATTGGCCAGGATCTTCCGGAGGGATTCCAGACCGCGGAATTTCTGCTGGAGCACGGCATTGTTGATATGGTGATCCCTCGCCACGAACTAAAGCCCACCATTGGGCGCCTCCTCCGCCACATGAGCGGCAAGCCTGCGGCGTCTGGATGGCTCTCGACCTGAGCTACAAGGAGACGATCGAACGACTGTTCGAGAGAACCGGCTCCAAAGTTTCGCCGGGACTCGAAAGAACCGAACGGTTGCTTGACGCACTTGGCGATCCGCATCGGAAGTATCCGTCCTTTCACGTTGCAGGCACGAACGGGAAGGGCAGCACCGTTGCCACGCTCGACGCGCTACTGCGTTTTGGCGGCCGCCGAGTCGCCAAGTACACGTCGCCGCATCTGGTGGATTTTCGCGAGCGCATCGCAATCGACGGTGAACCGATCTCGGAAGAGGCGCTTCTTGCCCTTCTACGGCGTCTTGAGCCGCTTGCGGAGTCGATAGACGCAACATTCTTCGAGATCACCACAGCGGCCGCGCTGACGTACTTCGCCGAGTCCGGCGTGGACGTCGCCGTAATCGAGACTGGCTTGGGAGGCGCGCTGGACAGCACGAACGTGCTGGACCCGGTCGTTGCGACGGTGACCAACATTTCGCTTGATCACACCGAGTTCCTGGGGAAGACCCTTCAGTCGATCGCTGACGAGAAAGGCGGCATCTTCAAGTTTGGTAAACCGGCGGTAATCGGTGAGCCGCGCCTGGACATCGCGAAGCGGCTGGCCCAGCGAGCCGCAGATCGCGGGGCAACGCCGATTTGCGTGGTTCGATCGGATTGGCGGGCCTGGTCTGTTTCGCTAGCGGGCGGCATGACATCGTTCACGGCTGCTACACCGCTTGGTCGCAC
This sequence comes from Gemmatimonadaceae bacterium, assembly GCA_039924325.1. Taxonomy (GTDB): domain Bacteria; phylum Gemmatimonadota; class Gemmatimonadetes; order Gemmatimonadales; family Gemmatimonadaceae; genus Fen-1247. The sequence goes on from JBDTAZ010000214.1 coordinate 11,225, forward strand.
GCGGCTCTCAACGCCGCTCATCGGCGAGCATCAAGTGCGTAACACCATGGCCGCTCTTGCAACCATCCATGCCGCGGGACCCGAGTACGCGATCAAGAAGGAGGACATCAACCGCGCGTTGTCCTCTGTGACGCTGCCCGGCCGGTTTCAGCGCATCCACGACTGGATATTCGACGTTGCACACAATGCAGCGGGCGCCCGCGCTCTGGCGGAGACTCTTGCCGCGCGACCAGCCTTGCCGCCAGTCACTGTGGTCCTCGGCGTGCTCAAGGACAAGGACTGGGAGGCGATGATTGAAGAGCTCGCACCCGTCACGAGCCTGTTTATCATCACGCAGCCTTTGACTGCACCCCCGGACCGCGCTTGGGACCCCCACCTCGCCGCGGCGCATGCAAATGTGTGCAAGGTGCCGGTGGCCTTGGACCCGGATTTCAGGATCGCGATGGCTCGTGCACAAGAGCTGCCCGGGACCAAGGTGGTGTGCGGGTCGTTCCACACTGTTGGCGACGCGATGAGCATCCTGGGCATCGACCCGAACGCTTCGGCTGCTCGGCCGAAGCACGGCTGAGTCGCCGGTAGAGGCGCGGTCCGCGGGATAGAGCACGAGACTGCGCTGAGCGAGTCCGGGTGGTGGCACCTACCCGCAAGACTGAATAGGTTTGGACGATGGCGCACACGACACTCCCGGGTTTCCGAGATTTCTACCCGGAGCAGTTGGCCGAGCGCGCGCACGTAATGCGGGCATGGCGTGAAGTAGCCCGGCGGTACGCGTTCATGGAATACGACGGCCCCCCGCTCGAATCACTCGATCTGTACACGGCAAAGAGCGGCGATGAGATCGTCGGTCAGCTGTACAACTTTGTTGACAAGGGCGGACGCGAGGTCGCGCTTCGTCCCGAAATGACGCCCACGTTCGCACGCATGGTGGGGGCGCGGGCGAACTCGTTGCGCAAGCCAACACGCTGGTTTTCGATGCCGCAGCTATTCCGGTACGAGCGCCAGCAGAAGGGCCGCCTTCGCGAACACTATCAATTGAACGTCGACATTGTTGGCGAGGCCGGCGTCGCCGCGGATGCCGAGTTGGTTGCGTGCGCAATCGACATTTGTCGCGAGTTGAAGCTTACGTCCAGCGAGGTCGTTGTCCGCGTAAGCGATCGGCGCGTGATGCACGAATATCTGGCAGCGCTCGGAATTGCCCCCACCGCGTTTGACGCGGTACTCGGCGTCGCTGACAAGCTCGCGCGGCAACCGCGCGCGGTTTCGGCGGAGAAGCTCGCTGCCGCGGGTTTGAATGTCGAGCAGGTGGAGCGTGTGCTCGATCTTCAAAAGGCAACTATCGATACGGTAGCGGCTGCGATCAATGCAACATCCGTCGCGGGAAGTGCACACGTCGACGAGTTGCGCAATTTCTTTGCTTATGTCGCGCGATTGGTTCCCGATGCCGGTACGTGGCTGCAGTTCGATCTCTCAATAGTGCGAGGCCTCGCGTACTACACGGGGATCGTCTTCGAACTGTTTGATCGGTCCGGAGAATTCCGCGCCATCTGCGGCGGCGGCAGGTACGACAATCTGCTCGATGCGATTGGTGGGACCTCGCTACCGGCACTCGGTTTCGGGATGGGCGACGTCGTGTTGACGGAACTGCTGCGCGCGAGGAATCTGCTGCCGTCGATGGCGCCGAGTGTGGATTACTGGATAACAGCCGACGACGACATCCCAGTAGTTCGGGTCATGAGCGAGGCAGCGGCGCTACGCAAGAAAGGTTTCTCCGTGGAGTACGCACTGCGGCACCAATCGGTGTCGAAGCAACGGAAAGCGGCGGTTAACGCTGGCGCGCGAAACATCATTCACTTGACAAATTTGACGGCGACAGACTCCAGTGTCTGACGCCGCGCGATTTTCCAAATACTTCATCGATGGCTGACGAGAAAAAACTTCCGACTCGAGCGCAGGATTTCAGCGCGTGGTACAACGAACTGGTCGTGCGCGCGGAGCTGGCGGATTATGCGCCGGTACGCGGTTGCATGGTCATTCGCCCCAACGGGTACGGGATCTGGGAACGGATGCAGCGGCAGCTGGACGACATGTTCAAGGCCACTGGCCATCAGAATGCATACTTCCCGCTATTGATTCCGCAAAGCTACTTGCAGAAGGAAGCGCAGCACGTAGAAGGGTTTGCGCCGGAAACCGCTGTTGTGACTCACGGCGGCGGTAAGAAACTCGACGAGCCACTGGTGATTCGCCCAACCTCCGAGACGATCATCTATTCGATGTTCGCCAAATGGGTGCAGAGTTACAGGGATCTTCCGTTGCTCATCAACCAGTGGGCCAACGTCGTGCGCTGGGAAATGCGTACGCGGCTCTTCCTGCGCACACTGGAGTTTTTATGGCAGGAGGGTCACACGGCGCATGCGACCGAAGCAGAGGCCGAAGAGGAAACGCGGCGAATGCTCGGCGTCTACCGTGACTTCATGGAAGGCTGGATGGCGATGCCGGTCGTGACCGGCCGCAAGAGCGAGTCGGAGAAGTTCGCGGGCGCGGTGCGCACCTATTCCTGCGAGGCAATGATGCAGGATAACAAGGCATTGCAAGCAGGAACGTCGCACAACCTGGGTCAGAACTTCGCGAAGGCCTTCGAGCTCACGTTTCAGACCGAAGCCGGCGAACTGGATTTTGCCTGGAACACGAGCTGGGGTGTATCGACGCGTATGGTCGGTGGGCTCGTGATGACGCACGGCGACGACAATGGCTTGGTCACGCCGCCGCTGCTTGCTCCAATTGAAGTCGTCATTGTTCCGATCTACCGCACGGACGAGGATCGTGCCCGAGTGCTTGAGGCGGCGAATCGAATCAAGGACTCGCTTGGATCCTATAGTATTCGTTCGGAGGAGCGCCTGCGGATTCACATCGATTCGCGCGAAGGAATCAAGCCCGGAGCCAAGTACTACGAGTGGGAGCTTCGTGGAATTCCGTTGCGAATGGAGATTGGTCCGCGCGACCTGGAAGCCGGTCAGGCGGTGTTGGTGCGTCGTGATACCAAGGTCAAGAAGGCATACGCGCTCGAGACGATTGGTGCGAGCATAAACGAGCTGTTGGTCGCCATGCAGACGAATCTGCTGGAGACGGCGCGTGCGCGTCGCGAGAGCAACAGTTTCCGTGGCGCCATAACGTACGATCGATTCCGCGAGATCATGGACGGTGCGGGCGGATTCGTATACGCAGGTTGGTGCGGATCGGAGGATTGCGAAGCGCGCATCAAGGAAGAGACCAAGGCGACGATCCGTTGTCTGCCGGATGAGGAGTTTCGTTCCGCGGAAGAACCAACCAAGTGCTTGATGTGTGGAGAGAGAGCTGTCGCAGAGGCGCTATGGGCCAAGGCGTACTAGAAGCTCCGGGTTACTCCCGGCGCGAGGGTGTGCTGTGGTGCGAGGGAGTAGACCTCGGTGTTATTGCGGAGCGGATCGGAACGCCAACGTACGTGTACAGTGCAGCGACGATATGCAACCGACTGGACTCGCTTGCACGCGCTCTCGTCGGGCTGCCTGTGCACATTCACTACAGTGTGAAGGCCAACTCCTCGAGGGCGATACTTGCGCTGCTCAAGTCGCGCGGCGTTGGGGTTGACATTGTTTCTGGAGGCGAACTGCATCGCGCCTTGACGGCCGGCTTCGAAGGATGCGACATGGTCTTCAGTGGGGTGGGGAAGACGGCTGTCGAGCTGGAGCGCGCGGTGCGAGCCGGCGTGAAGAGCATCAATGTGGAATCCGAAGGCGAGATCGCGACGCTTCAGGAGATAGCGGGCCGCTTACGGGTGGTCGTCTCCGTTGCGCTTCGCGTCAATCCGGATATCGCTGTTGAAACTCCGCACAAGTACACGCGCACGGCGGAACTCGGCATGAAGTTCGGAATCCCGCATGACAGCGTGATGCGTGTAGCGCGTGCGATGGCGGCGATGCCGAACCTGAAACTCACCGGGATTGCTGCGCATCTAGGCTCCCAGATCGACGCTGTGGCGCCGTATGCTCGCGCGGCTGAGCTGCTGGTTCAACTCAAGCGCGAGATCGAGGCGGCTGGAATTGCGACGATATCGAGCCTCGACCTGGGTGGCGGACTGGGACTCGGTGCGTCTGGTGACAGTACCGCTTATCTGCAGGCGTACGCTGACGCGCTTCGCGTGATTGCAGCGGAACCCGACACGGAGATTATCATTGAACCCGGCAGGTTCATAGTTGCGGATGCTGGTGTATTGCTCACGCGCGTTCTGTATAGGAAGACCAGTGGCGGAACGGAGATAGTCGTAACGGACGCAGGGATGAACGATTTCATTCGACCGTCGCTCTACGAATCGCTACACGCGATTGAAAGCGTCGACACGGCGGACGAACCGAAGTTGGTGGCGAATGTTGTCGGCCCCGTTTGCGAGAGTGGTGATTTTTTTGCTACCGGAAGGCTGATCCCCGAAGTCGGTCCCGGGAGTCTGCTGGTGGTGCGCACTGCGGGAGCCTACGGATATTCCATGGCGTCGAATTACAATTCGCGCGCGCGTCCTGCTGAGGTATTGGTGGATGGCGACAGGTTTGCATTAATTACGGAGCGCGAGTCCGACGCTGATCTTACGCGGCGAGAGATTGCAGCGCCGCACTGGAGCGAGGACTGATGCGAGTCGGAATACTGGCAGATACGCACGATCGGGTTCCCGCGATCGCCGAGCTGGTGGCAAGAATGATTGCGGGAGGTGCAAGCCTTCTCATGCATGCTGGCGATCACTGTTCGCCTTTTTCGCTCGCTCCCGTGAACGATGCGAACATCCCAATGCTGGGCGTTTTTGGCCGCAATGACGGCGATCCGGAGGCTCTCGCGGCGATGGCCACGCAGGGCGTCGGCACCGAGCTCTATGAATCACCTCACAGCTTTGAGGTGTCCGGCTCGCAAATACTAATTGTGCACGACATTGGCGAGGTGCACCAGCGTTCGCTGGACAACCACCAGTTCGTCTTTCACGGAAACTCGCACCAGGTTGAGATGAAAACACGCGGTGACACGCTGATCCTTAATCCGGGCGAGGCCTGCGGTTGGGTGTACGGCTCGTGTACGGCGGCGCTTGTTGACCTTCAGACGCGCGAAGTAGAGATCATCAAATTGTGAGATGTGCATGACGCAGGAAAGAATACTGATTCTTGATTTCGGAGCCCAGTATACGCAACTGATCGCGCGGCGTGTGCGCGAAGCGCGCGTGTACTGCGAGATTCACCCGCCGACGCGCACGCTCGAATGGATACGTGCGTGGAAACCGTCGGGAATAATTTTGAGTGGCGGCCCCAACTCGGTATATGGGGAATCCGCTCCCACCGCGGATCCGGCGTTGCTTGATGTGGCGCCGGTGCTTGGCATTTGCTACGGGATGCAACTCATCGCGAAGCTCTCGGGCGCGACAGTCCTCCGGGCTGGGAAGCGGGAATATGGACGCGCCGAAGTTTGTGTCGCGAAACCTGACTTGCTGTTCTCTGGATTTGACGCTGGGGAGAGCTTCCAGGCATGGATGAGTCATGGCGACCATGTCGAGTCACCACCCGATGGTTTCGTCGTGACTGCTCAGAGCGGGTCAAACCCGGTCACGGCGTTCAGGCACGAATCACGACCGATTTTTGGCGTACAGTTTCATCCGGAAGTAGCACATACACCGCGCGGAAGTGAACTGATCGAGAACTTTCTCTTCAAGATTTGCGGAGTTCATCCAACCTGGACTCCGGGGTCGTTTGTCGACCGTGAAGTTGCACGTATCAAAGAGCTGGTCGGCGACGCGCGCGTTATCTGTGGCCTGTCTGGGGGCGTTGACTCGTCCGTCGCGGCTGCGCTGGTGCATCGCGCGATCGGCGATCAACTGACCTGCATATTTGTCGATACGGGCTTGTTGCGGCTTCATGAGCGCGAGCAGGTGGAGCGCACGTTCCGCGCTCACATGGGTGTTGACCTAATCACGGTCGACGCCAGCGCGGAGTTCCTCGGCGCGCTCGCCGGGGTGGAAGATCCGGAAACGAAGCGCAAGATTATCGGCCACACTTTCATCGATGTGTTCGAAGCCACCTCTTCATCGGTTGGCGACAACGTTCGCTTTTTGGTGCAGGGGACGCTTTATCCGGATGTCATCGAGTCCTCGTCGCCCACAGGCGGCGCGTCGGTCACGATCAAGACTCACCACAATGTGGGCGGCCTGAAGAGCGACATGAAATTCGGATTGATCGAGCCGCTGCGCGAGCTTTTCAAGGACGAGGTTCGCAACGTAGGTCGTGAGCTCGGACTGCCCGAGGAGATGGTTGGTCGCCACCCGTTTCCGGGGCCCGGCCTCGCGATTCGCGTATTGGGCGACATAACTCCGGAGAAACTCGCGGTGCTTCGGAGCGCCGACGCGATCTATCTCGAGGAAATTCGCTCCGCTGGACTGTATGACGAGATCTGGCAAGCATTCGCGGTACTGCTGCCTGTTCGTAGCGTTGGCGTAATGGGCGACGAGCGAACGTATGACAACGTTCTGGCGTTGCGCGCCGTCACGAGTACGGACGGGATGACTGCCGACTGGTATCACTTTCCGTATGAAGTCCTCGGACGGATATCCAATCGCATAATGAACGAAGTCGACGGCATCAACCGTGTTGCGTACGACGTAAGTTCGAAGCCGCCAGCGACCATTGAGTGGGAGTGAGTCCCCGCGGCTCCAAGTGTGCCGGCTTCCTTCACGCATCCCTCCGGTGATACGCGCGTGCAGGCTACGGGCGGGGTAAGAATTTTATAAAGTTTGTTTCTGAATCGGCGCTTCAATGTAAGAGGAGACGATCGGCATCGATACGTCGCCAGCCGGATTCGACCGGAACACAAAGGTTCAAGTTGACACGACACGCCGACGCCGACAGTATGTAGTGCGCAATATTGCCGAACCGGGACGGCATAGGCCGGCTGCTTCGACGCAGACGCATTCGTAAGTGTCGGTTACTCGTTGCCGAGGCTATCACTGAAATGTCTCCAGACTTTCACCCACCGGCTCGCAAGTTTCTTCGCGGGTTCGTGCGGCTGTGTATCATAGCCACCGTCATGATGGCAATCAGTGCGCTGTTGGAGCGAGTGCTGACGCGCGACACGTTTGCCCATTTGACGAATGTTCAGGTCGAAGCGATGGGCGCGGTCAAAAGCCTCAATCCTATTCAGATCGCGCACCGTTACATGTGCGCGATGGACCGATCCGTCGCGGAGATGAATCGGGAGTTTCGCGCCACGAATCGCGATCCGACTCGGGCATTCATGGGCGAAGTTCCGGATTCCACCGACTGCGCATACCGGTTGTCGGAGGCGGTTGGTTCGCAACCTGCGGGTGCTCCGGTTGGCGACTCTCCAGATGCGTCGAGCGGACTTCTCCCCGCACCGGTGGTCGGGCACTGGGCCGACGGCGGAGGCTCTTCGCTCTCTACCTTGCCTATCGCGTTGATGGATACGGCCTGGCATCTGACTGTGCAACCATCGTTTTTTGGAACTGTCTTCGCCCTGATGACCTTCGCAATCGCCGCGATGGTAATGTTACTTCTGATGGCCTGGTCGTTTACGCCGCAGCCGTCGCTAATGGCCACCCCAGGTGGTCTGATGCTTTACGCCGTTGGGACCATCGCGCTCTCTTGCGTCGTCGCGCTTTGCTTGCAGGGGCTGATGGAGGGAGGTCTGTATGCTTTTGGGAGAATTACCAATATTGCCGGCTTATGCGTCGGCAGCGCCGGCATAACTTCTTTTGGCTTCAGTTTCTTCACTAAAGCGGCCGACGTGAAACTCCATGACGTCGTCGAGAGCATCGTTCCGCATTAAGCCCGCGCTCACCAGTGAAAGCACCGAAATATCAACGGGCCGAGGTGCTCCATGCCGCTTTGCGCGAGGCCGTGCAGACGCTAAACGACCCCGTCGAAGGACTTGTTGTTACGGGCGACGGTGTCGTTGCGTGGGCAGACGGTCGTCACATATTGATGAGCTATCGCTGGGACAACGGGCACGATGACGCAGGAAGGCCGCTGCTGGGCAGCGGAGCCTGGACTGCACAGTATGTCACAGATTGCAACGCTGACTTTAGCGAGGCAGCAGGAGGAACGACATCAACGCGACACTGGTGGTCGCGTTTGTGGCGGGTCTGGCGGTAATCAGGCGTAGCAGTCCAGTAAACAGGACCGCCGCGGACTACACTCCCTTTTCCTTCAGCAACGCCATGAACTGCGACGGTTCAGTGAGCGCCGTCAACCGGTCCGGCACGTCAGCTTCCTTGCTGAACTGCGCGATCTTCCCGAGGACGGGGAGATACTGGTTGGAGACCTCGAGCGGTGGTGCCACGATGAGGAAAAAGTAGAAGACCGGCTTTTCGTCGATCGCCTTGAAATCGACGCCGCCCGGCTTCCGCCCGAAGGCGACGCGGAGTTTGTTGACAACGAGTGACCGGCAATGCGGAATCGCAATTCCACGTCCGATTCCGGTAGAACCAAGGTTCTCTCGGCGTTTGAGCATCTTGAACAGCATCCCTTCGGACTTTTCGTCCAGCTTCAGGAGCGAAATAAGCTCGCGAAGGATGTCGTCCTTTGAGTCGGCCTTGAGGTCGAGCGATATCGCGTCTTCGGAGAAGAACTCGCGTAATTCCATGTCGGTCGTTGCAAGCGGGAGCAAACGTTGTGAACCGTCCAAGCTACGTTCCAGCCGCGCGAGAGTCAAATACGTGCGTTGCCGGGGGCGCCGGGGAATATTAGCTTGGAAGGGATGCCACGGGACTTCCCCTTTCCGCTCCGCAAGGATACGCCCCTTTATCTGGCCCCAATGGCCGGCGTATCCGAGTCACCGTTCCGACGTGTCTGTCGGCGCTTCGGTGCGGACGTAGTCGTGACAGAGTTCCTGTCAGCCGAAGCTATTCGGAGGGAAAACGAGGCCACGCTGGCGAAGCTTCGGTTTGGCGCCGACGAGCGCCCGATTGGCGTGCAGATATTCGGTGCGGACACCGCGGCAATGGGTGACGCCGCCCGTCTGGTTTCTGACGTTTTCCAGCCGGAATTCATCGACATCAATTTTGGATGTCCTGTGAAGAAGGTCGTGAAGCGAAATGGAGGGTCCGGCTGCCTGAAGGATCTTGGGCTCGTGGACGCGGTAATTCGTTCCGTCTCCGCGGCAACGAGTTTGCCGGTCACTGTCAAGATTCGCAGCGGATGGAGCGAAGAGATGCGTAATCCCGTCGAGATCGCTCTGCGATGCCAGGATGCGGGTGCGACAGTCCTCACGCTTCACCCGCGCACGCGTGCCCAGATGTACAGCGGTGCAGCGCGGTGGGATGAGATCGCAGCGGTCGTTGATGCACTGGAGATTCCCGTACTCGGCAATGGCGATATCAAGACGCCGGAGGACGCAGTGAAGATGCATCGCCAGACAGGATGCGCCGGAGTCATGATCGCGCGAGGTTCGTTTGGTCAGCCGTGGATATTCAATCAGACTCGCGACTTGCTCGAAGGGCGGCCCAAGCGCGCGGCACCACCGGTGGCCGAGCGGTTCGCGATTGCGCTCGAACATGCGCACATGGCGGATGAGTACGAACTGGATCCGCGCGGTGCCGCTGTCGAGTTTCGAAAGCATCTCGGGTGGTACGTGAAGGGATTGCCTGGCTCCGCGGATCTTCGCAAGCGGCTTTACGCCGTGCAGACGGTTGGCGAAGTCGAAGCAATTTTCGGAGACTATCTGCGCTCTCCGATTGCGCTTCGTAGTGACCACAATACCTAACAATCCGATGCTTCCGATGACGACGCCGTCGCCGCGGCCGCGTAGCGCAGATCCGCTGCCCTCGGCGGAACGGACGCCGATCACGGACCTCCTAGCGGACGTCCGCGAGATGCTCGGTGGTGTGCAGGCGTCGCTGTGGGACGCGACCGACCCCAACGCCGCTCCTGTACTTCTTGATTGCGTCAGCGCCGATGCTGCTCCGCCGGAACTGGATGAAAAGAGCGCCGGACTGATCATGTGGGCGGCGCATCAGAAGGCTGGCGAGATGTGTACTGATGGCGAACGGGTCAGCTTTGCCGCCGCGCCGCTACCGTCGCATAACGCGACACGACATGTGCTTGCCGTGTCGGCAAAAGAGCGCATGGAACTGCAACTACGGCGAGAACAGCTGCGAAAGTGGCTACCGCGGCTCGCGCGCCGCCTGGCGACACTCCGCTCGCTTCTGGAGGCGCAGGCGACCGCAAGCCATGGCGAACGGAACGCGGACCTTCTGTTGCTTACGGCAACGCAGCTTCAGGATCAGCGGAGCATCGGCGATCTCGGCGCTTCGCTGTGCACAGCGGCGTCGCACATGATGGGAACCAAGCGCGTTGCTCTGGTGCGCTGGAATCCCGCTCGCGCGTCCGGAGAGGTCGCATACGCGATTCGTGGGCACGTTGTGCCGACTGGCTCTGTGGTCACTCCTGAGAGCCAGGTGGGAGCTGCATGCGTCGGTGATTATCCCGTTCTGATAGACGATGCCCGCGATCGGACCAGAGGCTTTATAGTGTTCGGCGGCGACGAACCGCAGCATACGCTCGGGGCGCTCGCGATCGTTCCGCTTCGTGGGATGGAGGGCGTTATCGGCGCACTCGTAATGGAGAGCGAAAATCCGATTCCGATCACACCTACGTTAGCCAAGAACCTTCGTCTTCTTGGCGTAATGGCGACCCACGCACTCGAGACTGTTTGGGAAATCGAGGAAATCAACCGGAGGGCGCGGACCGATCCGCTCACCGGTCTGGCCAACCGCCAGCAGTTCGAGGAGCGACTCTCGCGCATCGTAATGGAGACGAACCGTTTTGGCGGCTCCTCGACGCTGGTCATCATCGATATCGATCGGTTCAAACAGGTGAATGACACGTACGGTCACCAGACCGGCGACGAGGTTCTGAAGAAGGTCGCCGCGTTGCTTCAGGAAGGGGTCAGAAACGTGGATCTTTGCGCTAGATACGGCGGCGAGGAGATGGCGCTGCTTCTTCCCCAGACAGACTTGGCGGGCGGCTGCCAGCTGGCGGAACGACTGCGCAGCGAAGTTGGGGCGCGCCCCTTCGTCATCGGCGGACGCGAGATCCGCGTCACGATTTCACTTGGTGTCGCCACTTATCCCGAGGGCGCGCGCGATCGTGACGAACTTTTCAGCGCAGCAGACAAGGCGCTATACGGCGCCAAGCGTTCGGGTAGAAACCAGGTTGTAGCCGGCGGTCTATAGTGTTACTGGGTAGTGCTTTATGTAATAGCATGTAAAGTACTTTCGAGATAAATATACAACTCACGCCGCATGTATTTTTCGCGAACGCTGCCGGAAAGGGGCGGCTGGGGCGGCTGGGGCGGTCGGTCTGAAGATGCCTCCGTCGGGCCCAGTACTGAGCCGCTCGTGGAACAGGGGGCTTCCGTCCGGTGTTATGATTACTCACGGGGGCGACCGGCTTCGACGGGGTTGGTGAAGCTGTGGCCGCGTGCCGAGGTTCCTGGAACCTCGTAAAAAAATCTGGGAATTTTCACAACTGCCAACGACAACTTGGCCCTGGCTGCGTAACCT
>JBDTAZ010000215.1:0-28408 GCA_039924325.1 Gemmatimonadaceae bacterium
TCGCACACGGGCTGGTACTTCTTCGAATATAGGCCGGATTGGCCCTAAAGTCAACTTGGATATATTGGGCCATGGATCTGAGCGTACGTTTTCTAGGAACATCTGCTTCTCGGCCAACAGTTGAGCGCAACGTCACCTCGCTGGCTATCCGGCGCGGGGGCGAGACCTTTTTGTTCGATTGCGGTGAGGGGACCCAGCGCCAGATGATGCGCTACGGCGTTTCGTTCAACGTTGGGGAGATTTTCTTCACCCACATGCACGCGGACCACATTTTGGGTGTTACCGGGCTGGTGCGCACCATGGCGCTCCAGGGACGGACAGACCAGATGACCCTCTACGGTCCGCCCAAGTCCGAGCGACTTCTGAGGCAGGCAGTGACGCTTGGCAGCGACAAGCAGCATTTTCCGATCAATTATGTGGAGCTGACGCCGGGGCAGCCGCTCGTTCGCGAGGGCTATAGCATCGTCCCATTCGCGGTTGAACACGGCGGGGCCTCTGCGATGGGTTTGGCAATCGTCGAATTGCCGCGTCTTGGCCGGTTCAATCCCGATCTGGCGCGCGCGATGGGGATTCCGGAGGGACCCCTCTGGGGGCAGATCCACAAGGGACACGCGATTACACTCCCGGATGGTCGCATCGTGCAACCATCCGAACTAGTCGGTCCCACGCGTTCGGGCCGCAAGCTAGTGTTTACGGGGGACGCCAGACCGTCAGAGACTACGGTCGAGATTGCGGCTGGCGCAGACATTCTCATTCACGAAGCGACGTTTGCTGACGAAGAGGCACCTCTTGCGCTCGAGACCGGACATTCGACAGCTCGCGAAGCTGCCACTGTCGGCGATCGCGCAGGCGTCAAGCGACTTGTGCTTACGCACATCTCCTCGCGTTATTCGCGCGACGTTCAGGAGCTGGCGACGGAAGCACGGGAAGTGTTTCCGGGGGCTGTCGTTGCTCGCGACGGCATGGAGCTGGTGATACCCTTCGACGACGCGGAGTCATCGGATCCGTAGGGAGCTCGCAGGGAGCTCGCAGGGAGCTCGTAGGGAGCTCCTCGCAGCGAGGCCCGCGACAGCAAGCGGCTCGCTAACGGTTTGCTGCTGCGATATCCGCCTGCATTGCTGAGAATAGGGCGACGTTGAACTTGTTTTCGTCCTGCTCTGCGCCCGCCACAAAGTCTCCCATCGCGCCTCCGCCGAGTTTTCCGATGAATCGGAGGATTGCGCTCTCGCGGACAGTGGTGTTGCCGCGGCGGCTCATGAGCGTCTGTGAGCCGGGCTGGTCGCGTACGGTGAACCGAAACTGAGTACCGGAACCTTCGAAGGGTCGGCGGAGTGGCGACTTGATCAGATAGCCGACGACCGGTGGAAGAACCCACCCCGGTTCGCGTGTGAACGTGATCGCCCACCCGCGTTCGTGCGGAGAATGAAGATTGACCCACTCACCCGTGAGATGCTCCACTCCTATCGTAAAGAGTTTGATCTTGGCAGTGAAGTCCAACTTCACCACAAGCGTATCTGGCATGGAGCGGGGCGGACCGTCCAGCGGCATGAAGTGACCGTCGCGTGATCGCATGTTGAGCGTAATGAATCCGTCGCGCGACGTGACGTCGAGCCATCTGACATTACGCGAATCTACGAGCGAGAATTTCAGCTTCACCTTGTCCACGTATTTCGTCATGAATGCCGCGTAAGCTGGGTAATCGTTGCGGATTCCATCTGGAGTGACATGGATGACGGCGTAGAGTCTGTCGGTGCCGTCCGTCTCGGCTGTGGATGTCAGGGAATCCAGCGAGTAGAGTTTACCCAGAGCTGCGGTGGTGCGTGGGAAAGTGGTACGGTATCCGGCTCGGAGTGTCGCTTCGTTGCGTCCTTCGGATGCTGCGATCCAGTGATTGATGACGTTTGAGAAGTCGTTCGCAGTGATTGTCCCGGCCGCAAAATCGACACCCGTAAACCAGCTATAGTCGTCGTCGCTGAGTTTGCGCAGACGCATGATATGGCGACCTTCTCCCAATTCCGAAACGGGGGCATCGGTGACTGCGTTCGTAAAGGTATAGCGACCGTTGGTGAACGTCGCGTCGCCAAAAAGTGTGCGGGAGTTGTCGGGACCGTAAATAGTCCAGACGGAAGTGTCGGCGTAAACGTCCGATGGTGTCAGTGCGTAACGCAACAATTGCTGGCGTGCTCGTTCGTAGCGAGGCGCACGGTAAACGTTGGTGAACCGTTTGACGAACGCTCCGAACATTCCGTCCGCGTTTGCTCGCGCCTGGGCAGGCGTCGGGCCAAACGCGGCGGGCGCGTCGCCGCAGCCGGTTAGCGGCAGCGCAAATATTGCGGCAGTAGCGGCCGCAATGCACACACGCGAAAATCGACGTGCAGCGAAAACGTGCGGAGTAGTTTTGATCAAGTTGCGTTCCTGATGATGATGTGTACAGGAGCATACGAAAGCTATTGACACGTCGTTGCAATACCAAAAGTATGTACGGATTATACCCTGCTTTACGATTATGGATCGGCACGACGCTTGCACTATCTATGACTATCACAAATAGAGAGGAGAGATAAAATGGGCGATCTCAACAAGAAGGGCACTGAGAATCAGGTGAAGGGCACCGCCAAGGAAATGGTCGGCAAGGTTAAAGGCGACGTCGGTGATGCGCTCGACAACTCGAAGATGCATGCTGAGGGCCGCGCGGAGGAAATGAAGGGAAAGATCCAGAAAACGGCCGGTAAGGCCGAGCGCGCAGTGGATCCAGACAATCACCGCGATGCCGCCAAGTCGGACGATATGGATTCGTCTCGCCGCCGCTGACGCTGACGCTGAGCAATAAAGCGATCGAAGGTTGAATTGTAGAACGGGGCGTGGATGAAAATCCACGCCCCGTTTTCTTTTTCGATTTTGCTACGGCGCTACTGCTTGCAGGAACCATGCGGGTCCATGCGAGGTCCATCAACAGCGGGACGGTGGTTCATGTCCGCAACGTGCATCGCTAGATCCTCGATGTAGTTGCCGATACGTGCCATGTGATCGTAGTCGATGTACTGCGGCTCGTCCGTCACCTGGTGATAGTCGGAGTGGATGCCCGTGAAGAAAAAGATGATGGGAATGTTGTAACGAGCGTATTCGTAGTGATCACTGCGGCAGTAGATGTTGTCCGGATGGCCGTTGGCATCGATCGCGTAATCGAATACGAGATTGTGCTTGTCTTCCTTGTTCACCGTCTCGGCGAGATTCCCGAGTTCGGTGGAGAGGCGACGCGAGCCGACGAGCTGGACGTAGCCCGGGCCGCCGCGAAGAACCTTGCCGTCTATGGAGTGACCTGTAATGTCGTACGCATCTCCCCGGCCGATCATGTCGATGTTGAGCTGCGTCACGATGGAGTCCCGCGGCACAGTCGGGTGATCGGTGAAGTACGTCGATCCAAGCAGGCCCTTTTCCTCACCGACGTGCCAGACGAACAGGATCGAGCGCTTCGGTTTGACTTTGAGTGAGGCGATCTTCTGCGCGATCTCAAGAACGCTCACCGTGCCCGAGCCATCATCATCGGCACCGTTGTTGATCGAGTCGGGTCGCTGCGTGCCGGGGTTGGCGGTGCGATACGCCGCAAGCACCTTGTTCACTTCGCCCTGCTGCTCGGGCGTCGCCTGCTTGCCACCATCCTCTGCGCCACCGGGTCGCACGATGTGATTGAAGAAGCGGAGCGAATCGTGATCGACCGGCCGCCGATTGAATCCGATATGATCGTTGTGCGCGCCAATCGCGACGTATTCGCCGGCGAGCTTCGGATCACTTCCACGCACGATGCCCACGACGTTGCGCGCAGGAAATGCTACGGGTTCGACCGATACCTTGAAGTGGAAGTTGCCGGGTATCGGGCCAACAGTTCCGACTGGAATTTCGGTGGCACCCTGAGTGAGTCTCGCCACGGCATCCTGCGAAAGGAGTACGGTCGGTGGAGAGCCTTGTGCCGGCTCGTTGCTCGGATCGTCGACAAATTGCTGCGGCCGGGCGAAATACGACATGTACTGGTCAAGTCCCATGATGCCTACAGCGATGGCGCCCGGTGCAGCGCTTGCAGCGCTGCGGAATGCACGAATTGACGCACCCGCGGGTAAGCTGTACACGACGAGCTTGCCTGCAGCTTCGCTGGCTTTGATCATTTGGCTCGTATCGCCGAGCACGCCGCCGTAGATGAGCTCTACATTGTCCGCGTCGACAGACTTCGATCCTGTGGCGACCCAGTCAGTCCCGTAGACGAGATTGATGTCGCCGACAACGAAGCTTGAAGTCTTGTCGACTGAGCGAGTCTTGTAGGGGAGCGTCTGGAAGTAGCTACCGTTATCGCCCGCTGGAATAAGTCCGATCTTCTTCGCCTCGGCCGCGATGTAATCAGTCCCTTTCACGTTGCCGATCGTTCCGGCTTCGCGGCCTTGCATGGAGTCGTCGGCGAAGATGTAAAGCCGAGTCATCAGGTCCTGAGCAGTGATGGCGTCGGTCGTCGGCTCGGCCTTGTGCTTCAGGGGCAGCTTGGTGGGAGGGTACGGAACGATGGCGGGGAGCGGCTGCGCGGCGGGAGCCTGTGCGCCAAGGATCGCTGGAGCCAGCGCGGACAGCGCGAGGATGGCTAGGCGTTTCATGAAAATTGACTTGGGTGATCGATCGGTCTGGTTAGGCACGAGCAGTTCCGGCCCCACCACTAAGATTGAGGAAATATAGGTCGTCGCATGGTGCCGGCAGGGTCGTCCGGGGGGCCGATCGGGGTTGTTGGGCTCTGTGGGGCCGACTAAGTTTGGTGGACCGGCCGTCAAAGGCCGGCCGCTGCCCCTTGGTGTAACTGGCACCACGTCCGCCTCTGGAGCGGAAGAGTCCTGGTTCGACCCCAGGAGGGGCAATTGAAAGCCCGGCAAGCACTTAAGTGCTGCCGGGCTTTTTACGCCTGGACCCCTGTTGTCAGTTGCAGAGAGTGGCGACATCGAGAAGAAACATGTGCTCAATGTCGCCACTCATCTTCTCGTCCGGGCGCAGGGTTGCTACCGGGACGACCAGCGAATCCGCTTGCTCGCGTCAGCGCGAGGGCGTTCCACCTTTCTTGGTGGAAGCGATGAAGTTCGCGATGTCGTTCTTAAGTTGCTTGGCCGAGGCCTGGTTGAGGTAGGCCATGTGACCGCTCTCGTAGTACTTGAACTGGACCCGGTCGCTGTAGGTCTTGTCGAAGCCAAGATGGTCGAAGCCGTATTCGGCGTTCGCGAATGGTGTTGCCGTGTCGTAGTAACCGGCGCCGACCATTACGTGGAGGTACGGATCCTTCGCCATCGCAGTGCGAAGGTCTTCGATCGTGCTCGGGTATCCGGCATAGCCGCCGGGGCCCCAGTTCCAACGTCCGCTGTGACCGCCCATGAAGTACTGCAGATTGCTGGAGTAACCCAGGTCGTCGTGCAGATAGCGCTGGAACGCGGACATGAATGCGCCAGTCGGTGCGACGTCTGACGGATCGTAATCCTGGCCGCCGCTGGATGCGTTGCCGTTGATTCCGATCATACGAGAGTCATACCGGCCGATCATCTCGCGCTGGTCGCGCAGGAGTTCGGTGCGGAACGCGCCAGCGTCAACGCGGAGATTGGTCTCCATAACGAACTTCGGTGTCAGGCCGGTCAAGCGCGCCACTTTCTGCGCGACATCCGTCCGCTCGGCGTCCGTCAGCTTGTTGCCCTTCGCGAGCGAGGTCATGTAGTCGCCGAATGCGTAATCGCGCGACTGCTGAACCACCTGCTCGAGTGTCTCCTTCTGAAGATCAGCCGGCAGTCGCTTGTGGAACCACGCCGTCGCTGTGAAGCTCGGCAGGAATGTGGAGTAGCCGATGTCGTTCGTCGGTGACGGCGCGATGTACTGCAGATCGAGAACCGTACCGAGCAGCATGACTCCGTTTAGCTCGATGCCTTCGGCGGACTGCAGGTGCGCTGCAAGTCCGGCGGACCGGAAGGTGCCGTAGCTCTCGCCGAAGAGATACTTGGGCGACTGCCAGCGGTGATACTTGTCCAGGTAATCGCGGATGAACTCACCGAACATCGCGATGTCGTTCTGGGTTCCCGTGAAATCGGTTGCATTCACGCCCTTGGCGGGACGCGAGTAGCCTGTCATCATCGCATCGATCTGAACCAGATCGGTGACGTCGAGCGGCGAGTTCGGGTTCTCGACAAGGTTGTACGGAGGTGCCGGCTGAGTGCCCTCGGGGCCCATATCCGGATGCATGGGAGCCATGATTCCCATGTCGAGCCAGAGCGAAGACGAACCCGGGCCGCCGTTGTAGAAAAACGTCAGAGGCCGTGTGGCTGCGTCCTCGCCGTCCTTGGTGTAGGCGATGAAAAAGACTGATGCCTTCGGCTTTCCGTCTTCGTCGCGCAGGACCATGGTGCCAGTATGCGCGGTGTAGCTGATCTGTTTGCCGTTGATGCTCGAAGTGTGGCGAGTCACCACGATCTTCTCAATCGCTGGTACACCCAGAGTATCAGCAGTGTCGGCTCTGGCGCCGCGCTGTCCACCGGCTGCACTCGGCATTCCTGGCGCACCCGGCGGGCTTCCCTGTCTGCCACCGGGCCGCTGTGCCGCGACAGTTCCGGCGACAAGTAGGGAAGCTGTGGCGCTTAAAAACAACTGGCGCATCTGCATGACAATTTTCTCCTGGTTATGGTTCGGACGGGTGCCGATAAGCGAGCGCTCAACGACCGATGGCGGGTCGTTCGAGATGGCAAGGCCGCAATTTGGGGACATTGCACCTCTAACATATTCGCAACGGCTGGACTTTGTTGAGAACGGCTGGGAACGATTTTTCGCGACGCCGTCGACAGGCGGGCGGAAAATCGCGGATAACGCGAGATTTCACCAACCTTTGGTAATCACAATCGATGAAGAAAATCGGATTTCTTTCCTTCGGACACTGGACCCCATCGTCGCAATCGGAAACACGGTCAGCGGCAGATGCGCTTCTGCAGTCCATCGATCTGGCGGTTGCGGCAGAATCGCTTGGCGCGGATGGCGCGTACTTCAGGGTCCATCATTTTGCTCGACAACTTGCGTCGCCGTTCCCGCTCCTCGCGGCCGTTGGGGCGCGCACCAGTCGCATAGAGATCGGTACAGCAGTCATCGACATGCGCTACGAGAATCCCCATTACATGGTCGAGGATGCCGGTTCGGCAGATCTCATCGCGGGCGGGCGGCTGCAGCTAGGCATCAGTCGCGGGTCGCCGGAGCAGGTAATCGACGGTTGGCGTCATTTTGGTTACAATCCATCGGAGGGTGAGGGTGACGCGGACATGGGCAGGCGCCACGCGGAGGTATTCCTCGACCTTTTGCGCGGTGAAGGGTTCGCACGTCCGAGTCCGCGACCGATGTTCCCGAATCCACCTGGTCTGCTAAGGGTCGAACCGCACTCCGACGGACTACGCGACCGCATCTGGTGGGGCGCGGGATCCAACGCGACGGCGGCATGGGCGGCTAAGCTCGGCATGAATCTGCAGAGCTCGACGCTCAAGGATGATGAGACCGGAGAACCTTTTCATATTCAGCAGGCTGCACAAATTCGTGCGTTCCACGCAGCATGGAAATCCGCCGGTCACACCCGCGAGCCGCGCGTCTCTGTCAGTCGGAGCATCTTTCCCTTGGTGACCGACAGAGATCGCGCGTACTTTGGCCACGAGCGTTCGGATGTGGATCAGATCGGCAACATAGATGAGAATACGCGCGCCATATTCGGCAAGGGCTATGCTGCTGAGCCCGACATACTCATCGAGCAACTCCGGAAAGACGAGGCGATCGCCGCCGCCGACACGTTACTTCTGACAGTCCCCAATCAACTGGGAGTCTCGTACAACGCGCACGTTATCGAGGCGATCCTTACGCACATCGCGCCGGCACTCGGCTGGCGCTGACGGCGAATTTGGGTTTGATGAAGTGGCGCGGATCAGCGCGGCAGTAGGCGAAAAAAAAGGTCCCGCACTGTGCGGGACCTTTTTTCAATTCCGTGCCTGGTTCTATTTCGCTATTTGGTCGCTTTCGCGAGATCCGACATTGCTGCGGCCATTGCCTTAACCCGCGCTTGATCCTGTGCACCTTTCACATCTCCAGTGACCTCCCTGGCCAACTTTTGCAGGGACACACGGCGCTGGCTGCCGGTCTGGCCCTCCGCAGCGTCCAGCGCATTCGCAATGGCGGTCGTGCGTGACGCGTCAAGCCCGTTTCCGCGCACCAGCTGGTCGAGATAGGAGCGCACCACCGGGAACGCCGCCGGCCAAACGATGTGCGGTTGGCTCTGCGGATTGTATTGCGTCAGATGAACCAGCTTGGCGGCTGCAATCTCGTTTGCAGACAGCTGATCGCTCGGCATCAGTTCGTAGACGTCGAACCCTCGGTCGAGCTCGGACGAATAGATCAATCCGTTCCACCAGTACGCGCCCCACGATCCGCCGATGGTCCCGCGCGTACCACGGTCGCCTTCGGGCGCCGTGGGAGCGGCGTCGATCGGTCCGCGGTCGTAGAACGCAATCTCCTTCGGATGGTCAGGGTCGGTGAAGTCGATGACGTCGACACCGCCCTGGTACCAGCCCTGAGACATGATGTCGCGGCCAGGCACTGGGATCAATCCACCATTGTGCGAGACGCAGTTCTCTTGCGCCGACTGTGCGGTCGGGATCTTGAAGTACGCGTGCTGGGTGAGCTTGCGCTTTGCATTGATCGTGAGTGTGGTGTTTCCGCCCATCTCCATCATCGAGGTCGCCTGACACATCGGACCCGTGCCGCCGCCCCATTCGTCGGTGAAGACAACCTGCTTGCCGTCGTTGCTGAACACTGCAGTGTGCCAGAGCGAGAAGTTCGTATCGGAGACCGCGTCCAGCCGCACCGGCTTCAACGGATTTGATATGTCCACCAGCAGCCCGTAGCTGGCGCAAGCTCCGGCCAGGAGGTTCATCGCTGGATATGCAGTCACGTCGTGGCAGTTACGCGGGCCGGTCGGCGGCGGTGCCTCCTCTCCTGCGGGGCGGGCGCGCTCCGGACGACCAGCAGCACGCGCCGCGGGGCCGAGCCCCGTGAAGAGGCGTGCGCCGGTCACAACGGCGGACTGCTCGGGATGTGCGAGTGGCACCCTGATCACATCGAGCCGGTAAAGCGAGTTGTTCACGTCCGCTGGATCGGTTCCGTTGTTGCAGCCGGCGAGCTCAGTAGCCGGCCGCGCACTCTGGTTTCCAGAGACGTAGATGTAGATCACACCCTTGTCCTTTGGATCGGGAACGATCGTATGTGTGTGTGATCCCTTGCACGTCTGCACATTCTTGATCAGGCGTGGTGATGCGGGATTGGAGATGTCGTAGATGCGCACGCCCGCCATGTGGTCCTTCGGATCCTGCACGCCGCCTTTCGCGCAGTCATTGCGATTCCCGCGACCTTCTGCCGAAATGAAGAGCAGATTGCCATACACCGAGGGGTCCGCTTGGGCGGTAATGCACGACACCACCGCGACGGGTTTTGGCGCGCTGGGATTGCCAACATCCCAGACGGTGAACCCCGCAAAGTTGCCCTGATAGACATACTTGCGACTGAACGCGAGGTCGGAGTTGATGAACGTCAGTCCCCTCGCGGTGTCGAACTCTGCCGGTTTCGGCGAGAACGATACGAGGCGCATGTTTTCGGCGGCAACACCCGCGTCGAGCCGGCCAGGCTTGAGGCCGGTGCGGGGATCGTGCGTGCTCGGGTATGTCTGAGCCGCGAGGATCGTCGGAGCGACGATCAGAGGCGCAATCAGGGCGAAGATCCGGCGGGACATCTGCATCAGGTGAGGCTCCGGGTGGTGTGTGGATGTGGGTAAAGCATTCAGTTCGCGGGCAGGTTCGAAAGCATCCGGCGCATCGCGTTGATCTCGGCGGTCTGGACCGTGACGACGTCATTTGCAAACACGCTGACGTCCACGTCCTGTGCTGCCCCGGGAGCGGCGAAAAGATCATCGACCATCTTGAGGGCGCCTTCGTGGTGCTGCATCATGAATGTTAGATAGTCACGGTCGAAAGCGGTGCCGGTAGCTGCATCAAGCTGTTCGAGTTGCGCTTGCGTCAGCATCCCGGGCATTGAGACCGTGCGCCAAGCCGCCGAATCCGGCGCAAACTGCCCATTCCGCGTGAGCCACTCCTGCATGATCCGGATCTCGGCCACCTGCGATTGATCGATCTTTTCGGCGAGCCTGAGTACGCGCGAATCAGCGTGATGTGCGGCGGCCAGGCGCGACATGTAGACCGCCTGTCCGTGGTGGGCAATCATCCCCTGCATGAACTCGACGTCGGGAACGGTATAGAGCACGCCTGCCGGGATCGTGATGTGGCCATGGTTGCCCATGTCCATACCCGCCATGGACTGCTGTCCCGAGACCGAGGTGACGGGAATGGCGAGCATCAACCCTAACGGAAGGAGTACGGTAGCGAAGAATCGAACGGCGTGTCGAGAGAAATTCACAGGTCTGCCGGTCGCACGGTGTAGGGGGAAATCAGCGAAAAAAGCGGGTCGCATACATTGGGGCCTCGGGGGGCGTGCAGTCAACCCCAACCATCGTTCTTGTGGCGGCGAACCGACGGAGGAGCGCGCGGGCTGCCGATACTCTCCGTCAGGCCTTAGCCGGAGAGTTCGCGCAATGGTTCAACCCAATGTTCGCGCTTCACTCACGCGGGACGACGCTCAGCTCGCGCTGCACGTAATTGCCTCGGGGCGAATCACTGACCTCGAGGAGGGCGAACGCCGCCTTGCTACTGAAGGCGTCGATGCCTTGCTCGACGACCCTCGACTCCTGGTGGGCCTACTACGGACAGATCGCGGGATCATGGCCTCGTACGGGCTCGTCGTGTACGTCGTGATGCGGCACGCGCTCACAACAGTTGGCGAGCGCGATCGAAAACTGGCGGATTTTTTGGCGTCGCTGTTCATGGAATTCGGCGTGCGTGATCGCGCGCAACGAATCAGCCGTTTCGACGAGAACACCCACGATACACTCGGCGGGATTCTCGCCGAGGCCGATAGCTCGGACCCCAAGCGAAGCTTTCTGGCGCGAACGCACCTCGGGAATTACGCGCTCTGGTTCAGTGGGATATTCCCAGATCACATCGAGGAAAGACGCTGGAGAAACGGCGGTCCGAACCTCGAGTATTACGAATCAATGGGCAGGAAAGGGTACTCCCTCGCGGCAGACCATAAACTCGCACACGACACCGGTGTTGACGAGTTCTACGCGCTCGCCGCCGAACGCTTCCGCGTGATGCGCATCGCTCTCACGTCCGTGAGCGATGCGCTCCTCTTTCCACACTCGAATTCACCCACAAGCATCATCCGCCGCGTCGAGGACGACTTCAGGCTGTTGCACTAGCTGGTACGAATCGCGATCAGGTTGCCGGCGCGATCCGAACCATTACGACGGCATGCGCAGGGACCGTTGTCGCGTATTCGCGCTTGAATGTTCCAATATCCTTGTGCTCCCACAGATCGCGTACTGTCGCCGAGCCCACTTGCAGGCCCGCGCGCCAGAAGCTTGCGGTGAGCTTTGCGGGCGATGCTGAGCGATTGAACATTGCGACTGCGACCGTTCCATCGCGTAGCTTCTTGGACCACACCTGCAGATCCGGCGACGGCTCCCAGACGATCACCCCTTGGCGTCCGAGCGAATCCTGATCGACGGCGATCACTTCGGGATTGGTGAGGATCGTCTTCGTAGCCTGAGACATGCTGCGAATGTCGTTGCCGGCGATGAGCGGCGCAGCCATGATCGCCCACATGCTGAAGTGAGCTCGATACTCGGTGTCTGTCATCCCGCCGTTTCCGACTTCGAGCATGTCAGGATCGTTCCAGGCTCCCGGATGCGCGACCGCTGAGTGTTGTGCAGAGATATCAAGATTGGTAATCATTGACGGCCACTTATCCTCGATATCCTCTGTGGTACGCCAGAGATTGCCGGTTGCGGGTGCCCAGTCCCATGGATGGTTGTATCCCCACTCGCAGATGCTCAGAACGATCGGCCGGCCAACTTTCGCCAGCGCGTCGCGGAACTTTGCATACTGAGTGGGCGCGTCGAGACCGGTAGCATTGCACCAGTCTTCCTTGACGTAGTCAACATGCCAGGCGGCGTAGGTACGCGCGTCCTGCTCTTCGTGACCGAACGTACCCGGCCTACCCTGACACGTCTTTGTTCCGGCGTCGGTGTAAATGCCGAATTTGAGGCCCTTGCTGTGGACGTAATCGGCGAGTGCTCCGATTCCGTGCGGAAACCGGGCTGAATCTGCGACAATGACTCCGTCCGCCCCGCGGCTCACCTGCCAGCAGTCGTCAATCACGACGTATCGGTACCCTGCATCGCGCATTCCGCTCGAGACAATCGCGTCTGCGGTTTCACGAATGAGCGACTCGCTCACGTTGCAGCCAAAATGGTTCCAGCTATTCCACCCCATCGGCGGTGTGAGCGCGACACCGTTGTCGAGCATCGTCCGTGGCGCGGTAGCGCCGCCGAGTCCGAGTACGATTGCAACGAGGCCGATTGCCCATGCGCCCTTGTGTGTGA
This sequence comes from Gemmatimonadaceae bacterium, assembly GCA_039924325.1. GTDB lineage: Bacteria > Gemmatimonadota > Gemmatimonadetes > Gemmatimonadales > Gemmatimonadaceae > Fen-1247. Next base: position 12,581 of record JBDTAZ010000215.1, read on the forward strand.
TTCGACCGCCAAAACGGTTTGCCATATCATGATTCCCTGGATGAAGTTGCGGAGTTTTGAGCGAGACGAGCGTTGCGCAACCGCGCGGAACGGGCGAGCGAAAGGAGAAGTATTCCGAATACAAGCATCACCACTCCCCACCACAAATCGATGTTGGAAGCGATTGGTGTGACCGCGCCCTGTACGAACCAGCCATAAGGCACGAGGAGCAAGCCGATGACAAGAAACAGCCCACCGATGGGATATCGAATGTCGAGATTCTCCGAATTGTCCATTGGCAACCTAGAAGAATAAGAGGTTCAGCGCGAGCGTTAGCGCGAGTATCACGCATGCGAGCACAGCCGGACGCTGGATCCATGTCGCCGCGTCGTCGGTCGCTCTGGGAGTGAGCGCGTAGACAAGTCCGTGCAGCTCCGCATCCGGTCGTGGCGTCGTCAGCAAACTGACAACTATCGTCACCACGCAGCATGCAACCCATGCGATAATGGCTGTCCAGAATGTCTGCGCAAGCTCACTTGGATACGTTACCAGGACGCCGAGGTAGCCACCCTTGACTCCCACAACAGCGCCGGCCGGAAGTGATAAACCGTGGTGAATCGCAGCTGCCGCCGTCCCGCTCAGCAGCCCGACGAACGCTCCATGACCTGTGGTGCGCTTCCAGAACATGCCAAGTGCAAATGTCGCGAAGAGTGGAGCATTCACGAAGGCAAAAACCAGCTGCAGAAGATCCATGATATTGTTGAACGACGCCGCGACATACGCCGCGGCGATCGACAGTGCGATTCCACCCACTGTTGCGACTCGGCCCATCCACACGTAGTGCGCGTCGGACGCGTTGGGTCGAATGTGGCTCTGGTAGATGTCGTACGTCCAGACTGTATTGAACGCGGTAACGTTGCCAGCCATTCCCGACATGAACGATGCGAGGAGCGCCGTGAGGCCAAGCCCGAGCATTCCCGATGGGAAAAGATGGATCAGCATCATCGGTGTGGCGAGATCGTAGTCGAGAATCATGTGCCCGCTCGAGTCCATCAACGGCGTGCCAGAAGCGGTGAGCTTGGCTGGTATGAGACCCTCGCCCATCCCGTGCGCAAACGACGCTGCACCGCCGTGTGTGCTGGTGAGCACTAGCGCGATCATTCCAGGAATGATGACGAGGAATGGGAAGAGCATCTTCGGAACAGCCGCGACGAGCGGAGTACGCCGCGCCGCAGCCATCGATTTCGCAGCCATCGCGCGCTGAACGACGAGGAAGTCCGTGCACCAATAACCGAATGAAAGGACGAAGCCCAATCCCATGACGAGTCCGAACCATTCCACGCCGATGGGATTGTGCGATGCGCTTCCCATCGTGGTCCACGCGTGAGTGTACGCACCAGCTGCGAATCCGTGCGCTTTTGCGGCGACATCGAGCCTCGTCTGGAGTCCGCTCCATCCGCCCACAGCGCGCATCCCGAGATAGACGAGTGGCGCGAAGCCGAAGACTATCAGGAAGAACTGGAGTACTTCATTGTATATCGCGCTGCGCAGGCCGCCGAAAAGTACGTAGCAAAGTACGATCACAGCCGATACGACGACACTGAAGTTGAAACTCCAGCCAAGCAGAAGATTGAACAGCTTGCCCATCGCGTACATTGAGATGCCGGATGAGAAGATGGTCATCACCGCGAAAGACGCAGCGTTGAAGGTGCGCGTCTTTTCATCAAAGCGGAGCCGAAGGTATTCCGGCACTGAACGCGCACGGGAGCCGTAGTAGAACGGCATCATGAAGAGGCCGACGAATACCATGGCGGGAATCGCGCCGATCCAATAGAAATGGCTGGTCGCAATGCCGTACTTGGCTCCCGATGCACCCATGCCGATCACTTCCTGCGCGCCAAGATTGGCGGAGAGAAATGCGATCCCAGTTACCCAAGCGGGGAGCGAGCGACCTGAAAGAAAAAAGTCGTTACTGGTTCGGGCCGATCGTCGGAGCCACCACCCAATACCCAGGACGAATACGAAGTAGACGCCCATCAAGGCGTAGTCGATCCACTGGAGGTGTACGAGGGCGAGTGCCTGCATCAGGCTGGACCGAGGGTTAACTCAGGCTGTTCGGTGACGCATTAATCTGGCACGCGCTGGCCGGCGAAGTAACCGGGGCGGATCCTGTCCTTCGGCGGGATGAGCGTACCCGCCGAAGGGATGACACTTACCGCTGGCGGACGACTTACGGTGTTCCCACCGCTTTTGCGACTCGGTGGTCACTCGACGTGTTCACGAGATAATGCGTGAACCACTGCCGGATGCGACCGAGGCGATCTACGAGCAGCCAAGGCTCGCCGGATCTCGACAGCTCGTGTGTCGAGCGCGGATACCGAACGAATTCGGCGGGCACGCCCTGCTCCTTGAGTGCGTTGTACCACATCTCGGCGTTGCCCATCGGTGCGCGGAAGTCGTTCTCGCTTTGCACGAGCAGTGTCGGAGTGCGCACCTTCGCAACGTGACGGATCGGGGATAGCGAGTCGTACATGGCGAAGTTGTCCCACGGCTTGCCGTAGAATTCGAACTGGGTGAGGCCCTGTGCATCGCTCGCGCCGTACCAGTACGCCCAATCGGCAATCATGCGATCAGTTTCGGCCGCTTTGAAGCGATCGGTTTTGGTTTCTATCCAAGCGGTCATATAGCCGCCGTACGATCCGCCAGTAACGCCCATGCGCGTCGAGTCTACGTCCGGTCGAGCTGCTGCAATATCGACCGCCTTCATCAAGTCGGTGTAATCCTCGGCACCCCAACGCCCGCGCGTCGAATATGTGAAGTCTGCGCCGTAGCCGGATGAGCCGCGCGGATTGGTGAAGAGTACCATCATTCCCGCGCCGGCCAGGTTCTGAAATTCATCGAACCACCCTTCGTCGTATTGCGAATGCGGTCCGCCATGAATGTAGAGAACGACGGGATACTTCTTGCCGGCCTGGTAGCCGTACGGCTTCATGAGCCAGCCTTCGATTTCCCGACCGCCGACAGACTGATACGTGAAACGCTCACCGTCCTGAAATGCGATTTCCGAAGCGATCTTCTGATTGAACGAAGTGAGCTTGCGCTCGTGCGCGCCGGTTGCGTCGGCGATGTACAACTCGGTGGGGTGAGTCATATCTGTCGCGACATATGCGATCTGATTGTGCTTCGCATTGATGTCCCAACCGCGCAGTGCGTGGCGACCGCCGAGGATTTCCTTCACGGCTCTGGTTTTCGGGTTCACGGTGAAGAGAGCGGCCCGACCGCCGACTGCCGCGCTCATCACGAAGTTGCCGTCGGGAACCCAGTTGAATTGCTGCGGCTCATACTTGAAGTCGCCGAGCACGTTATCTGGAGCGCCTCCCGACGCGGAAACTGTGTAGATGCGCTGGGAACTGGTGCGCGATTGTGCACCGCTGAATGCAATCAGCCGCGAATCTGGCGACCAGCTGATCGATCGCTTCTGGCCAGCCATACGAGTCACGCGTCTTGGCGCGCCGCTACCGTCGCTCGGAATTACAAAAATGTCGGCGTCGTCGCGTGGTGTTTCATCACGGGCCGAATCGTACGGTAGCCGGGCAACGGAATCACGTTCCGCGTCGACCACGGAATCGGGGCGCATCGCTGCATCGGCGACAAAAGCAATGGACTTTCCGTCGGGCGAGATTACGGCGTTGCGGTGCGAGTACTGCGTGTTCGTCAACATTTTTTTCGCAGATCCGTCGTACGCCTGAATCCAGATCTGAGCAGCGTTGTAGCGTTGCGCCTCGCTGCGGCTTGGCACAAAGCCCGCGTCGTTGTTCTTGAATCTCGAATCCGTGAACTGCATTCCGTCGAATCGCTTTGGATCGACTGGCTTGGTTACAGCATCGAACGGTGGGCGAGAGAGACGGCCCATCGATGCGTAGGGACCGGCCGCGCGCCGGCTCGTATCGCGTGGCGGATTCTTGCTCGTGTCTGCCTCGGTCCATACACCGATGCGATTGTCTGCGCTGCTTGACGTCGCGTTGGGATAGTCTTCCATCTGGAACGCCTCTCCGCCGGGAACGTCCATGCGAAGTGCCCAGCGCGAACCTTGGGTCTCTGGACGTTTCGAGGTGAAAAACAGGTACTTCCCATCCGGCGAGAAATGCGGGTTGCTACTCTCGAAGCCGGCCGATGTATATCGAACCGGAGCACCCGTAGTGGTAGGGACGACCCACACCTCGGAGTGGCGCTTGTTCTCTTTCTCGCGAACGGTCACCACTGTGAAGGCGACGAGCTTGCCGTCGGGGGATATCTCCGGCGCCGACAGGTTGGTGATGCTGTAGTAGTCGGATGGGGTGAAGGCTCGCTTGGTGCTGCTGGCCTGTTGCGCGGAGGCGGTCTGGGCAACGGCGGCGAGGAGTGCGAGAGACGTCGCGGCGAGGGCAGATCGGTGCATGGTCAACTCGTTGAAGGCGAATGGGCTGGCGCGCTGCTTGGAGCAATACGGAAACCGCGCGCGGATTGCTAGGTCAAAACGCCTGGATACGAGAGCATGTTTGTGATATTGAAGTGCCGAGCATCGCAGGTGCCGATACTCGGAGAATGGTCCCCGTTCGCAGGATCGAGCCCGTCAGGGCCGCTCTGCTGTGCCTGCTACTCGGCGCGGTTGCGATACCTGCGTTCGCGCATGACGTCGCACCGCACGCAAAACGCTCGGCGGCTCGGGCCGTTCCCTCGATTGAACCGGCGAAGCTCGTGCGGGGTGAATCAACCAGCAGTGGTATCGCCATGATTCCCGCCGCGGAGCGCGGCGATACCAGCACTGGATTAAGCGATGGTGTGCGCGTCCATTTGCTCGCGCCGGGCACGGTACCGCCGGGTGTCTACGAGGTCCCGGGCGGCGTTGGTGGCCATCCGTTCGCCTTCATTGGGCTCATTCCATTCGAAGCGAAACGAGGCGAATTCATCGGGTCGTACCATCTGGGCTACTGGCCGGCGGAATTGCACGCAGTGCATTCGGATGCGTATGACAATCCTGCGGGTTTTGTCGAGGTGACTGCGGCGAATGTCGGCGTGCACGTTTCCGATCACCTGACGCTGGGCGATTTCGTGACTCATGATGGAGCCCCATTTCCCAAATACATCGTCCTTCGGGAGGCTCTGCTCGACAAGATAGAGCTGGTGCTTCAGGATCTGGAGATGCACGGCGTAGCCACGAGTAGCGTGAAGATTCTGTCGGGATTTCGCACTCCTACGTACAACTTCGCGCTGGGCGACGCGAGCGGGCGCGCACGTGAGAGCCGCCACCAGTACGGGGACGCTGCGGATATGATCATCGACACGAACACTCCGGGCCGGATGGACGATCTGAATCACGACGGCCGGGTTGATGTTGCGGATGTGCGTGTGATCGAGTCGGCGGTGGACAGGGTGGAGCGTGCGCATCCGGAGCTTGCGGGTGGGCTGGGGCTCTACAGAGAGATGGGGCCCAGTGGTCCGTTCGCGCACATTGATGTTCGGGGGACGCGCGCGCGCTGGGGGACAGCCAATCGAGTAATGCTTGCAAGCGCCGGATCGCGGATCGGTTCGAACGAGGGATCCGAATCGGTCTCGTCGAATCACTGCCAGGCCGAAGGGGCGTCGGCAGTGCTCTGCCAGGGGTTTCGGCACACGCACTGACGGGCGTGCAAGGCGCAATCGGCCCGCACGCAGGCACGGCCAAATCCAGCAGATCGCGCCGGTTTTACGTAAGCTTGCTGTGGCGCTAGACCGCCAAGCCTGTCCCTCTGCCCGCGATGCTGATGCCAAATAGAACGACTCTCCACCTGCGCCGAATCAGTCTTGGCGCCACTCTCACGTTTGCAGCGGCTACGGGGCTGGTTCAGCCGTCGTCCCTGCTTGCGCAACAGCCAAACGCGTCCATCACGACGCCCAAGCAGCAGTTCGGCCACAACATTGGCGACGACTACTGGCTTCCCAACTACGATCAGTTTTCGACGTACTGGCACAAGCTGGCGGGTGAGTCGGATCGCATGAAGCTTGTCGATATCGGCAAGACTGAAGAGGGTCGCACGCAGCTCATGGCGATCATTTCGTCGCCAGAGAACATGAAGCACCTGGATCGGTACAAGGAGATCTCCGCGCGGCTCGCTCATGCGCAGGGCTTGACGGACGCGGAGGCGCACGCGCTCGCATCGGAGGGCAAGGCGGTCATCTGGATAGATGGTGGCCTTCATGCTAGCGAGGTGTTGGGCGCCGAGCAGCTTATTCAGACCGTCTACGATCTCCTGAGTCGCAACGATCCAGAGACGAAGCGCATTCTGAACGACTGCATCATACTCGCCGTGCACGTCAATCCCGACGGCATGCAGCTCGTATCCAACTGGTACATGAGCGAGTCCGACACACTCAAGCGCAACGAGAACGTGCCGCGTCTCTGGCAGAAGTACACGGGTCACGACAACAATCGCGACTTCTACATGTCGAACCAGTCGGAGACCAAGAACATCAACCACGTTCTGTACTGGGACTGGTTCCCGCAGATCGTCTACAACCATCACCAAACTGGTCCTGCCGGCGCGGTAATGTTCTCGCCTCCGTTCCGGGATCCGTTCAATTACAACTACGATCCGATGATCGTGACGGACCTTGATCTAATCGGCGCAGCCATGCACGACAGATTCAATCGCGAGCACAAGCCCGGCGTGGTGACGCGCTCTGCGGCGAATTACTCGACGTGGTGGAACGGTGGCCTGAGGACGACGCCTTACTTCCACAACATGATCGGACTGCTCACCGAGGCAATCGGCAATCCGACGCCTGAAACAATTCCGTTCGTTCCAGATATGCAGCTGCCACGCGGCGATAATCCCTACCCGATCGCACCGCAGGTATGGCATTTCAAGCAGTCGATCGACTACGAAATCACGGCGAACTATGCGATTCTTGATCTCGCGTCGCGTCAGAAGGATGAGTTTTTGTACGATCTCTACTCGATGGGGAAGAACTCGATCGAGCGGGGGAGCCATGATAACTGGACGATCTCCGGAGACCGGATCGCGTCGGTGGATTCGGCCGTCACGGCGAGCGAGAAGGGAACACGCGGCGGGGCGGCGGCGTCGCAGTTCCGACGGGGCGTTGACGACAAGTTCTACACCAATGTTCTTCACGACCCTGCCAAGCGCGATCCACGCGGCTACATCATCAGCGCCGATCAGCCCGATTTTCCCACCGCGGTCAAGTTTGTAAATACACTTCGCCACAACGGTATCGATGTGGAGCGCGCAACCTCGGCGTTCACCGTCAATGGCAAACAGTATCCAGCCAACTCGTATGTAGTGATGGCGGCGCAGGCTTTCCGTCCGTACGTGATGGACATGTTCGAGCCACAGGATTACCCGAATGACTTTCCGTATCCGGGTGGTCCACCGACGCGACCGTACGACAACACGGGTTACACGCTCGCGTACATGATGGGCGTTCACTTCGATCGCGTCCTCGACGGCTTCAGCGGTCCGTTCGAAAAGGTGTCAGGCCTGGCGAGTCCACCGGCGGGAACCGTGGCAGATGCCGGTGGTGCTGCTGGCTTCCTGTTCTCGCACGCAGAGAACGACGCGTTCACGGTGGTGAATCGGCTGCTCAAGAATCACGCTGACGTGTACTGGATGAAGGAGCCGGTTACAGCGAACGGAAAGTCGTATCCTGCTGGTACGTTCTACGTCTCGGCTGGCTCCGCTGCGATGCCCGTTATGACAAAAGCCGCCAAGGAATTGGGTGTGAGCTTCACGGGAACCAGCGCGCGTCCGTCTGCGAGCGATACAAAGCTCAAGCAGGAACGCCTGGCGTTGTGGGACATGTACGGTGGCTCGATGCCGTCTGGTCAGATTCGCTGGATGCTGGAGCAGTTCGAGTTCCCGTACACGCTGGTGTATCCAAAGGATATCGACGGCGGCAAGCTCGACGGGAAGTACGACGCGCTGATTTTGCCATCGGGCGCCATCAGTGCTTCGAATGGTCGCGGTTTCGGCGGTCCTTCGCGCGACGCCGACATTCCGCCGGAATATCAGCATATGACCGGGCGGCTCTCGGCGGACAAGAGCGCACCGATGCTCAGGAAATTCATGGATCAGGGCGGCAACGTCATAGCGATCGGTGGATCGACGTCGTTGGCGGAAATGATCGGGCTTCCTGTAACCAATGCTCTTGTGGAGACATCGCCCAACGGAACGCCGAAGGCGCTGCCCGGCGACAAATTCTACGTGCCGGGATCGATCCTGAAGGTTGCGGTGAATAACAACCTTGGAATCGCGGCCGGTTCGGCTTCGCAAGTTGACGTCTTTTACGACAACAGCCCGGCGTTCCGACTGGAACCGGATGCCGCGCAGAAAGGTGTCCGTCCGGTCGCGTGGTTCGACTCTGCTCATCCGCTCGTCAGTGGCTGGGCGTGGGGTCAGAACTATCTCGACGGAACTGTCGCAATGGCGGAGGCCAAAGTGGGCGAGGGGCAGTTGTTCATGTTTGGACCGGAGATAACATTCCGCGCCCAGCCACATGGGACGTTCCGCTTCCTGTTCAACGGGATCTTCGGAGGCGGTGAAAAGTAACGAGGCCGCACGAACGCTGACTACGCTTTCACCACACGAGAAGAGCCCCGCCGAACATCGGCGGGGCTCTTCTCGTGTGCAGGACTCTTCGGACTGGTCAGCTTCGCTCACAACTGAAGCGCTGCTGGACCGGCGCGTGTCACAAAGAACTCCGCATGAGCCGCATTTTCGGGGAAAGCTTGCGAGTACTGCGCCTTCCATTGATCGCAGAAAGCCTGAGGAGACGAATTGACCAGTGCCCAAACGCTACCACCAAAGCCAGCCCCGAATGCTGATGCCGCAATCGCGCCAAGTCCAGTGGCTTGCTGCGCCAGCGCGATAGTTTCGGGAATCTGATTCTCGAGGGCAAGCTCGGCGCCCTGCTGAGACAGCGCGACTAGGCTTCCGAATTCGGCAAGATCGCCGCGTTTCAAAGCGTCTCCCGCGGCCGGGATGATCTCGTTGCTCTCAGTGAGAAATTGGTCGAAGCGCTCAATCAGAGATTGAGCGGAGTACTCGGCATCCGATACATGCTGCAGCATTTCGCGAATGCGGATGGGCGCATCTGGGGAAGAGTTGGCCGCCGCGCCCATCGATACATCTGGTCGCCCGGTCGCTCGGCGCCACACATCGAGGCCGGTTGTGAGCCTTCGCGAAACGCGATTGTAGCGTTCAAGTGCCGCGCCGGTCTTCGCCGCTGTGACGCCGCTCGAAGCGATTATGAAACAACACCCGTCGGGTAGCGCAATAGCACGCTCGAACGTCACAGGGCAGAACGAATACTGAACGAGCGTGTTCGCGCGTGCGCAGAGAATGGCCGTCTGATCTTCGCTGCCGCCGAAGGTGCCGACACCAACATTCCCACGGAGCGCCTTGAAGTCGAGCCCGTTCTCAACGCATCCCAAATATCCGCCGAGGTCTTCAGGGGAGACAATGTTCTCGCGGTACTCCGGACGCGACGGCAGGTCGTTTATCGTCGACAGGGCAAGGAATATGGACACAACAAGCGCACTCGAGCTGCTCACGCCGGCGGCGGGAGGCAGGTCACTTTCGAAGATGATATTTGCACCGCGCATCGAACCGCTAAAGTTCATCGCGATTCTGCGAGCTACTGTAATCGGATAATTGGACCAATGGCCTGGCGCGGGCGCGACGTCGGGTCTGAACTCAAACTCACAACTGTCACCCGATCCGGCATCTGTGATGCGCACAAGTGACGGTGACTCACGGTGTCGCGGGAACGACTGATCCGGTTGCGCGCGCGCTACGACGCAGATCCCGCGCTCCACCGCGCAAAGCAGACTCCGGCCACCTCCGTAGTCTGTGTGTTTCCCAAGCACTTCGATGCGACCGGGAACCCAGAACACGTGGATGGTCGGGTCTTCGTTCTTTTCGCTCGCTTCCAACCCGGTGAGCATTGCGGACAGTTTTGCGAAGCGAGTGGCCTTAACTTGCGCCTCGGTGTCACTCATGCCTTCAAAAATGAGGCGGGCCGCGATTCCGGTCAGAGATTTACCTCGGTATGTGCCAGGAGTGCCGCAACCGCCGGAATGTCGGCCCGGCGCGAAAGATCAAACACGGGCGCGTCGGCGTGAATGACGCCGAATTTCATCCCGAGTATGTTTATCGCATACTGTACTGCAAGCGGTAGCTCGAGCTCGCCGCGCGGCGAAGGTTGTACATCTCGGCATGCGCGGAAGAATTCCGACGTAAGACGCCAGCAATTCATGCTTACGTGGATGTCGGAGTTGCCCGCGAGCAACTGTCCGTCCTCTGGTTTTTCGGATATCGCACGGAGGTAGCCGTCGCGTCCGACGTCGAGGACCGCGTACGCCGCGATGCGCTCTGCGGTGATGTTGCTACCCCGGAGCAGCCCTTCGCGTGAGAACGCGACGGCTGCAGCGCCTGGCGCATTACGGAGCTCAGCGAGTACCGCGGAAGGATAGTAATTGTCCGAGTTGAGCACTACGTACGGTTCGCCCGCAGTGAATTCCTCCGCGGCGAGAACCGCGTCCGCTGTTCCGATTGCCACTGACTGCACGGCGAACGACACGCGTATGCGCCGCGGCACGGCGCGTGTCGTGTAATAGTCGCGCATTTCGTTTTGGCCGGGTGCCACGACAATGCAGACGTCGGTAAAACCCGCGTCGGCCAGCGAACTCAGGACATAGTCGAGGAACGGGCGACCAATCGGTATCATGCCCTTCGCACCAGAGTCAGCGGCAGTCGTTTGAGCTGGGTCCAGAGCGACGCCCTCATCCGACTGGCGCATGCGGGTACCGTTTCCGCGGGCAAGTATGACGGCCTTGGTGCACGGGCGTTTCGCTGCGATCGCAGATGTCTCGCTCCCACTCAACTCCGGTTCATCGGCTGTCCAGATGCGACCCACCACCTGCCAGAGGACGATGCCGCTCAGCACGAATGCGACGGCCCACATCGAGGCCTGTAAAGTCCGTCCGTATATCAGACTGCCCGTCCCGAACAGTCCGGCATATACGAACATCACGCCGGAGGTCCAGCCGAGCATCATCTGTGGCAGACTGTCGGGCGAGGCGGCTACGCTGGACTCGGCGCGAATGTCTTTCCAGCCTGGACCGGACGGTCGCGTCAGTTCGTAGAAACGCAGCAACGTTGCGTGATCGGCTGGCTTCGTGAGCAGCGTCACCGTAATCCAGACAACAGTAGTGACGCCAACCGTCGTCAACAGCGGAATCGGGTCGGGGATATCGACGCCCATCTTCTTCGCGACGAAAAACGCAATGGATACAGCGAAGGAGGACACCATCGCTGATACCTCGCTCCATGCATTGATCCGCCACCAGAACCAGCGCAGCAGATATATCAATCCGGTTCCGGCACCGACCGAGAGCAATAACTCGAATGCTTCGCTGGCAGTCGCGAGGAACAGGGTGAACGTTCCGGCAGCGATCATCAGGACTGCGGTGAGCGAGCGTGAGATCCAGAGGTAATGGCGTTCGCTCTTTCCAGGGGCGAGGAACCGCTGGTAAAAATCAATCACGAGATAGGACGAACCCCAGTTGAGGTGGGTCTCCATCGTTGAGCGATACGCGGCGAACAGGGACGCGATGATGAGTCCCTTCATACCAACCGGAAGTAGCGTCAGCATCGCGGGATAGGCGAGGTCGTTGCCGATCAGTGCGGGGTCGACGTTCGGCAGCGCGCGGTGCAGGTCGCCCAGCGTCGGAAAGACAAGCATGGAGCACAGTGCAACGATGATCCACGGCCACGGGCGCAGCGCATAATGCGCGACGTTGAACCAGAGCGTCGCGCCGAGTGCGTGTTTTTCGTTCTTGGATGCGAGTATTCTCTGCGCGATGTAACTGCCACCACCCGGTTCGGCGCCTGGATACCATACAGACCACCACTGAACTGTCAGCGGTATTACAAACACCGTCACGGCTAGTGAAGTGTCATGGAAGTCAGGCAACAACGAAAGCGTCTTGGGATCAATCTTCGAGAGCATTCCGGCAAGGCCGCCGACGGCGGGTTGATCAAGCGATACGTAGGCCGCGGCAATGACTCCGACCATCGCCAGCACAAACTGGACGAGGTCCGTTGCAAGCACGCCCCACAAGCCGGATACGGATGCGAACAACACGCACGCGGTGCCAGTGATAACTATTGTTTCGAGTCGACCCCAGCCGAGCATGACGTTGGCGATCTTGACGGCGGCCAGCGTTACTGTCGCCATGATCATGATGTTGAAGAACAGACCCAGATACACGGCGCGAAAGCCACGTACCAGTGCGGCTGGCTTTCCCGAATAGCGTAGCTCGTAGAACTCCAGGTCAGTCAGAACGCGTGACCGTCTCCATAGTTGCGCGTAGAAGAAGACAGTTGCCATGCCGGTAAGCAGGAAGGCCCACCAGACCCAGTTGTACGACACTCCATGCGACCGTACGAAATCCGTAACCAGGTTCGGCGTGTCAGTGCTGAACGTGGTCGCGACCATCGAGGTGCCGACGAGCCACCACGGTGCCGACTGCCCCGATGTGAAGAACTCGGCGATACTTGACTGGGATCGCCGGATGTAGAACAATGCCGGCAGATAGCAGAGGAAAAGGCTTACCGCGACGATGACCCAATCGATCGACGTCAGCTGCATTCGGTTGTATCCTGTTGGCTATGCGTTGATGCGTGACTGCATTCGAGGCTTATACGGCGGACATTTCGAGCGTGAGGACTTCGAATGGCGCGAGGCGAATCTTGCTATCCTGGCCGGCGCGAAAGCGAATCGGAGCATTTCCGCGATACTGCGCCCACGGACTTCTGGCCGAAAACTGACGTGGAGCGTTGGCGGGCAATTCAAACGCGCGTTCGACATCGATTGAAATGTCCTGTGCGACGTTGGACGGATTACGCAGAGTGAGGATTCCCTTTCTTGCTGACCAGGATGCCCACCCGTATGGTTGCAGCCGCTGCGGGTCGCCGCCCACCCAGTGTGTGTCAACGAGTGTATCGGCGTTGGACCGCGACCACTTGGCGCACTCCGCGATCGTGTCCCAGTTTGCGGGCGAGAGGAGCGAGGCGGTGATGTACATCTCCTGCAATTGCGTTCCCGTACCGAAGTAGTCGCGAACTTCCGATGTGAAATCGTTACCGGGGTCGGTCATCAGGTTGTGAGCCTGCTTTGCGTAAATCATCCCGTGCAGCATGAGCGAGTTGATCGGGAAGAGCGCGCCGGCCCGAACAACATTCTCATACGTATCCGCATCGCGGTACGTGATCCATCGTTGTCTGCTCGTCCCGATGCCCGCGAAGGAGTGGTCTTCACCCCCGCGCCAGATGGAATCTGCGTATCGCAGCCAGAAAGGTGACGGGTAGGTACCGGTTGTCAGATTCACATACAGATCGGGCTTCTCCGTGCGGAGTTCGCCGATGAGGTGTATCGCAGCGTCAAAGTCGCTGTCGAACGGACTTCCGGGGAACGTATTGGTCGTTTCACCGGTGCCGTCGAATTTGAACTGATTTACTCCGTAGCGCCGGATCATGTCGAGGCACGTATCACGGAAGCGCTTGTAGTATACCGGGCCCGAGAGTGCAAATCCTTCCTTGTTGGTCTCGAATCCCTGTTCCTTTCCGTAGGCGATCCGGTCGGTGTGCGGCTGTCCGTACCCGCCCCACGGCGACATCCAGACGCCTGGCGCCGCACCGTACTTGTGTGTCGCGGCTTCAACGTTTGTGAAACCGTCCGGGAAACCGGAATTGAAGCGCCAGAGTGTCTTGGAATCATCCCATCCGTCATCGAAGAGGAACGAATCGAGCGTAACCCCACGCTTATCGTGCAGCTCGGTGCCGAACGCGGTAATCGCTGCGATAGCGTCAGCTTCGGAGTACTTGTTGAAGTATCCGATATCGTACCACGAGTTGTAGTGCAGGAAAGTGCGATATGGGTGCGCACGCTCGCGTTCGACGTACGTCAGGAAATCGCGACGCAACTGCCCTGGATGTGTAACTCCCACGACTGAGCTGAATTCGATCGTGGTGCCTGGGCGGAGCGGGAGGGTGCGGCCCATGCGGCAGCGGATCCTATCACCATCGACTCCATTGTTTGCGAGCGGATGTTCGAAAGCGAAGTACGAAGTGCCGATTACGATCGGGGTACCGCGTACAGTCCCGGGGACCATCGCGTTGGGGGCATTGAAATCCATGAGCGAGATCTCGCGCAGCGGGACCTCGCCCTCGAGCGCGCGAATAGCAATCTCTTGGCGAACGTAGGCTGAACCATCGCGCAGAACGCCGTTCCAGACTATTTCAATGCGGCCGGCGGCGTCACGCAGTGTGAGGCTCACCTTGCGTCCGGCAACGCGTTCCGATTTGCGCGATGCTTTTGGATCAGCGGCCAGGGTCTCCGTCTGCGGCGGCGACGTGATTCTCATGTCGCTCGCGTTGAGCGTCGTTTTGTCCGCAAAGCTGAGTACGAAGGCCTGTGCAGGAACGGAAAGCTGCGATCTGTTTAATCCATCGCTCATCCTGGCCGGCCGGAACGATCCGGAAGTTGTCGTCCATATCGCAGTGATCGCCGCGTTGCCAAGTGTGAACTCATCGGCGGCGATGGTAGCCCCCGCAGCCAGCGTAGCCCCGTGGGACTCTCCGACCATGCCGAGCACTTCTGCAAAGGCGCCGCGTCCGAGCCCAAGTTGCAGCGCGCCAAGCCCGATGGCGATTCGACTTCCGCGGTCGAGAAAGTCGCGGCGAGTTACGCCAGACGGAGGCGAGTCTGGCTGGGTTGCAGGGTCCCGGTTGTCCGCCACGCGTCAATCTCCAAGATGTATGTCCATTGAGCGGCCTTGAGGGCCGCTCATCGTGGAGGCGAGATTACCGCCTGGGAGGCTCCCGGTCAAGCGGGAATGACCCGACACATCCATGTGAAACTGCCCGCCGTCGTTCGACAGCAATCACTGATTGCAGGTCAGGTTCCGAGCGAAAAACGGGCGAGACGTGCAGGAAGGAGATATTGTTGGGTTCCATGATCATGAACAGATCCCGGCGACCCAGGCATTTCGACTGCCTACGGTGGCTCGTTACGCTCCTGATGGTTGCATCGGCTAGCCCGATGCCGGCGCAGCGACCGATTCAACTCAGAAACACGCCGAGCGCGATCCACGACTTCAGGATCGCAAAAGGTGTATTTGAGCTGGATGGCAAGCCGCTTCAGCTCATCTCAGGCGAGATGCACTATGCGCGGATTCCGCGGGCATACTGGCGGCATCGTCTCAGGATGGCAAAGGCGATGGGATTGAATGCCATTGCTACGTACGTGTTCTGGAATTATCACGAGATCCGTCCAGGCGTCTTTGACTTTCATACAGGCAACCGGGATCTCGCGGAGTTCATACGAATTGCGCAGGAAGAAGGACTGTGGGTGATTCTGCGTCCGGGACCGTATGTCTGTGCGGAGTGGGACTTTGGCGGATATCCGTCATACTTGCTCAAGTCGCCCGCGGCCACGGTGCGCAGCAACGACGCACGCTACCTGGCGGCGGCGCAACGCTACATCAATGCTCTGGCGAAGGAAGTGCGTCCGTTGCTGGTGACACACGGCGGACCGATTCTGATGGTTCAGGTAGAGAACGAGTACGGTTCGTTCGGCTCCGACTCCAGTTACAAGGCGGCGTCTCGTCGCATGCTTGTCGACGCGGGGATCGACGTACCCTTGTTCACCGCCGATGGAGACTGGTTGTTCGACAAGGGCGGAATACCAGGCGTGTTTGCAGCTGCGAATGGTGAAACGGACTACGACACGCTGAAAAAACGTGCGGAT
>JBDTAZ010000216.1:0-9513 GCA_039924325.1 Gemmatimonadaceae bacterium
CAGCCTGACCGATCACTCGGCTCGCCAACACCGACTCGAGTTTGGTAAGCCGTTCACGCTCGCCTTCCATCATGCGCGAGACAGGAATTCCCGTCCATTTCGCGACGATATCGGCGACGTCGTCAGCACCGACTTCTTCCTTCAGGAATCGCGCACCGCCAGTGTTGCTTGAAAGCGATTTCTCCGCCTCAGTCATTTGACGTTCAAGCTGCGGAATGGTGCCGTAACTTATTTCCGCGGCCTTGCCCAGATCGCCGCTGCGTGTGGCCTGCTCCGCTTCGGTCCGCGCCTGCTCGATCTGCTGCTTGATCCTGCCCACGGCACCAAGCGACTCCTTTTCCTGCTGCCACTGCGCCTTCATCGCACCGGATTGCTCGCGCAAGTCGGACAGATCCTTCTCGAGCGTATGCAACCGTTCACGCGACGCGGGGTCCCTCTCCTTTTGCAGCGCCTGACGTTCAATTTCGAACTGCGTGATCCTGCGCTCCACTTCGTCGATCTCCTGCGGCATGGAGTCGATCTCGATCCGCAGCCGCGATGCAGCTTCGTCGATCAGATCGATCGCCTTATCAGGCAGAAATCTGTCGCCGATGTAGCGGTTCGAAAGTGTCGCCGCCGCAACCACTGCTCCGTCGGTGATGCGAACGCCGTGATGTGACTCGTAGCGCTCCTTGAGCCCACGCAGGATCGCGATCGTGCTTTCGACCGATGGCTCCCCAACGAACACCGGCTGGAACCGCCGCTCCAGTGCCGCATCCTTCTCGATGTACTTGCGGTATTCATCGAGCGTCGTCGCACCAACGACGCGAAGCTCGCCGCGCGCAAGCATCGGCTTGAGCATGTTTCCGGCGTCCATCGAACCTTCCGCCTTCCCCGCGCCGACCAGCGTGTGCAACTCATCAATGAAAACGACGAACAGTCCTTCGCTCTCGACAATCTCCTTGAGCACCGCCTTCAATCGCTCCTCGAATTCGCCACGAAACTTTGCGCCAGCGATAAGTGCGCCGAGATCGAGCGAGATGAGGCGCTTGTTCTTGAGGCCTTCAGGCACATCGCCATTGATGATGCGCGTCGCGAGCCCTTCCGCGATCGCGGTCTTGCCCACGCCCGGCTCTCCGATAAGCACCGGGTTGTTCTTGGTCCGGCGCGACAGAACCTGGACGACGCGGCGAATCTCTTCGTCTCTGCCGATAACCGGATCAAGCTTGCCCTTCCTCGCGGCTTCTGTAAGATCGCGAGTGTATTTTTGCAGCGCCTGATATTGATTTTCCGGCGTCTGGTCGGTGACGCGATGCGATCCGCGCACGGCTTCCAGTGCATCGCGCAGCGCAGCGTAATTCGCGCCTGCTGTCTGCAGCAACGCTCGGCTTTCCGAGCCCTTGACATCGGAAAGCGCGAGCAGCAAATGCTCTGTCGATACGTACTCGTCACCCAGTTCCTTCGCGATCGCTTCTGCGCGGTCCAGTACCTGATTCAGCTCGCGCGATAGAGAAGGTTGTGCGTCGCTCTGCTTCGGATACCGCGCGGCCTCGCCGAGGGCACTCTGTCGGAGTGCCGCTACGCTGACTCCAACCTTCTGGAGCGTTGGAACGACAATGCTCTCGTCCTGATCGAGCAGGGCGAGCAGCAGGTGAAGGTCGTATACGAGTGGATTGCCGGCCTGACGAGCGCGCGTAATCGCGTCGTTAAGCGCCTCGCTGGATTTAACCGTGAGTTTGTCTTGACTGATCATGCCCTAATAATGTGCAATCGGGATGCCTCGCGAATCTGCCAGAACGGCATGGTCGCCCGGAGGTCGCTTCCCTGAGGTGGCCCTACCGCGGCCAGTTAGCCTTGGGGCCGAAGCACACGTCGATCATCCATGGGGTCAGATCGGACGTCACGGAGCGAAGCGTATCCTGCGGGACGATGGTCCGCGCGTCGAGGGCGGCCGACTGAACCGCCATCTTCAGCGCGACGAGCATCGTCTGCGGCGCCACACCGCTGGCATGCATTGCGGTGCACGCCTCTCGCACCGCCAGCCGGACATCGTCTCGGGTAGCATCGTGCTCGAAGTGGCGTCGCAACACTGCTACGAGGGCGCCGACCTCCACGCTGTCGCCGATCATGCTATACGGTTGCACGGGATTCTAGTTTGCGCCAGAGCAAATATTTGGGTCGGATTCGGCAGGCTGCTTCCCCCCGGCGGACCGCCCAACTCCCGATGTGCCTCCACGCCATCCTCGCCTTATCTTTCACCGAAATGGAATCAGATCGAGACGCGGCTGCACGGCCCCAATGGCGAATCGAATGCGGCGACACCGAGATCGGTCGAGCGCATTTTCTTGATGCGGCCATGGCGATCGCTCGAATCCACGCTGGCGTACCGCTTGAGTGGAGCGGTGACATTACCACTCTCGGCAGCGTCGCCACACTGCCTGACGGAACGGTTTACCGCGTAGAACCATCGGGCCCCCGCGATGCCACGTGACGCGATGGGCGGCATCATCGGGACGGTAGTCGGCATGTTCTCGCCGCTGGCTGGCTTTGCGAGGGATTTGCAAGAGACACTCCAGCTGGATCGGTCACTGTGGTGCCGAAGGGAACACGGCAGACTCGAAATAGTCATGCGCGGCGGAGGCCTGACTGACGCGCCGCTTGCTGATCGTGTTGCCCTCGCCCGTCGAATTACCGACGCAGCGCGACCGCTCCTCGCCGATCACCGCAAACGCGAAATCCGCCGACTTGCCGGCCGCGCCATCTCCGTAGCCTTCGAGGACGAGCTGATAGTGAACGAAGGCGTCGCCACATCACGCTTCAGCTACCTGGCGTCGCACGATCACGACGAGCGCGAACTTGACAGCGATCTTCGCGACTCCCGCCGCCACCACCGTGACGAGGATGAAGATCGGTCCTGGTTGTAGCGCAGGTTGGAACGGGTTCGCGCAGGTGAGCTTCCGCGCTGAGACCAACGTACAAAAAAGATAGGGGCAACCGACTGAATAATCGGATAGCCCCTATCTGCCATGAATCATCTTTTTCGTAACCGCTCGGCCGTCAGTCTCCAAACGATAGAGATAGATGCCGGGCGCTACGTCCTGCCCTGTTCTGGAGTTCTTGGCGTCCCAGTATCCAGTGTACTGGCCACACCCCAACTCCACGTTCTCCAATGGCGCCCCACCAGCGACGCTCCCAGACCCGCCTTGCAGTACGGGTACTGCCACAAGCTGTGAAAGAATGTTGTATACACGCAAGGAGACCCGGTACACGCGACTCGGATCCGAACAGGCCGGGTAATCTCCGACCGTGAAAGGGATTCTCGTCTCCGAAGTGAAGGGGTTCGGACTGTTCTGTCCTAACACCGCTCCGGAACCTTGATCTCGTCCAGCGCCCGGAAACGTTGACTGGGCTGACGCGGATCTTGGTGCGAGCGCGCTGAATGCGAGCACCCCGATGAGTGCCGCCCAACGCAACTTCATTTTCAACTCCAGGCTGACTAGAAAGGTTTCTTGAACTGACTCCTGAACGGGTGTTCGAACGAAACTACGGTCCTACCCGCGAAGATAAAGCGGTATCAACTGAAAGGCTAGAGTCTTTTCGCACATTTGTTCAAATCGCGCTCGTCCTTGCTGCGTCAGCAGTCATGGAGTCTCGCGCGACTCCCGGCAGTTCAGAACACCGACCTCAACGCGGAAGTTCCCGGCTCGGATCCGAAGACAAATCGCCAGGATCCGGAACTCGCCGAGAGCCATTCACCTCCAAGGGACGCTCACGAGCCCGGAAGGTTTCAGACACAAACGCCGCACAGTTTTTATGCACTAGTCGCGCCAGCACGTCGGCCAGGGGGCCACGTCTCCCAGCGTCGGCCGTCCGTTCAAATAGCTCTGGCCGGCTGCGAGCCGAACCCCGTCTCCCAGGCCGAGAACGCCCGCAGTGGGCGATCGTCGGAAGTCACGTGCTCGCGGATAAACTCGCGGAGCAGGCGTTGATGCGCCCGGACCTCCGACTGCGACAACGCCGGACCTGGCAAACTCGCCTGCCAGTCACGCAATACGGCGCGTGCTTCGGGCGGCAGCCGTCGCGCAACTGGAGTCCTTCCCGCACAATTGTCGCACAGCGCGCCACCCGCTGGGTGCGAAAAGGCGACGGTTGATTCGACGGAAAGACCGAGATGACACGAGGCGCAGTCATCGAGTGCGGGCGTGAAGCCCGCGTCCGCAATAATTCGCCACGCGCCCGCAAGAGCCCGTTCGACAACCGTACCGTCGGAAGCAGCGGCAATCACATCGAGAGTGGCCGACAGCCCGTCAAACATCTCGGGGTTCACCTCGTCGCCGGCGATCCGAAGTGTCAACTCGGCGAGCGCGGACGCAGCCGTGAATCGTGTCATTTCGAGCGCCAGTCCGGTACGCGATGAATTCACATCGAACGAGCTCAAAGTGTGCAGCTCCCGCGTCGGCTTTACATATATCTGCGCTTCACCTTCCGCGAACAGATCAACGCCGCTCCCAATCCGGCCACGAGTACGCCGGGCACCCTTGCCGATAACGGACATCACACCGGCCTCCCGCGTAATGAGACGAAGTACGCGAGAGGTTTCCAGGTAATCAAAAGCGTGAAGAACAATCGCCTGAGTGACGATCAGTGGCATTCGTGGAATCTAATCCACGGCTGGCGCGGCACTCCGGCACGCTTACCTGACTGCCGATATCCGCGCGCCAATGTACAGTGCACGCCCCGGCGCAGTGTAGTTGAACACGTCCTGATATTTCCTGTCCAGCGCATTGTCCACTCGCGCCGTAAGCGAAACGCTCGTTGCACCCGACTGCAGCACGCGAACGCTACCCGACAGTCCGATCTTTACATACGAGGCGAGAGTGAGCGTAGGAGACGGATACTTTGAGAAGTCCATGTCCGGGCGCTTGCCCACGTACTGCGCCGATGCTCCGAGACTCCAGGCCGGCGATCGAGCGTAGAACAGCGACGCTGTACCCGAATGGCTGGGCCGACGCAGCAAGGCAGAACCGGGTTGAGAACCCGTGTATCCCGCTGGAACCGCGTACACCTGCGCGATCGTCTGTGTGTAGCTGGCAGATCCCGTGAGCCCGAACGGGAACAACACGTTGAGTTCGCCGTCGAATCCCTTCGCTCTCGACTGCGTGAGATTCGTGTAGTAAGCGGGCGTGGTTTGCAAGTAGTCCGGCGCGCCGCCATAAGTGCCGGGAACGTATTGAATCATATCGCTGAACCGTTGATCAAACGCGCCGACCGTCGCGCGGATCCGGTCCTTCAATAGTGACTGAACCAGTCCTACATCGAGCGTATGTGACTGCTCTGGCTGCAGCGCAGAATTGCCGGCATTGTACGCCGATCCTTGCGTCTCGTAGAATGCTGGCGCATTGAATCCGGTACCGTATGATGCACGCACCCGTGCGCCATCCCATATTGCTACCGACGCGCCCGCGTGGTATGTCGTGACATCATGAAAATCCGAGTGGTCGTCGCGTCGAGCACTCACATCGTACGCGAGACGCTGAATCGGACTGCCTTGAAGAGAAACGTAGTAGCCGCGGGTGATGCGGTGATCGTCAGACCCTGGAACCACAACCGGTGACACGCCGGCCGGCGATGACGCGTACGTCCGTGTAAGTGTGCTGGAACGCTCCTCTTCGGTCTGGTACTGCGCGCCCATAGTCGCGGTGCCAATCAAACCAAGCGCAGCTTCAACGCGGCCTTCCACAAATCGACGATAGCCATCGGTCGGCGACGACGTTTTTGCGAACGGTGTCGCGATCACGCCGGAAGCTTGCGTGTCCTCCGAAAGTCCATGGATCTCGTTGTCTCCGCTCAGCAAACGGAGTTTGACTCCCGTTGCAACCGTCCTGGCCGCATCGAAGCCAACAACCAGGCGATGTTCCCGCGAGTAGGAATTGGAGTCGGTAGCAGCACCGGTATAGTCGGTTGGGAAGTGATACACCGAGCCCGAATACCGCGTCGTGATTCCAATGCTCGATTTATCATCCGGCCGCAAGTCAAGCGAACCGCTCAAATCTCCATTCCGGTACTGATTGTTGAACGCGGCGATTCCATCCGTGCTGTGCCATCCACCGCCGACCGAGTAATTGGCGTAGCTCGTACCGCCCCGCAGCGACGCGGAGCCGTCCCGCGAACCGTACGTTCCGGCTCGAACGTTGGCGTCGAGCGTTGCCGGGCCTGAGCCGCGCCGGGTGAAGATCTGGACCACACCCGTCATTGCATCCGCCCCGTAAAGAGCACTCGCGGGGCCGTAAACAATCTCGATCCGGTCCACATTATCCAGCGACAGGTTCTCAAAGAACTGCGCACCGCCAACCGAGTTGATCGGCGTGCCGTCAATCAGGACCTTGGTATACCTGCTCTCGCCGCCCCGCAGAAACATCGATGTCACGCCACCGTAGGATCCACTCTGGCTTACCGTGGCACCAGGTGCCTCGCGGAGCGCCTCCGCAACGGTCTGTATTCCACGCGCCCGCAACTGATCGCCACTCAGAACCGTTACTGGCTGACTGACCGCCGATGTCGCCGTAGGCAGGCGGGTCGCAGTTACGACGACGGGCTGCAGTGCGGTGGTTGTGTCCTGCTTTTGCGCGACCAGCGTCGCCGGAAGGATCATCAAAAAAACGGTTACTTTCTTTTTCATTTGAATGTGTTGCCAGTTTCAGGTTGTACGACGAAGTGGAACGAGCATTGGTGCGTTCACGGCAGGATCGCGCGTCACGACCAGCGGCCAGTCGTAGACGCGTTCCAGCAGCTCTCCACGCATTACAGTGTCCGGTGTACCAGCTGCGACTACCGCACCGCGGTGTAGCATGACCATCGATGTAGCAAAGCGTGCAACGAGATTCAGCTGATGACTCACGATCAACACGGCCGCGCCGGACTCGGCGAGTGCACTCGCGAGTTGAAAGACCTGCATCTCGTGTCCAACGTCAAGGAACGATGTCGGTTCATCCAGGACGAGCGCTTCGCCGCCCTGTGCCAGCGCGCGCGCTACCCGAACGCGCTGCCATTCGCCACCTGACAGCTCGTCTGTAACTCTTCCCAGCAGATTCTCCACACCAGCTCGGCGCGCGGCAATAGCAACCGCTTCGGAATCACCGGACGCAAGTGCGCCCCATGAACCCTGTTGTGGAAACCGCCCCAGCGAGATGTATTCAGCGACGCCGCGCGAAAACGTTGTGTCTTCGCGCTGAGTCACCACGGCACATCGTCGCGCCAACTCCTTCCGCGGGATAGTTGCCGCGTCCGTACCATCAATGAGGATGCGGCCTTGCACCAGGGGGACACGCCCCAGCAGCGCTCGCACGAGCGTACTCTTGCCGCTACCATTCGGCCCCACGATGGCAGTCACGGAACCGCGCGGAGCCTCAAGACTTACGTCGCTCACGACGGGCGGCAGCGCGGCATCGTATGCGATGGTCACGTTCTCATACCTGATCATCGCATCCTCCTCAACTGTATGAGGAAGAACGGCACCCCAAGCACCGCGGTGACGGCGCCAAGTGGAAGCTCCGACGGCGGAATTACAACGCGAGCGAGCAGATCGGACGCAACGACGAGTATCGCTCCGATGATCGCGCACCCCACCAGGATTGTGCGCTGCCTCGATAACCCGAACGCACGGGCCATGTGTGGAACCACGAGCCCTACAAATCCAATCAAACCGGCTGCGGCAACCGTCGCTGCAGCCAGCATTGCGCTCGCAAGAAACGCTCTGCGCGTCGCCCGCGAAACGTCCACACCGAGCCCGGCGGCGGAGTCCTCGCCGAGCGTCAGCACGTCGATCTCGGGAGCATAGATCATGAGATACGCGACGCCGAGCGCGACGTACGCTCCCAGCCATATGACTGTGTACCAGGTCGCATCGGCGACGGAGCCCATCATCCACCAGAGTGCGCCTCGCACCGTGTTCGCGGGCACGTTCGCAAGCAGAATCATTATGAGCGCATTTGCAAAGGCACCCACGACGACTCCCGCCATGAGCAGAACTCGCACATCCGTATGACCGGCTTTCCCGGCGCCGCGCGCAACACCGATTGCGAGCATCACAGCTACGGCAGCCCCGGCAAAGGCGAGCAACGGCCAAAATACCGAGGATGTCCCCAACATCATTGCAGCGACAGCGCCTACCGCGGCGCCACCGGAAACCCCGAGGAGATAGGGCTCGGCCAGTGGGTTGCGCAACGTCGCCTGCAGCGTTGCACCGCTCGTTCCGAGCGCGATTCCAACGAGTGCAGCGAGTACGACACGCGGCAATCTAAGAGTTACGACGATCGAATGAACCGATGGCGTCGCCCCGTTTGTGAGCGCACCCAAAACCTGCCCGATGGATAATGGAACGGTTCCGAGTGCTACACCGAGAACGCACACTGCAACAAGTACAAGAACTCCGCCCCACCAGTGCCACGCGCGATGTACTATCACGGGAGTTGCAGCCCTGGATGCAACGCGCGAGCGAGCATTGTCGCAGCAGTGCCCATCTGTACTGAGGGTCGCATTACCAGCGTAGTCGGAACGCGAATTATGCGGCCCAGCGATACCGCAGGTACCGCGACCCACACGCCTCCGAGAGGTGCGATGCTCCCACCCTCACCGCCGCGAATTACGAAGTCCGGGTTCCGCGCAGTGACATCCTCGATCGAAACAAGCGGGGACGGCTGAGCCAGCCCGTCGTAAATATTTTTTGCGCCGGCAACATCCAGGAGTTCATTCAGAAAACTGCCGCCGCCGACAACCATCGGCGATGCGTCGATAAGCGGCCATACAACGGTCGGATGAGCCAAGTCTGCCGTTGCGCGAGAAACACGCTGGAGTGTTGCAGCGACACTGTCCTTCACGAATACAGCCTGCGCGCTGTCGCCGAGTATCCGCCCGAGAAGTAGAATCGCCCGATTGAAGTCGGATACTCGATCGACCTTGAGTGATAGCGTTGCGATCCCGGCGCTTTCAAGTCGCTCGGCCGCCGCTCGGTTGTCCTCGCTTGCGTAGAGAATTACAAGATCCGGATGCACTGCAACAAGCTGCTCGACATTCACTCCGATCCCGTTACCCATGTCCGGAATCGCCTTGGCAGCCGCCGGCCACTCATCCCAGTGCGATCTGCCGATTAGGCGGGAGCCGGCACCAATCGCGAAGATTGTTTCGGTGGTCGTCGGATTAAGCGAGACCACACGCTGAGGCGCCGTTTTGAACGAGATCGCTCGGCCGAAGTCATCACGCTGCGACGTTGCTGGCGTGACAGACGTCGCTGGCGACGAGGAGGTACCCTTTTCGTCGCCGCACGAAATGATCGCGGCAAACATCAAGGTGCTGGCCAGACCAACGACGCACGTACGGCACATCGGTACCAAACTCCTGGACTTCAGCGACCATAAAAACAAAACGGGTATCCTCTCTCGGAGGAAACCCGCAACGTATATACGCGATCAATCACCGACGACGTATAACGCCACCAGCCCTCCCCCGAGGATCTGTGTAATGTGGCGCGGACGAGAG
>JBDTAZ010000217.1:0-32620 GCA_039924325.1 Gemmatimonadaceae bacterium
GGTGTGAGCTTTGGTGACGCGGTCGCGAGCAATGGCGAGAGTGCAACGATCGCGCTGTCGTTGTTGTTGAAGGCATGCGCCACGATTCCCTTGTAAAACTCGGTCGTCGCAGCCGGGGCACCGCGCCACGCGCGTACGGAATCTCGCAATTCGAAGAGGCGATGTTGCGAATACAGGGTATCCCATAGAGCGGGAGCGGCTGGCCCCGATGCTGCAGGAGCAGGTGCTGCACGAGCGGGGGCTACGGGAGTGGGTGCTGCGCGGCGTCTCTGTCCTAGTGCGGTCACGGACACGCAAAGAAACGCCGCAATGCCGAGCCTTCGGGCGAGCTGGATACGAGAGATGGCGCTGAGGAAGGCTGTCCGCGTCATCCGCATAAGCTAATCGAGTGCGCGAAACGACAGCATGAAACGACCGCGGGCGCGTGGATCCGATGCGCCACAACCATCATGAATGCGCGACGTTGCTCTCACCAAGGAGAGTGCATGCTGGCAGCGATACGATCCGCCGCGGTGGTTGGCATCGATGCATACGACGTAACCGTGGAGGTGGATGCAGCACAGGGGCTCCCCCAGTGGTTAATCGTGGGGCTTCCTGTGGGAGCGGTCAAGGAGAGCAGGGAGCGCGTCGGCGCCGCGCTCATCAACTCCGGCTTCACACTACCTCCGCGCCGCATCACCGTCAATCTCGCTCCTGCGGATGTGCGCAAGGAAGGTAGTTCGTTCGATCTTCCGATCGCTCTTGGAATTCTTGTCGCCACAGGGCAACTCGATCCGGGCGCGGTTGAGAATCGGATATTCGTCGGCGAACTCAGCCTCGACGGCGCTGTACGCAACATCCGCGGCTCGCTGTCCGTCGCTCGGCACGTTGGCCGTGCATGGCCCGGCGCGGTTCTGGTGGTTCCGCCCGCCAATCACGCCGAAGCAGGCCGCGTAACCAATATTTCGCTGGCAGCGCCGACCACGCTGCGCGAATTGGTTCTGCAATTGCGCGGTGATGACCTGGTCGTTGGTCGGCTCCCAGAATCGAGCAATGCGCCCCGCGCATATGACGTTGACTTCGCGGATGTCGTTGGGCAGGAGACCGCAAAGCGCGCGCTCGAAGTTGCGGCAGCGGGATCGCACAATCTCGTTCTTATTGGCCCCCCGGGCGCCGGAAAGACCATGCTTGCGCGCCGCCTTCCAACGATTCTTCCTGAATTGAGCGAGGAGGAGGCGTTGGAGGTGATTGCAATTCACTCCGTCGCGGGCGTGTTGTCGGAAGACATAACACTTGGTGCGCGCCCGTTCCGCGCGCCGCATCACTCGATTTCCGGCGCGGGACTGATCGGTGGCGGCAGCAGCCCACGTCCCGGTGAAGTGAGCCTCGCGCACAACGGTGTTCTTTTCCTGGATGAGATGCTTGAGTTCCCCCGGAGCGTGCTGGACGGCCTGCGCCAACCTCTCGAGGACGCGTCGGTTGTAATCGCGCGCGCTGCGATGTCGGTGACATTCCCGGCGCGCTTCACACTCGTGGGTGCAACCAATCCCTGTCCGTGCGGCAGAGCTGGTGAGCCGGGCCGCAAGTGTACCTGTGGTCCCGCAGAAGTGGCAAAATACTCGGCGCGGATGTCCGGGCCGCTCACCGATCGAATCGATATGCATGTCCCCGTGGGTGCCGTTGCGTTGCATGATTTGAGTGGAGACGCCACGACCGGCGAAGGTTCGTCGCAAATGCGTGAGCGCGTGGGGCATGCGCGGTGTCAGCAGCGCCTGCGATATCGCGTGCTTCGCGGTGTTACTTGCAATGCTCACGTGCCAGGCCGCTGGCTGGATCGCCACACTCCGATCGAGAATGACGCGCGGACACTGCTTCACGCAGCAGCGTCGACGTTGGAGCTGTCCGCGCGCTCTTATCACCGGGTACTCAAGGTGGCGCGGACAATAGCCGATCTCGGTGCGGATGAGAAAATCGAGGCGCGCCACGTCGCCGAAGCGCTTCGATACAGGCCATTGGCGCGAAAGTGATTCGGTCGCGAGCCGACTCGGCCAGATGGGTGAGTGTGTCGGATCCGCGTGTCAATCCGACACTGGTTTGGAACAGAGCCGATCGGAGCGCCGCCTCGAACCCTGCGGGCAACCGCCAGGATGTGCACCCCACACCCGGACCGGCTAACTTTCGGGATGTTCGGCTGCCTGAGAAGAGTAGGGTGTCTCGTAATCCTGGCTGCGATTCTCGCAGGCGGCTACTACTGGTGGACGGTCAAGGGGTCGGTTGCCGGACCGCCTGCCGGAGAATGGCATTCGGTTACGCCCGGTGACGCCACAACGGCGGCGGCCGCGGTCCAGGGACTGAGGGATTCCAGGACCTCAGGCGGGACGACACTCACTCCCGCGCAGGCTGTAGCCTATCTGGTCCAGGAAACTGCCAAGCAGCTTCCACCGTCTTCAACCGACGTGCAGGCGATGATCGCTGGTGACGAGCTTCACGTTCGCGCCGTAGTTCCCCTTCGGGAGCTTGGCGCCGAGCGCGCGCTCGGACCCTTCGCATCCATGATCGGTGCGAGAGACACCGTCGAACTCGCCGGTACGGTGGACGTCCTTCGTCCGGGCATGGCGCAGATGCACGTCGTAAAGGCGCAGATTCACGCCTTCGCGTTGCCCACGTCGGTATTGCCAAAACTCGTGCAGCAGATCAGGCACGATGCACCCGATGGGATCGCACCCGACGCGTTTCCCATTCCGCTTCCCAGCTACATAGGCGGCATTCGTATCGCCGACGGGAAGGTCACGCTTTACAAGAATGTCAACTGATGAAAATCTTCAAGAACTTCGTAGCCGGCGCTTGGGTCGAGCCCTCGACCGGCAAGTACTTCGAAAATAGGAACCCTGCGGATCGGAACGACGTGATCGGGAAGTTTCCGCTGTCCAATTCGACAGATGTCGATCGTGCTGTAGCGAGTGCTCGGCGCGGATTCGAATTGTGGAAGGCGACGCCGGCACCGCTTCGCGGAGACGTGTTGAGAAAGACCGGCGACTTGATGACGTCGCGGAAGGATGAAATCGCGGACGCGATGACACGCGAGATGGGGAAGCCCCTTACTGAAACTCGCGGCGATGTTCAGGAAGGAATCGACACTGCGTACTACGCAGCGACCATGGGGCGTCAGCTTTCGGGCCGCACGGTTCCATCCGAATCGCGCAGCAAGTGGGCGATGAGCTTTCGCAGACCGATCGGTGTTGCTGGTTTGATCTGCCCATTCAATTTTCCGATGGCGATCCCGACGTGGAAGATGTTCCCGGCGCTCGTCTGCGGAAACTCGGTCGTGTTCAAGCCGGCAGAGGATGTGCCACATACCGGCACACTGCTCGTGGAGATACTGCTCGAAGCGGGGCTTCCCCCGGAAGTGATCCAGTTGTTGCACGGGACCGGTGAGGAAGTCGGTGCACCACTCGTCGAACACCCCGATGTTCCGCTCATATCGTTTACAGGATCCACGGCCACCGGAAGTCTTGTCGGCGCGACCTGCGGCCGGATGCACAAGCGGCTGTCGCTCGAGATGGGCGGAAAGAACGCACAGATAGTGCTCGACGACGCAGATCTCGACCTGGCTTTGGAGGGCGCGCTCTGGGGCGCATTCGGCACAACGGGACAGCGCTGCACGGCGACCAGCCGGCTCATACTGCAGAATGGAATTCACGACAATTTTGTTGGCATGCTGATCGAACGAACCAAGGCGCTCAAGATCGGCGACGGGCGCAAGAAGGGAACCGACGTTGGCCCGGTCATCAACGAAGCTGCTCTGAGCAAGATCGAGCACTATGTGGATATCGGTCAGGCAGACGGCGGTGATATTGTTTGCGGAGCGCGCCGCGCCTCAGGTCACGGCCTGGACGACGGGTTGTTCTACGAGCCGACCATCTTCACGCGTGTCGAGCCAAACCACCGCATAGCGTACGAAGAAATCTTTGGACCGGTGCTGTCGGTCATTCGCGTGTCCACGGTGGACGAAGCTTTCGCCGTCAATAACAGTGTCAAGTACGGCCTTTCATCGTCTGTATACACGCGTGATGTGAACGTGTCCTTCCGCGCACTGGAACAGCTCGACAACGGGATCACGTACATCAACGCACCGACAATTGGCGCCGAGGCACATCTTCCGTTCGGAGGGGTAAAGCAAACCGGCAATGGCCACCGAGAGGGCGGATGGGAGGTTTACGACTTTTATTCCGAGACCAAAGTTGGCTACGTCGATTACTCCGGTACGCTTCAACGTGCCCAGATTGACACTTACGTCGGCACCCCGGACTGATGCCGCAATCGAGCAGCGCCATCACGTGCCGGCGCTGCTCGGCGCTGGCATGGAGAACTTTGAATTGAGGAGGAAGGTGTCGCGGTGATGCGGGGAATCATGAGGGCGTTTCTGCAACTGAGCGCGTCAGTATTTCTGTTTTTGGTGACGCGCGCGCTCGTCGTCGAGATGTACAAGATCCCGACGGCCAGCATGCAGCGCACGCTGATGGTTGGAGACTTCCTTGTAGTGAACAAGATGGTGTACGGCGCGCAGGTGCCGTTCACTCACTACATGCTCCCAGCCATACATGCGCCACGTCGCGGCGATGTGATCGTGTTCAAGTGGCCAACGGATCCTCGCATCAACTTCGTCAAGCGGGTCGTCGGAATCCCGGGTGACACGCTGTTCATGAAGGACGGAGTGCTGACTCGGAACAGCGCCCCGGTTAAGGAGACGTATGTAACGCATACCGCCGTCGATGCCGACATGGCGGTGGATGAGTTTCGGTGGCAGAAAGACTACTTGATCAAGTCTGCCCGTGCGAGCGAGACATACTGGCCCTCGCGGAATAATTGGGGACCACTTGTGGTCCCGCCCAACGATTTCTTCGTGCTGGGGGACAACCGGGACAATTCGCTCGACAGCCGGTACTGGGGGTTCGTCCCCGACTCACTGGTCCGTGGCGAGCCGATGTTCGTTTATTACAGTTATCACCCCGACAGCGCCTCGACATGGAGCTGGTTGACAGACGCCCGCTGGCGTCGAGTTGGAACGATCGTTCGGTAGGTCGTTTTCCGATGCGCGTCATCGTATGATGGCCCGCCCCTTTCACACCGCGCGCCCTGCGGTAGAATTAGAACAGATGAAGCTGCCCGGCAAGCGAAAGGATTCCGTTGATGAGGGACTGTTGGATCAGTACCTCCGCGACATCAGCGCTTATCCGCTGATCACGCGAGAGGCGGAAGCTGAGCTGGCGGTAGGGATTCGCGCGGGCGACGAGGAGTGCATGAACAAACTGGTTCGTGCCAATCTCCGATTTGTTGTCTCGGTCGCCAAGAAGTATCAGAATCAGGGCGTGAATCTCTCGGACCTCATCAACGAGGGAAACCTCGGGCTCATGCGCGCCGCTCGGCGCTTCGACGAGACCAAAGGCATAAAGTTCATTTCGTACGCAGTCTGGTGGATACGGCAGGCGATACTTCAGGCGCTCGCCGAGCAGTCGAGGATCGTTCGGGTACCGCTGAACCGCGCCGGCGACATTCATCGCGTCGGAAAGCGCGCTGCAATGTTATTGCAGGACCTCGGCAGGGAGCCAACGCATCTCGAAATAGCCGAAGGGCTCGGGATAACAGAAGAAGAAGTCTCTCGAACGCTGGCGATATCGCACACGCATCTATCGCTCGACGCTCCGATGACGCCCGGTGAGGACAACTCGCTGATCGACCATCTTGCTGACACAAATCGTCTTTCCCCCGACGAAGAAACGTTCGAGAAGGCGCTCATCGAGACAGTGCATCAGTCGCTACTCATACTCAAACCGCGTGAGGCTCGCGTGCTTCGCATGTACTTTGGCCTTAACGGAGACGAGCCGATGACGCTTGAGGTGATTGGCGACGTGCTCGGCGTGACGCGCGAGCGTGTTCGCCAGATCAAGGACCGTGCGTTGCTCAAGCTCCGTCACCACTCCAAAAAACGCGCACTCGAGTCGTTCCTAGTTACATGAGAGTTGGTCTGGTCACGCTTGGTTGTGACAAGAACACCGTTGATTCAGAACGGTACCTCGCTCAACTCGCAGCGTACGGCGGCGAGTTGACGAATGATCTGCACGAAGCCGATGTGATAATCGTCAACACTTGTGGTTTTATCGACGCGGCCAAGAAGGAGTCGCTCGATGCGCTCGTGGAAGCCGGAGAGTTCAAGGTCTCGGGCGCGTGTACGACCGTCGTCGCCGTGGGCTGCATGGTTGAGCGGCACAAGAGCGAATTGCAGGAGGCGTTGCCGGAGGTCGACCTTTTCCTCGGCGCGTCGGAGACCGACCGGCTGATCGGGGAACTGGCTAACCGTGGTGTCCTGACAGGCGACCCGATGCTGGAACACCCTGGTGTGCGGCTGTACAGTGGCGACCTCCCGCACGTGCGCTATCTCAAGGTGAGCGAGGGGTGCGATCATGGCTGCGCGTTCTGCGCGATTCCATTGATGCGCGGGAAGCACCGCTCGTTTGCGCCCGAAGAAGTTGTCGCCGAGGCGCAGCTGCTGGAGATGCAGGGCGCGAGAGAGATCAATCTCGTCGCGCAGGATCTTGCACACTACGGGCGCGACATACGCGATCGACAGGTGCGGCTGCCCGACGTGCTGCGTATGCTCGTTGAGGAAACGACGATTCCATGGATACGCATGCTGTACCTGTATGCGACGGGAATAACGCCTGAGCTTCTGGAGCTGGTCGCGCGCGAGCCACGTATCATGCCGTACATAGACATGCCGATCCAGCACGCGTCCGACACGGTACTCGAACGGATGCGGCGCCCGGAACGCGCTCGCACCATCCGCGCGAACGTCGCGCGGTTTCGCGAAGCAGTTCCGCAGGTCGCCATTCGCACGACGTGCATCGTCGGTTTCCCGGGTGAAACGGAAGACGATTTCGATCAACTGCTCGTATTTCTCGAGGACGTCCAGTTCGAGCGCGTCGGTGTGTTCACTTACTCACCCCAGGAAGGAACTCGCGCGGCGCAACTCGTGGACGACGTTCCCGATTCGGTGAAACGGGATCGTCTCGAGCGAGTCGTCGAGCTTCAGAGGATGATCACCGCGGAATGCTACGAGCGCCGCCTCGGAATTCCGGTGCAGGCGCTCGTGGACAGGGTGGACGAGGGAACCGGTAACGCCATTGCGCGCCTGCCGTGGCAGGCTGACGATATCGATGGCGTCACCTTTCTGGACCGGCACTATGCGCCGGGGACGCTTGTGGAAGTCATTCCGCGCGAGGTAGTTGACGACTATGACTTCACCGCAGAATCCATTCGCGTCATCAGCGCGCCGGTTTCCGATATTGGAGTCGCGATCCGAAGGCAACTACCGCTGATTTCCACGACGATCGGAAGTTTCGGACGGTGACTCTCGTGCGTCTTATGGGCGTGAGATCCGCGCTCGTATTCGCATCCATTTTTCTAGGCGCCTGTGCCGGAACAGTGAGGCGTCCGACTGAGGCGCCGGCACCAGTTCCCACCACCGGTTCGAGCGCTGCGGGAGCGCGGAGCAATCTTCCACCGCTGGTCCTTCCGCCCGACTCCGCCAATGGCGGGAATGGCTCGACGGTTCCAGTTGCCGAACTTCCGGTGACCGTTCTCCCGTCGATCATTGGCCATCGGGCCACGGCGCCTGCTTCGAATGCGACTCCGGTCGGGGGTGTCACGCGCGATGCCAACGATCAGACCGTGCGGATCGCTATCGCCGTCTCACAGCGATCGGCGCGGGTTACCGCGACTGGCGCGTGGAACATCTACGACGCCGCAACGCAAAAATTACTCGGTCAGTTGAACGCCAACGATGATCTGAACGCACTGGCGCGGGATGGGACGCTGATTCTCGACGGTGCCACAAATCAGTCGGTCAGTGGCGCACTGATTGCTCGACCGACTGGCGCGGGAAGCTACATGAGCTACGGCGGGCACAGATACCGCGGTGAGATCGGACTCGCCGCATCGGGGGACGGTATTCTCGTGATAAATCGGGTCCGCGTTGAAGATTATCTGCGCGGAGTCGTGCCTCTCGAAATTGGTACCGACAGGACGCAACTGGAAAGCGCAGCAGTGGAGGCTCAGGCCATCGCGGCGCGCAGCTTTACCTACAGCCGCATGGACGATTCGCGGCCGTACGACATGGTCGCGACGACAACGGATCAGGTATACGGAGGCATGGACGCGGAGCGACCGTTATCCGACGCAGCAATCAGCGTCACGCGCAACATGGTGATGATGTACGACGGCAAGGTCATCAATGCACCGTATCATTCGAACTCGGGTGGTGTGACGGCCGCAGCGAGCGAGGTTTGGCGGAGTGCTGACGAGCCCTATCTGGTATCAGTCAGCGACAGAATCCCCGGTACTGATCACTACTACGGAGAAGATGCGCCACGCTTCCGGTGGACCAGAACTATGACTGGATCCGAGTTATCGACGTTGCTGGATCGGTACCTACCCAAGTATTCCAGTGCGCGTTCGGGGAGTATTGGAACGTTGCGCAAAATTTCCGAGAGCGGCCGAACACCATCGGGGCGGATAGCAGGGCTGGTATTCGAAACCGACCGTGGCAGCTTTGCTGTTCGCGGGAACGACGTCCGGTTCGTGCTCCGGACGGATTCGGGCGAGATCCTGCCGAGTACGCTTTTCACGTTCGATCAGACAACTGACCGGCAGGGCCAGCTGACTTCCCTGACAATCCATGGCGCCGGGAATGGTCATGGCGTTGGGATGGACCAGTGGGGTGCGATCGCGCGTGCCCGGGCGGGGCAGGATGCGCTATCGATTCTTCGCACCTACTATCCGGGAACGACCATCGGGAGAGTAATTTAGGATATGGCTTCCGTTCCGCCCGTTCGAATCGCAGTTGTTGGCGCGGGTGCGATCTCGCAACTCGCGCATCTTCCGGTCCTTTCCAAGGCGCGCGGCGCTACGCTCGTCGCACTTTGTGACAACGACGGACCCAAAGCTCGCGCCCTGGGCGAACGCTTCGGTGTACGCGACGTCTTCACCGACATCGACGATCTATTTGAATTCGATCAGATCGATGCCGTTGTTATTGCTACGCCTAATCACCTGCACGAACCGCACGTACTCGCGGCGATTCGCGCTGGGGTCGACGTGTTATGCGAACGCCCGCTGTCGCTGAGCTCCAAAGGGATAGCGCGGATCGTGAAGGCGGCGGAGGCAGGTGGGCGCAAGGTTGTTGTTGGTAACAACCTTCGCTTCAGAACCGATGTGCAGCAGCTGCAGCGCTTTATGCGCGGTGGAGAACTTGGCGCGATCACCGGAATCCGCGGTGGCCACTATCAATTCCGTGGAACCCAGACAGGCTGGAGGTCGCGTCGTCCGGAGGCTGGTGGCGGAGCGTTTCTCGAGTTGGGATATCCACTCCTCGATCTTGCGATGTGGCTCACTGATTTTTCCGACGCTGTCCGGGTGAGTGCTCATTTTGACCGCGCTCGCGGCGCAGAGGCGGTCGAGGATAGCATGGCTGTGCAGATCGAATTCGCCGGTGGCTTGCTGTTCACAGCGGACGTAGCATGGAACCACGTCGGAGACGAGGATCGCTGGTGGTTCGAGACGCGCGCATCGCGCGGAAGCGCACGGCTGTCGCCGTTACGCGTGGTGAAGTTGCTCAACGGCCGGCCGACCGATGTATCGCCGACCGGCGCTACCGCACGCGAGAGCGCCTTCATACAGAGCTATCGCGCGGAACTGGCGCATTTCATTGCGATGGTACGCGGCGAAGCGCCGTACGAGCCTCCGTCTGACCAGATTGCGGTGCAGCGGTTGGTAGAAGCGGTCTACGAATCGGCTCAGCAAGGGCGCGAAATAAGTCTGTGACGCGATGAAAATGCGCGCGCGGGGGATGATTCCGAGCCGCGGTGGCGCCTGGGCTGCTGTTGCATCGGCGGCGCTGTTTGCAATTGCATTCCCGCCATTCCAGCTGGTAATTCCGGCTTTCGTGTGTCTAATACCGATCGCCGTTTTTATTGCGAGGCTGGCTGATGACGGAGGTCGTGGTTCGGAGGCCGCGCGGGTCGGCTTCTGGTTTGGCTTTCTCGGTTACGGCGCAAACCTTTACTGGATTGCTGTCGCGCTGTTGCTGTACACGAAGCTTGCGCTACTCGGATACGTTGCATCGCTGATCTGGCTCGCCCCGATAATCGCGCTCACGATGCTGGCGCTTTATTTTGCGCGAAAGATTTCGGGCTTGCCGCTCGCGGTTCTGCTACCGATCGTCTGGACAGCATCGGAGCTGACGTTCAACTATCTGAGCGATCTTTCGTTCCCCTGGCTGCCACTGG
Organism: Gemmatimonadaceae bacterium; assembly: GCA_039924325.1. Lineage (GTDB taxonomy): Bacteria > Gemmatimonadota > Gemmatimonadetes > Gemmatimonadales > Gemmatimonadaceae > Fen-1247. Next base: position 10,323 of record JBDTAZ010000217.1, read on the forward strand.
GGCTTGCGGTTGCGCACGTTCCCATCCTCGCGCAGGTGGCAGACATCAGCGGCGTTCGCGGCGTGAGCTTTTGTATTGCCGCCGTGAACGGCCTTCTCGCTGATGCGTGGATGCTTCGATTTGACCGCCGTGCAATGACCGCGCGTATTACAGGAGCGCTCATAGTTGTTGCAGCGGTCGGCGCGTACGGGCAATGGCGCATCGCGACCATTCAGCTCAGGCCGCTTGCAAAAATCGCGATCATTCAGCCTGATATTCCCGAGGAAGCAAAACTCACGACCGAGGATCCGTCCTCACACGTCGGCAAGCTCGTGGCGATGACGCGGACGGAACTATCCCGTTCATCACCCGATCTGGTAGTGTGGCCGGAAGCGGCGCTGGACCGATTCCTGTGGCAGTATCCGGCGTGGCTGGACTCGCTTCGCTCCGCCGTCGCCGAACATCCAACGCCGATGGTCGTTGGGTTCATGGACTCGAGTGACCCGCAGCGCACACCGTTCGCATACTACAATGCCGCGCTGCTCACCGACCCGCGCGGCTATGTCAGTCCGCAGCAGCCGTACCGGAAGCACTATCTCGTTCCAATCGTCGAGCGCGTTCCGTTCGTAAATCCCGATTGGTTCCGCGGCGTCGATTACTTCGGCGGCTTCGGGCGCGGAACGTCGGAGGAGCCATTTCACCTGGACTTCGGCACCGTGGGCGTGCTTATCTGCTATGAATCGATCTTCCCACAACTGTCACGGGATTACGCAGAGCAGGGAACTTCAGTGCTGCTAAACATTACCAACGACGCGTGGTTCCAGAACAGCACGGCACCGTATCAGCATTTCGCGCATCTCTCGTTGCGAGCGATCGAGAACCGCGTGCCGATTGTGCGAGCCGCCAACACGGGGATATCGGGTTGGATCGACCCGCTTGGGCGAGTTCGCGCGCAAACGCCTATCTTCGTTCCGCGTACGGAAACGTACAATGTAGAAGTGACGACGACGAGGTCGCTTTATACGCGAATCGGCGACTGGCTAGGATCCCTATGTCTGATCGCAACCCTCGGCTTCATGGTGGCGAGTTGGGTGTCCGCACGTCGGCGCCAGCGACCAGAGGCCGCTTAGGGGTACGGCCTAACCGGCCGACGCGCGTCACGGCGCCCGATCACGGAGTGGTCCCAGTGGTGTCGGGATCGGTACCGCGGAAGCCCACCAGGTTCGGGAGCATGGTCCAGTTAATCTGACCCGTCATTTCGGAGCCAATCGTGAAAACCTGTGATCGTATGTCGCGGCCTGTGATCCGGGTCGCAAGGAATCTGTACTGCTCGGAGTAGGAAACCGGCGTGAAGCTGAAGTCGCGGGTCGTCCGGGGAGGTACGGAGCCGAGGAGTTGGCGTTGACCGTCCCAGTCGACTGTGTAGATGGTCAGGTCAGTCGGCCTGAGCAAGTTATTGTTGACTACCAGTTGAACCGGAACGGGCTTCCCTTGGGGGCCGTGGACATTGGCTGGGGCGCAGGCCGTTGTGAGAGCGCCTGCGACGGCAACCGCCGCCATCCCAACGACTGTTCGGAATGATGTCTGAGTTTGCATAGTACGTCCCCTGGGGGCATACGACGGGCCGAGCCCGGCACGCTCCGCGTGCTATTAGCAGGGAAGGTGCGGGGCGTCGCGGTGGCCACCTGAATGGACCAGTTGAGGGTGCGCCGGTGTAGTCATCAGACCCGGCTAGCGTGCCGAGAGGCTGATACTCAAGCTTCCGTCTGCGGGCTGATCGTTTTATCTTTAAGGGCTAGTCCTACCAGAGGCATCCAATGAAACCAGACATACATCCACTGTACGCCACGGCGAAGGTTCACTGTGCGTGCGGGAATACGTTCGAGACACGCTCCACGGTCGCCAGCATCAGCACCGACATCTGCGCAGTTTGCCATCCGTTCTATACCGGAAAGGCCAAGATGGTCGACACGGCAGGCCGCGTCGAGCGCTTCCGTCAGAAGTACGGTCGAAAGGAGAAGGCGACCGCTTAGCTGCGATCGTCCCGATCATCGAAGGCCCACGAATGTCGTGGGCTTTCGTGTTTTCGACATCGCCGCGAGAGTCCTTGCCCGCACTGATGTCGGTACTCCTTTCGCCAGCCAGATGAGCAATATTTCAATACGCGCAATGATCAGGAAATCTCGCCAGGAACAGCTGTGAGTCTTCGCGACCGTCTCGCCTCGTCGATTGCGCGCGCGGCACAGGTTGAAACACAGTTGAGCGATCCGGCGACCGCGCGTGATTCGAAGAAGCTCGCCGAGCTGGGCCGCGAGCACAGGCAACTCGAAACGGTGGTCTCGCTGGCGCATCGGCTTGATCGTGCCGAGCGGGAGCTTGCGGAAGTGACGGAGCTCGCGCACTCGGACGATCCCGAAATGGCATCTGAAGCGGAGGCTGAAGCGCAACGCCTCACCGATGACATCGCGCAGATTGAACTGGATTTGAAGCCTGCGTTGCTCCCGCCAGACCCGCTCGACGATCGACCCGCAATCATCGAGATCCGCGCCGGAACTGGCGGTGACGAGGCTGCACTGTTTGCCGCCGAGCTGTGGCGCATGTACACGCGGTACAGCGAAGGTCGCCGCTGGAAGCTTGAAGTCATTTCACTCTCCGAGGCAACACTCGGCGGAGTGAAGGAAGTGATCTTCAAGATCGTTGGTACCGGTGCGTTCGGTGCCATGCGATGGGAATCCGGAGTGCATCGTGTGCAGCGCGTTCCTGTTACGGAGAGTCAGGGGAGGACCCATACTTCGGCCGCGACCGTGGCGGTGCTTCCCGAGGCGGAGGAAGTTGATGTGCGGATCGAGGACAAGGATCTTCGCATCGACGTTTTTCGTTCGTCGGGACCGGGTGGCCAATCCGTCAACACAACGGACTCGGCGGTTCGCATCACACACATCCCGTCGGGCATTGTCGTCTCGCAGCAGGATCAGAAGTCGCAGCTGCAGAACAAGCTCAAGGGAATGGAAGTATTGCGGGCGCGTCTACTCGACGCGCGACTTTCCGAGCGCGAGGCTGAGCGCGCGCGCATGCGCAAGACGCAGGTGGGAACAGGCGACCGGTCGGCGAAAATCAGGACATACAATTTTCCACAGAGTCGCGTGACAGATCATCGAATCGGGCTCACGTCGCACGATCTCGCGGCAATTATGAACGGTAATATCGAGCCGTTCATTGACGCATTGCGCATGGCGGACGTCGAGGAGAGACTGAGTGGTGAGTGACGGCGCCGGCCGCGGTGCGCGCACGGATCAGCGTAGCGTAGCAGCCCTCGCGACTGAATTGCAGTTGCTGCTGGCGGACACGTCACCTCGGATGTCGCACGACATAATTGCGGCTTTGCTGGATGTTCCAAGGTTCTGGCCGTCGGCGAATGGTGCTGAGGGAATCGACGACTCTGTCTGCCTTGCGGCGCGCAACGCCGTGGTGCGACTCCAGCGCGGGGCCCCGCTGGCGTATGCGGTGCGACGCGCGTCGTTCCGGCATCTCACGCTCGATGTTGACGAGCGGGTCCTCATTCCGCGCCCCGAGACCGAGGGCCTGGTTGATGAGGTCCTCCGCATGGCGACAGGCCTGCGTGGATGTGCGATGGATATCGGTACCGGATCCGGGGCGATCGCGCTGTCGCTTGCCAGCGAGGGAGTCTTCGACCGTGTGGTGGCGACCGATCTGTCCGCTGACGCACTCGCCGTTGCCAGGCAGAACGCCGCTCGGCTGGCGGGGGCGCTTAGAGTCCCGGTGGAATTCCGGCAAGGATCGCTACTATCTCCGGTGCGCGAACTTCGCGCCTCGGTAATTGTGTCGAACCCCCCTTACATTGCATATCATGAAGCCGCCGAACTGCCGGCCAGCGTTCGCGACTGGGAGCCAACGTTGGCGCTCCTGAGTGGCGCGGACGGAATGCTTGCGACAGCCGCTATAATTCGCGGCGCGGCAGACCTGCTCCAGCAGGATGGCGTTCTTGCACTTGAAGTTGATACGCGGCGAGCGTCGCTCGTCGCAGAAGCGCTGGCGGTCGATCCGCGGTATCGCGAGATCGCTGTCCGGCTGGACCTTGCGGGGCGCGAGCGGTTCGTTGTCGCCCGACGCACCTAGGAGGACACTATGGCACTTGAAGAAAAAGCTCGGGAGCTGGGCAGATTGATTGGGCAGAGCGATGAATACCGTGCCGTGACGCGTGCGAACGAAGGCCTCACGGCGGATCCGGAAGCGACAGCCGTTCTCAAGCAGATGGAAGGCCTGCGCCGCGAGGCCCAAGCGATGATCCAGCGCGGCGAAGAGCCGACCGAGGACATGGAGAAAACCCTGGATGACATGCTTACGAAGGTGCAGTCGAATGCGGCGTATCAGCGTGTCGCCGTTGCGCAGGAAAACCTGGACAAGGTGATGCGCCACGTGAATGACTGGATCAGCGACGGGATTACGAAGGGCGCACAGAGTTCCATCATCACCCTGGGCTGAGCCTCGTGACGCGCGGACCGCTTATAGTATTCGAGGGTGCTGAAGGGGTCGGGAAGACGACGCAGGCGCGCCGTCTTGTCGCTGCCATCGAATTGCACGGTCACGCGTGTGAACATCTCCGCGAACCCGGTGGCACGTCCCTCGGCGAATCCATCAGAAGCGTCTTGCTTGAGCCGTTTCGCACAATCACCGCAAGCGCGGAGGCATTGCTGTTCATGGCCTCCCGCGCGCAGCTGGTGAGTGAGCGGATCGAGCCGGCGCTCACTGCTGGAACTGTCGTCGTGCTGGACAGGTTCTTCCTTTCAACCTACGCCTATCAGATTCACGGACGCGGTCTTGCTGCATCCGAAGTCGTGGCCGCGAATAAACTTGCAGTGGCGGAGATCGTTCCCACGATAACAGTTGTCCTTGGCCTTCCCGCCGGCGATGGGCTGGCGCGCGCCGGAAAACGAGCAGCACACGATTACATGGAGCAATTGGGTAGCGATTTTCACGCGCGTGTCGAGGCTGCGTTCGATGAGTTCGTGACACAGCGTTGGCAGTCGGCGCATCCCGAATGTGGTCCAATTGCTGGAATCGACGCGAGTGGATCGGAGGACGAAGTGTTCGCACGCGTCGCTGAAGAGATCTCAAGATTCGTCCCTGCTGGAATGCAGTCGGCGCTGATCGCAGGCGTACATCAGGGAGTGGCAAGTTGAGCGAGGGGCGCACCCGACCGAAGACGATCGTACTTGCATCGATACTTGCGATTGCGCTGGTAGCCGGTGCGTGGATGTTTCAGCGCGGATCGAAGAGCACGCGGGTCAATGGAAGCAAGCTGTTCGAGCAGGTTCGGGCAGCAGTCCGAGATGATTATGTGGATACCGTCAGCGATGGGCATGTGTATCAGATGGCGCTCGATGGCATGTTGTCGGAGCTGGACGATCCGTACGACACCTATCTGAACGAGGACCGCGCGTCGCGGCTGGCGGAGCGCACTACGGGGAACTACGCCGGAATTGGATTGCAGGTCGACGTACGTGACGGATCGCTCGTGGTTGTGAGTCCGCTGCCGGGTGGCCCGGGTGACAAGGCCGGTATTCTCACCGGCGACCGCATCGCTCAGATCGACGGCAAGGTGGTGAACAACTGGACGGCCGAAGAGGTGCAGCAGCTGCTTCGTGGACCGCCGGGATCTCCGGTGAAGCTCGTGATTCAGCACCCGGGATCGGCCGCGTCGATCTCCCTGACGCTCTTGCGTGCAGCGATACATCACAGTGCGATCAAGCGGTCGGCACTGCTTGATTCGCACATCGGCTACGTTGCTCTCGCAGTGTTCAGCGATTCAACGGCGCTCGAACTCAGCCGTACGGTCGACTCGCTCGTCAAACTTGGCGCTACGTCGCTGACCCTCGATCTCCGCGCGAACCCAGGTGGGTTACTCTCACAGGGTGTCGCAGTCTCCGATCTGTTTCTGGATCGCGGCGAAAGGATTGCCAGTACGTCCGGTCGGGATTCCGTCGATGATGTTGTGTTTACCGACAGCGCTGCGCAAAGATGGCCGAATCTCCAGATCGCCGTGCTGGTAGACGGGAAATCCGCCAGCGCCGCAGAAGTAGTTGCCGGTGCGCTGCAGGACCACGACAGGGCAGTTGTGTTGGGCTCCACTACGTACGGCAAGGGCAGCGTGCAGCACGTGTTTCCAGTGAAGGCTGGTGGCGCAGTCCGTCTGACGACGGCGCGCTGGCTCACGCCGCTCGGTCGTTCGATTGCCGATCCTGCCCCGGTGCCTGGTGCAGCCCAGCTCGACAGCGCGCCATCACGGCCCAACTACAAGACAGAAAGTGGCCGGGTGGTGCTTGGTGGCGGCGGCATTACGCCGGACGTAGTGATCGGCGATACCGTCGTATCGGCAGAGAATCTCGCGCTGATGCGAGCACTTGGGTCGAACGTCTCTTTGTTCCACGATGCACTTACGGCGTACGCGCTGAAACTCAAGGCGAATAAATCTGTGACGTCGCCTAATTTCGTGGTCACCAGCGCCATGCTTGACGAGGTCTACCGACAGATGAAGGCCCGTTCGGTCGATATTCCCCGGAGCACGTTCAGTGATGCGGCGCCGCTTGTCTCGCGGCTGTTCTCCTACGAAGTAGCGCGGTACGTGTTTGGCGCTGACGCCGAATTCACAAGAAGGGCGGCTGACGACCGCGCACTGAAGGCGGCCCAGCAATTGCTCGCATCGTCGCGTTCGCAGGCTGACGCACTGCGCAAAGCCGCCGAAATGCAGGGTACGCGGACGAGGGAGTGAGCGAGCGCGTCTTCATCATTGGCGCGGGTAAGGTTGGCCGCGGTCTCGCTTATGCGTTCAGAAGCGTTGCTTTGCAGGTGCTTGGGGTACATGCGAGGAGTCCGCGTGACGGCGCGACCACGTCCGGCCCGTACCCCCGTGTGATGAGCGAGGCCAATGTTGTTATCATCGCCGTGTCCGATGTCGCGCTGAACGATGTTTGTCGCGGCCTGGCGGTTGCGGCCAAGGAGAAAAGCTCACCTCTCACTCGTGGCACTATCGTGCTGCACACGTCGGGCACGGTTACGCCACCGGCGCTGGACGAGTTGCGCGCCGCCGGTTTTCCCTGCGGCACCTTTCACCCACTCGCTCCGTTTTCAACGGCCGAGCGAGGCGCAGCGGCGTTGCATGACGGGTGGGTTGGGATAGACGGTGACCCTGTGGCCTGTTCGACCGCACGACGCCTGGCCGCGGCGATAGGCGCGCGCACCGTGAATATCCCGGTTAATGGCAAGGCGGTCTACCATGCGGCGGCTGTCATGGCGTCCAACTTTCCTGTAGTGCTCGCTGCGCTCGCGGCGAAGCTTCTCGCCGAGTCTGGGATGGAAGTGCATGCCGCGGAGCAAGTGGTTCAGCGGCTAATGGCGGGAGCGGTCGGGAACCTCGAATACGGATCGCCACGCGAGGTGCTCACCGGTCCTGCTGCGCGCGGCGACACGGAATCCATAGCGTCGCATCGCGCGGCACTGAGCTACGATCCCCAAACGCTAGCCGTCTACGACGCGCTAACGCGTGCCGCTGCGTCCCTGACCGCCGAGCATTCCACCAGCGTCGATCACGCGAACGCCGGGCGGCGGAGTAAACTGGAAAGTTGAACGCGGAACTGGGACATTCGTTCTGAACTGCGTTACCGTGATCTTTCGGACCAGGCCACTCGGCTCAGTTGACTCGAGCTGCCAGACAAGCCCGGTCGAATCATCGATCCAGAGGGTGGCGCGCGTGAACAGTGAAGAACTGGATTTTGGCGTCAGCGTTATCGCGTGCGTCGCGCGACCATCAATTTTCTCCGTGCCAGCATCGGTAATTGCGTAGCTCGCCGAAGGAGCTGACAGTATCTGCCCCATGGGATCAATGAGCATGCCGGCTTCGCCGGAGGCGGCAGGAATCTTTATTACCTGGCCGGGCGCGGTGCTTGGTAGGTAAACCCAGAGTTCCGACCCGTCGGACACGATGCGATCAGGATCCTTGCCGTTAAAAGAAATTGACAGCAGGTTCGGGAGTTTCCGTACCAGCTCGCCACTGGTCGTCAGCGCACGACTCGTCAGCGGATTGGTCACCGTCTGGTTGAACCGCGCCGAAATCGAGGCGGCGCCATTGTAAGCGGCTACCGCGCGCTTGAGTGTTGCTTCAGGCTGTTGTGCGCCAAGCGAAACGGTGAACAGTAGCGCGACGAGTGTCAGAACTCCGATGCGGACTTGTGGCATGATGACGGCATACCCGTGCCACGTCTTTCCGTTCCTCTGCTGGATCCCCAATTCTAGTTATTCCGCGGAGCTGGCAATGACCTACCGATTGCGCTCGCGACCCCGCGCAGCTCCGTCATGAGTGCTACGAACTGATCTGGATACAGTGATTGCGCTCCGTCGGACAGCGCGCGATCCGGCGCTGGGTGCATCTCGACAAGTATTCCGTCTGCACCAGCCGCTACAGCGGCGCGCGCCATCGGAATGACCATGTCGCGCAGGCCGGTGCCATGACTTGGATCGGCGACAATCGGAAGGTGTGACAGCCCATGCACCAGCGGAATCGCCGTGAGATCGAACATGTTACGGACGGCAGGATCGAACGTGCGAACGCCGCGTTCGCAAAGGATTACGTTTCCGTTTCCTTCCGCCAGAATGTATTCGGCGCTGAGCAGGAGGTCGGAGATCGTCGCTGCCATTCCACGCTTGAGCAAAACTGGCCTGCCGAGCTTCCCGACCGTTTTGAGAAGTGAGTAATTCTGCATGTTGCGCGCTCCTATCTGGATGCAGTCGGCATGTTCCGCGACCAGTCGCGCGCCTTCGTCATCCATCGCCTCTGTCACGATGGGCATTCCCGTTTCTTCGCGCGCGCGGACGAGCATCCGCAACCCTTCGAGGCCGAGTCCCTGGAAAGAGTATGGCGAACTGCGCGGCTTGAACGCACCGCCGCGGAGTGCACTGGCTCCGGCATCCCTGGCTATTTCTGCTGCACGAATAATCTGTGATTCGGACTCGACGGAGCAGGGGCCCGCGACGATTGGTACCTCGGTTCCGCCGAAAGACACACCGGGTGCGATTGTGACAATGGTGGGCTCGTCGCGCCATTCGCGCGACACCTGCTTGTACGGTTGCGTGACATGTATGATGCGAACGACGCTCGGAAGTGCTTCGATGCGACCAGCATCGACACGACCATCGTTCCCGACGATTCCAACGGCGGTGCGCTGTGCACCGGGCATCGGATGGGCGCCGTAACCCATCTCCTCAATAACCGCGACGACGCGTTCTACGTCGGCCGCGGGAGCGCCGTGGCGCATGACTACAAGCATGATGCTCTCAATCTCAGGTATAGCGTCGGGCGGGTGCGTGGCATAGGGACACTCGCTGGCGCGTTAAACTCCGGCCGTCGCGTTTGCGGACGACGGGGAACCAGCTATTGCTTCTTCGACCGCCGGACCGCGCAAATGCACGCTCACGATTGACGAAACACCTGGTTCCTGCATGGTTACGCCGTACACCGCGTCCGCGGACTCGGTGGTCGTACGTGGGTTGTGTGTGATGACGATAAACTGGGTGTTCTCCTTGAACTCATTGAGCATTCTCACGAATCGCCCGATGTTCTGATCGTCAAGTGGAGCGTCAACCTCGTCCATCAGACAGAACGGGCTCGGCTTCATCAGGAAGATCCCAAAGAGCAGCGACAGCGCAACAAGTGCGCGCTCCCCGCTCGACAGCAAGTGTATGCGCTGCGTCTTCTTGCCACGCGGAGATGCATGAATCTCGATATCGCTTTCCAGCGGCATGTCGGGGTTCTGGAGCCGCACGTCGCAGTCGCCGCCACCAAACAACGTCATGAAAATATGGCGGAAGTTCTCCCGCACTTGCACGAAGGTAGTCAGGAACATCTCGCGCGCAGTAGCGTCTATCTCACGAATCGCCTGATGCAACTTGGCGCGCGCCTCGTCGAGGTCGGCGCGCTGCTGCTTGAGGAAATCAACTGCCTTGCTTTCTTCCTGATGCTCTTCAATCGCGAGGGGATTGACCTGGCCAAGCGATTCGACCTGTGCTCGCAAATCCGCGGCTTCTGCCCGAAGTGCGTCTTCTTCCTCTTCCAGCGGTACGTTCTCCGCGAGAAGCTCTTCGAGCGGGCGTCTCCATTCCGTCTCCAGACGTTCGCGAATCGCCGTCTTCCGTCCGGAAAGCTCGGTGTGCCGAAGTTCGGTGGCGTGCAATTGTTCCGACGCCTGTGCAGCGGTCCGACGGACCTGGTCGAGGGCGTGATCCGCTTCGGACAACGCCTCATCGGCGGCTCGGACAGCGCGCTCAGCGTCGGAGAGCTGTGACTCGGTATCACGCAGCACGCCGTCTCTCGCCTCGAGATCGAGCGCCCAGTCAGCCAGCTGCGACGTCAAAGCGGCATCGTCCTGCGAGAGTGTACTCAACTCAGTCTGCAGCGCGCTGAGTCGCGAAGTCGCCATGGTCTGCTCTTCGCTGAGTCGCCGTTCGCGATCGGTGACTACCTGGGCGCGCGCCTGGGCCTGGGCCTGATGCACCTGCGCCGCAGTTCGCAGCTCGCGCGTTTCATCATGCGCGCGTTCTGACTCGCTAAGTGCGCGACGGTGGTCGAGCAGTGCCGCGTCCTGTGTTCGGGCGGCCTCTGTGATGCGGTTTATCTCCGCGTCGATCTCCTGACCTCGAGCAACAAGCGCCTCGGCGCGCTGGGACAGTTTTGCCAGCGCAAGCTCCGCCTCGGAGACTTCGCGTGTTGCCCGCTGATGGCGACGAAGGATCTCGTTCACAACTTCCTCCGCATGCCGAGCTTCACGCGCGGCAACCCCGGCCGCATCGGCCGCGGACGAGGCGGCGACGATGGCGGCGTCGAGCATTTCACGTGCGCCTGCCGCAATGCTTGCCGCGTGGAGCAGCGCGGCTTTCGCCGTTGCCATCTCGCGCGTGATGTCCGTGAGCTCGGCTCGCCGGCGAAGCGGGCCCGGCCCAGCGACAGCGGCCGGTAACCAAATCGCCCCGCGTGAATCTATGAACGCGGTGGCTTCTTCGACCGGGCGAACCTGTCCAAGAAGCGCTTTGACCCAACCCGCGGCGCTGGAGTCGGTTGCATTCACCAGCGCAGCGAGATCATCGTCCGACGCAGTTGAGCTTCCGACAAAATGCGTGTCCACAGGAAGCAGCAGCAACGGACCTGGTTGCGTCGATACATGCCACGCGCGAATTGCATCAGCGGCGGCGCGGTCGCGAACGAGTACGGCGTGAACAGTTGCGCCGAGATAGCGTTCGATGAGCGCGGCGGGAACAGAGTCAGCGCTGATGTAATCGCTGAGCGGGCCGAGTATGGCCCCCTCGTCGAACTTGCCCCGCTCGCGCAAAAGTTTGGCCGCGGCTGGTGCGAGACCAACGCGCTCCCGTTCAAGTGCCTGAAGAGCGTGCGCCCTTCCTTCGAGCGCGGCGTGCGACTCCTCGGCGCGCATCGCATCGGTCCGGGCCACAGTATCGGCTTCGCGGGCGGCGAGTACTGCTGCTTCCGCGACGTCGTTCCTCTCTGCGGTTTCAACCACACGAACTCGGGCGATGTCGAGGGCGACGCGCGCCTCTTCCGCCTCACGTCCAACGAGCTCGGCTGCGTCGAACAGCTGCAGTTGTTCGGTGTGGATGGCTTCGTGCCGACGGAGAATGTCCTGACGTTCACGCTCCGCGGCGTCGCGGTCCATGGTCAGGCGATGCACCTGCTCCCGCAAGTCCCGCGCGTGGCGCTCTGCCTGTTCGACCGCACCGCGGGCCGCCGATAGTGCCCTGCGCGCGGTTTCTTCGCTCGTGGTGCGCTCGGCAAGTTGTTCGCTGAGCGCGGCCAGCTCGATATCGAGTTGTGCGCGCGACGCTGCCGCATCTGCGAGCTCTGTCTCGACGCGCTGCGCAGTATCACCCCGCTCGCGACGCTCTTCTTCGGCGCGTTCACGGTGTGCCGCGGCGTTACGACGTCGTTCCTCTGCTACGGCAATCTCACCGCGGAGCTGCTGGGCACGTTCACGCTGTTCTCCAACGAGGCGTGCTACTTCGCTTCGGGCGCCCTCGGCCGTAGCGCGAGTTGCATGCGCAGAATCCCGCGCACCTTCCGATGTAAATACTCGTTCGTGCTCGGCAGGTACTGACTCGCGAAGCGCGGCCAGACGGTCGCGCAACTCGTCGAGCTCCACGCTCCACGCGATCATTTCACGCGCGGCGAGGGTTACATCCACTGAGAACCGCCGCGCCATCAACTCGGCATGGCGTTCGGCACGCTTGCGCTGTCGCGCCAGCGAACGGACGTGACTCTCCTTCTCGTTGAGGAGATCACCCAGTCTCGCGAGATCGACAGTAGTCTCCTCGAGGCGGCGCTCAGTGCTTCTCTTGCGGTCACGGTAAAGTCCGATGCCTGCCGCTTCTTCGAACAACTCGCGCCGGTCATCCGGACGGTCCGAGAGCAGCGCATCAAGCATTCGCGATTCGATCACAACGCCGGTGTCAGCACCCAATCCGGTGCCACGGACCATGTCGTGAATATCTCGCAATCTCGCTGGCGAGCGATTTATGAAATAGTCGCTCTCGCCGGAACGGCTCAACCGACGGGTAATCACCACTTCGCGGAACGGCACCTTGAACCCGCCGTCTTCGTTATCGAAGTGCAGCGAGACTTCAGCGATGTTCACGGCCTTGCGCGCGGAGGAGCCCTGGAAGATTACATCCTCCATCTTGCCGCCGCGCAACGTGCGCGCCCGTTGTTCGCCCAGGACCCAGCGCACGGCGTCCGACACATTGGACTTGCCCGAACCGTTAGGTCCCACGATTGCCGTGGCGCCTGGCTCGAAAACCAGTTCAGTATGATCGGCGAATGACTTGAAGCCGTGAAGCTCGAGTTTGGTCAACCTCAATTACGGTGTTCTCCCTGTGCGGTATACAAGAGTCGGTGTCAATTTTGCGGCGCGCAAAGTCTGCATCAGCGACGCTGCATCTTCTGGTCGTTCGAACGCGCCGGCATATAGCTTGAGCGCACCATCGTGCTGCGAGAGCACGTACGAGCCCCACTTTCTGGCCTCGGGATATTTCCGTACAAGCATGCTCGGCCGGCCCGCTACTGCGCTATCGATGAGCAATGCATACGGCGTGCGAACCACGAGACCCAGCGTTGGCGTCGGCGTGACTTTGTTATGGCGTAGCACGTCCAGTTCCGCGGCTGCTTCGTTGCGAGTTGGATATGCGCCGGCAACAAGCTTGAAATACTGCTCGCGGTTTGCACCGACGGGGACTGGCGAGATCGTACCGGCCGGCAGCAGGTCGCGGAATCGTACCAGCGCGTCGTTCGCGTCGTCCTTGGAACTCCAACCACCAACTTCAACGGCGTATGCCGATGCGGATGCCGAGTCCGCAGGGTTGGCGGGAGCACCAACGACTATCGAGTCTGCCGCCGGTGGCGGCGGAGCAACGACAACCGGTGCCGGCTGTCGAAATGCAGGCTTCGCCGGTGTGGTGTCGGTGCTATTGGCAATGCGGAAATAGATACCAGCTCCAACCAATGCGACGAGAAGCAGAAGCAAAGCCGCGATCTTCCAGATTGCGAGCGGCTTTTTTTCAGGTTTCCTGGACGACGCGCGAAGCGGCGTTGGGACTCGTGCGAGCACGTTGATGTAAGGTGCGAAGTCGAGCGGCGTCCCGCCGACGAGGACCACACCGTCAAGTTGATCGATCAACTCCTTCAGACCTGCGGCATCGGCCGGTGCGACGAGCAGGAGAAGCGCTCCAACTTCGCGAAAACCGTTTGCGAGCCGCTGCCAACGTGAATTACGGTAAATCTCCGGGTCTGAAACGCTTCCCGTGCCGCTCGGCATTATGAACAGATTGCCCGTCGTGTCGATCGGCTGCGCTATCTTGTTGAGCGAAACGCCAAAGATGAAACTGTCGGAAATACCGTGCGGATCATCGGTGGTGACGAGCGCCTGGATTGGTTCGATCTCGCCGACCAGATCGCCGATCGCGATTCGCCTGTGTTCAGCCTCCGCCAGTCCGATGCCGATCGCTACATGCGCTGCGGCGAGCGAATCCGTTCCGGTGATAACCGCCGCCGAGTAGCTGCCAAGCATCGGAGCAATCTGGCGCCCTGCGGCCTCCCAGCCGGTCCCATAATCCGCTGTGTCGCTGGACATAGGCGTGGACACTGGCGTCGTTTTCGTCATGGCTGCCCTGGAAAGACCCAGTAGGAACGCTTGGAGTCGCGTCCGACCTGTTCCGCCGCAGCGCGGTTGGGGAAGGGGCCGAGTACGACACGATATACTGTTGTCCCCGCGCGCTGTGAAGGCACTACGCGCGCGTGGGTACCTGCAACTACAATGCTGTCTGCCAGCACATGCGCCTTTTCTGCGTTGAGCAATGCGGCAAAGGAGACGGTGAACGGGCTGGATGCGGATGCCGTTGGCGCCGGAATTACTGGCGGGGTCGGCGGCACCGGTCGCGCGGGCTGCGGATGCGGCGCAGTCACTGGCGCTGGTACAGACTGCACCGGCCTGGTCACACTGTCAACCGCGGCACGCGTCTTCGCATCCGCGGCCGCTCCCGCTGAGTCCGGCGAAGCGGAGTCGGGCATCGCGAACGAAACAGGTTCATCGACCCCTGCCGCTCTTGCCCGGAACCCATTCCAGAAGGTGAAGTACCAGAAGTCGCTGGCGCCGCCTGCGACCGTACGTACGGCCTGAAGCGTCTCGCCGTCGACGAAGATCACGTCGCGGCCAGAATACAGCGCAATTGCGCCGTCTGGGGCCGTTGCCGGCAGATCACCTGTCCACTTGGTCTGCACAGTTCCGACAACGTGGTTCGTCGCGACCGCAACAACCCAGGCCGAATCTCCGCGAATCGGACGGACCAGGACATAACGGCCGAGACCATCCATCCGCAGGGCGGAAATCTTTCCGGGAAGGCCGATCGAAGTGCTGATCCTGTCCGTATAGCGATCCACGACAGCGAGGGAGGAGTCATTCTCCATTGCCACGTAGATCCGGTCCCCGCTTGGCGTCGGCGCAAGCGCTACGACCGGGCCGCGCACCTTGATCGCCGGCACCTCGCTCAGATCGCGACTTCTGACGCCGACAAGAGCTGTGTCCGTGGCGAAATAGACGCGATCGCCCACCTGGGCGGTCAGTGACCCAATTGTTATTGGGAGAGCTACCGAATCGCGGATCTTAGTGTCTGGTGGGTGCACCAGCCAGAGAACCGCTTCCTTGCCGCGTTGAGCCGCAATAACGATGCTGCCGTCGGTCTGTGGGAAAACACCTTTCGCTGGAAGCGGAGGCGTGAAACTCCAATCTCCTCCGCGTGTCAGCCGTTCGACCGCTCCAGCGGCGTCGATCCCGTAGATTTCCACGCCGTTGGGCGTTGCAAGCGAGGCCAGTTTCGCCTTGGACGCGATTGTCGGAGATGCCCCGCGGAGATCCACTCTTGCTGGCTGGCCCTTCGAATCCACGACGGCGAGGGCACCGCCCTCCGGGTCGAACCCAAGCACGCGGTCCACCGAGGTCGCTCTTCCGGTCCAGACGGTAGAATCCAGCCGCGGGTAAAGGTACGCGTTGACCGTACCTCCATTTCGAGGTATTCGGATCAGGATTGGATCGGGGCCGCGGCTCGCCTCGGCACGAGCGGCATCGCCCATCGAATCCGTACTCGCTCGCTGGTCTCGGCCGCACGCGAGCGCGGAGAGTAGCAACAAGGGGATAGAGAGCCGTCTGCGCACCGCGGGAATTTAATCGATGAAGGCAGTACGCGTCACACTTCGACGGGAACAAAAAAGAAGCGCCGCCCAGTGGGGACGGCGCCTCTTTTTTGGATTCTATCGTGGAAGCTTGTCTAGTACCCTACGCCCAGTCCAAACGTCCAGTAGAATTTGGTGAATCCGGGCCTGTCAAGAGGTCGGGCGATCGACCAGTTGAGAACCGCGATATTGAACAGATTTACGCGGATTGTGCCGCCGTAACTGCGCAGAAAATAGCGGTCGATATCCTGGTTGGGATCGTAGTTCGCGGGCCGCGCGAAATGGATCGCCTGACCGGCACTCCACGCCAGACCGGCATCGTAGAACAGCGCACCATCCACTGGTGGCAATCCGATCGGCAGCGAGCCGAGATCGAAACGCCGAATGATGGGGAACCGGAGTTCCTCGTTGAACACTACCGCGCGCGTACCGATCAAGCGCGGCGCTGAACAACCGTTAGCGTAGACGCTTCCCTGACCGAGGAAAGACTGACACTGATAACCGCCGTAGAAACTCGACTGATCATACCCGCGAACAAAACTCGGATTGCCAACGTAGATCGGAAGCAGATCCGCATCTCGGCCGTACGACCCCGTATAGAAGGCGCGCGTCGCAAACGTCAGCGCATTGAAGACGATCGGATCATAGCGTCGATAGTCTACAGAGTAATTGATGAATTTGAGATTTCCGACCGCGGGTGTCACAGAAAAGCGCATCCGTCGCCCGCTGATCGGGCCGGTCACACCGAACAGGGAATTGTCCGTGACGTACGCCGCACTCGGAGATAGATATGCAAGGGTCCCGAGTGACTGGCCGTTGGTCTGGCTCTCGCTTCCAGTTGAGTAATCGTAATTCTGCGTAACGAACCCTCGCCCAATCGCGTTTGCGCCCAGGCTCAGTTCAAAACGCTGGAAGCGGTTGAATGGATACGCTGCAGTTATTGAAGCGCTACGGCTGACATACCGCAGGTACTGGTAACTCTGCTGATAACCGCTTGCCGACTGACTGTATCCGGTGCTCAAATAAGACACGTCCTGCGATAAGCCCGTTATGTACTGCCACCGATGACTCAGGTTTCCGTATGCTAGTAGCAGACTGGCGTCTTGCAGCCTACCATACACGCCACCGCCAACCGCGAGCTCGTGATCACCGGTTAGATCGCTGAATACAAGTGTTGTACCGCCGCCGTATTGCGTCCCGTAACCGCTGCCCGTGGAGACGCCGACGGTTCCACCGCTGATGTAGTCAGGCTGGAAACGCACTTTGTACGGGTATTCCTTGAAGCCGAGTGTATCCGGCATTCCCGTAACCGGGTCGGCCAGCATTGTGGCAACGCTGGAGACCGTCGAGCTATCTGCTGCTTCCGTTGCAGATATCGTCGCCGACTGTCTCGCGCCTGCCAGTGATCGGTATGTAGAAACCGCGCCGCTGACACGACCAGGAGTCGAATCTCGCACAGTGCCAGCCGCGCTTGGCATGGCCGCGCTTGGCATGGTCGCGACAACCGGTTCGTCCGGCGGAACTGTCGTTGCGTACTGTTGCGGGTGATCGATATACCAGACGGTGTAATCGTTGTTATCGAAATACGTGAATGCAAGCCGATCAGTTGCGCGGGACCAGCTCATTACGGGACTGGTTTCAGTGAACTGACTGATCCCCGACTGGACGTTGGTCACGCGCTCGTCCTGTCCATCGGCGAAGTCGTGCAGATAAATGTTCGCAGTTCCGTTGCGATCCGATACGTAAGCGAGTGCCTTGCCGTCCGGTGACCACGTGGGATTGATGTTGAGTCCCTGCTGGTTGGGCAGCACTTCGCTCGTGCCGTTCGCGATGTTGTATATCGCGATCTGCAACTTGCCCAGCTTGAGGGTTGCGAGGTTTGTACTTCCACGATCGGTGGCGAAGGCGATTCTCGTACCATCCGGCGACCAGGATGGCATGAGATCGCCATACCTATCCTTCGTGATGTGACGAAGGTTCTTGCCGTCCGTGTCCACGATGTAAAGATCGGTCACAGCGTTGGCAATCCCGCTGAACACGATGTGCTTGCCATCGGGTGAATACGACGGACTGAGCACTCCGTCTACGGGCAACTTGTCGTACTGCACAACGTCGCCTGTTGCGACGTCTGCAATCGACAGTACGTCGCGCCCTTCAGTCTGAGCGGTAAACGCAAACTTCTTGCTGTCCGGGGAAAACGATCCCTGCGAATACAGCAAGCGCAACTCCTCAAATCTGGGATTGGTCGTAGTGCGGACGAGGCGTTTAAGCCGCTTGCCAGTCGTGGCGTCACCGAGATAGAGATCGATGAAGATCTCACCTTTCTTCAAGCTGCCGTTCGACAGGAACGCGATCGTCTTCCCGTCCGGTGAGAGAACGGGCGATATGAAAATGCTGCCTGTGGTGATTTTCGGCGTCAGCAGCGGCGTCGCGAAGTCGCGCACGCGCTGCATCGTCGCGAGTTGCGGTAGATATTCGGCGCGCGTCGCCGCTCGCCACTGTTCGCTCAACTGCGCGAGGTTCACGCCAAGCTCTTTCTCGAACCCGTGATCGAGTCCGGAGGTGGTTACGCTCTGTAGGATCTCACCGATGGCCGCATCGCCCCAGCGCTCCCCGATGTAACGCCACAGCGCTTCACCGTAGCGATACGGGAAGTAGTCGTCGGGGTCGTCCGTCATCTGCTTGATTGTCGGGAGCTTGCCGTTCTCCACGGCATTCCTGATCCACATGGTGGTTAGTGGATGGTTCGGCCCGAGCGAGAGATATTCGGCCATTCCTTCCATGAACCAACCCGGTGGATTTACCTGCTCCAGATTCTGAAGGTTCGCACCTGACTTGCCCTCGGCGAACACATCGAACTGGAACTGGTGCACCATTTCGTGGGTCAGTACGTGCTCGAAGCTGTCGTAGTCGCCGGTGAAGGGGAGCTCGATACGCTGACGCATAGGTTCCGTCACACCGCCGACACCTTCGCCCAAATCGCCGTTGATATTGCTCTGACCGAAATCCTGGCGAGACGCATACAGGAGGATCGGTTTCTTTTCACGAAATTGGTGGCCGAGCAACCGGGAGAGGCGAGAATAGGAGCGCTCAGCCATTCGCGCGGCGTCGTGTACCGGAAGCTGCTCTTCTGGATAGTAGTGGATCAGGAAGTGTTCCGTCTCCAAAACGCGCCAGTGAAAGTAGCGATACTTGACCTGGTTCTGGCCGAAGTATCGTTGCGCCTTCGCGGGTGGTGCGGAGACCAGCAATGCACCAGCTGCCAGAACGCCAATAACCCGCGAAGCGAAACTCATTTTGCAGTCTCCGTGACTTGCTCGCTACTGACTGGAACAACTTCGGCATCGCCCCAGAGACGTTCGAGCTGGTAGAAATCGCGCAGTGTTGGATGGAATATGTGAACCAGAAAATCCACGTAGTCCAGCAGTACCCATCGCCCCTGGCTCAATCCTTCGACGTGATGAGCACGCATGCCCTCCTTACGCAGCTCGGTCATCACGTGTTCCGCGATTGACCTCACATGCGTGTCGGAAGTTCCGCTGGCGATGAGAAAGCAGTCAGTCATATCGCTGACTCCATCAAGGTTCAGTATTACGACGTCGTTCGCCTTGACGTCCAAGCACACTGCCGCTGCGCGTTGCGCGGCGGCCAGAGAAGATGAACTATTTGCGGCTCGCATTCGACTCCAGAACAGGGTTACGACAGAAAGGCATCGCCGGATGCATCAAGGCGATAATTCTACACGGGAAACAGCATTTCGTGCGCCAGCCATACGGCCAGGTGAGTCGCCGGCTACCGTCATCTACGCCGGCTACGGTCATCCACGCCGGCTGCCGTCTCCACGCCGGATACCGTCTCTCCACGCCGGATACCGTCATCCACGCCGGATACCGTCATCCACGCCGGCTGCCGTCATCCACGCCGGCTACGGTCATCCACGCCGGACACCGTCATGCACGCCGGCTGCTGTCTCCACGCCGGCTACGGTCATCCACGCAGGATACCGTCATCCCCGCGAATGCGGGGATCCATGTTTCAGGTGCTGTCCCAGTACGACGCCTCCCAGCTGAACGGATTTGGCGTCCTGAGCGCCTCGCCGGCGGTGTCAGTGGACCTCGCTGCGCTGTCGGACGAGTACCCGACAACGGGCCGGCGGCCAGCAAATGGATCCCCGCTTTCGCGGGGATGACGAGCGTTCGTGTGGCTAGGCGCGTTCGTGTGGCTACGAGCTTTCGCGGGACGACGACCAATCGTATGTATCCGCGGTTCCGCACGGATATCAAACCATTGCAGCTATGACGAGCTCCCGTCGGAACGAGGGGTTTCAGCGCGAGGTCGACGAATCTCGGCCTCGCGCGTTTCCAAACTTTTTACTGCTTTATTACCCAGACCTTGATCTCTGGGTGGACGTCGGCGTGAAGCCGGATTGGTACTCGGTAGACGCCAAGAGCCTTGATTGGCTCATGAAGCTCAACCTGGCGCTTCTCAACGTGTAGCCCCTGAGCAGCCAGCTGCGCTGCTATGTCGCCGGACGTGACAGAGCCGAAAAGCTTGCCTTCCTCGCCGACGCGCGCCGAGAAGGTGAGCGATACCTGCTCGAGCTTGTCGGCGAGTTCGCGTGCGGATCCGCGGCGCGATTCCTCTGCGACCTCGAGGCGCTGGCGCTCCTGTTCGATCTTTCGCTTGTTGCCATCAGTCGCGAGGTAAGCGATTCCACGTGGAAGCAGATAATTGCGGCCGAAGCCGTTGGACACTGTGACGACATCCCCAGTGTGACCCAACTTCTCAACCGCCTGCCGAAGAATTACATCCATGGTTGCCTCAATCTTGTTGTTGTACGTCAATCATTTGACCGCCTGCGCGCGTGTGCGCCAGTCCATCCATGTATCCCCAACACCAATTCCAAGCGCGAGTGCACCGAGCATTAGCGGCGCCAGTACGGTCATCGCAATCAGTAGCGTGGCCGCCCACTTGCTTCGCGTCATGAACGAGAGCACACCAACCCCTCGCAGGAGGTATAGAGCGCCGAAGAACACCAGCAAATTCAACCCTGCATTCCTTCCATCGGCAAAGACCGGAAGGAAAAAAATCGTCGCACCTACGGCCATTCCCCACACCAGCTGGTCGTTGAATCGAAACTCCTTCACCCGCCCTAGCGCCGGACCAAGATCCACACTCGAAATTCTGTGATAGATCACCCAGGCCAGTGCCAGCGCGAGAAGAGATTCGATCGCGAGAACGGCCGGCACCGTGTCCGGTGCCCGATCTCCGATCATTCGCAACTCGGAAACGTTGGACGTAACCATGCTGTCCAGGCCCGGGTTTCGCAGTGCAGCAGACTTCCAAAATGGCGTTGCCGCCATTTCGTTCACCTCAGAAACCGTCGCTTCCGTGCGCCGATTGAACTCTGATTTCATCACCGACCGAACCGCCGAGACACCGTCTGGGGTCGAAACCGCGACGGCAAAAGCGACAACCGTCGCTATTCCCATCGCCCCAAGAGCGCGAGTCAGGAATCGTTGACCTGGAGTCAGGAGCGACGCCAGGCCGAACGAAGCGCACAGCAGTAGCGTCCATCCGTGAACGAGAGAGGCGTACTCGCCTGGCCCGATCCCTACGGGAGCCATTGCTGCGTACCAAGCAAGCAGGACAGCAGCCACAGCCATCCACCCACCGCCGCCATTCCACCAACCCAAAGCAGCACAAATGGCCAGAGCTGCCGCCAGCAGAATCCACGTCTCCGTGATCGGTATTATCGAACGCAGCGCGCTGGGGAAGCCCGGC
Source organism: Gemmatimonadaceae bacterium (assembly GCA_039924325.1). GTDB lineage: Bacteria > Gemmatimonadota > Gemmatimonadetes > Gemmatimonadales > Gemmatimonadaceae > Fen-1247. The sequence continues at coordinate 31,885 of JBDTAZ010000217.1, forward strand.
AGCGCCAGGAAGACGATGAGCGCCAGAAGCGCGGATCGCCAACCAGGTGCAAGGAGACGTGACACGGAGTTACCCGGCGCCTGACTAGGCGCCCTGGCTCCTCGTGTATGGCAGCAACGCCAAGTAGCGCGCGCGTTTGATTGCGCGCGCCAACTGACGCTGATGCCGAGCATCAACGCCGCTCAGGCGGCCGGGAAGAATCTTTCCATTCTCGGTGATGAAACGGCTCAGGAAACGCTCATCCTTGTAGTCGATGAAGCGGATTCCGGCCTCAAGCACCGGCGATACTTTCTTATTGCGTCTGGCCATTGTTAGTCCTCGTCCTCGTCGTCTTCATCTTCCGCCAATGCGCGCTCGCGCTCGGCGTTGGCTTCAACGCGGTCGGCCGGGATGCCGAGCTCGTGTTCGTAGAGACTTATGAGATAGCGAATGACGCCATCATCGAGCTTGAGCGAGCGCTCGAACTCGGGAAGGGTCGTGGTGTCGGCGGCAAAACGCGCGACAACGTAGTAGCCATTCTCATGGCGACCGATCTTGTAGGCCAACTGACGGCGGCCCCAGATGTCTAGCTTGGCATCTTCGGTGAGGCTGAGCAGGCCGTGGTGGCGGCTCAACTTCTCGGTGATGGCGGCGTCTTCGAGTGCAGAATCGAAGATGTACACCGCCTCGTATTCACGAGTCATGTGCTGGCAATCCTCCTTGTGGTCATAACCGCCCCCGGCTGGTTGCCTTAACC
>JBDTAZ010000218.1:0-3209 GCA_039924325.1 Gemmatimonadaceae bacterium
ATTGGCGAGTGCAGCGGATGATAGAGATCTCGTCGCGCGGCGGCGATGTGTACACCTTTCCCCAGATGCTCACCGATGTGAGCCATGGAATCTGGACCGAGCTTGACGACAAACAGGTCCGCATCGACGTGTATCGCCGCAACCTGCAGCGCACCTATCTGGATCAGCTCGACGCCAAGATCAACGGCTCGCACGGCGACGCGTTCACCATAGTTCTGTCGCCGTCGTCCGGCCCGCGCCGGCGGCTGGCCAGCACTCCAGGATCGATGTCAGACTCACGCGCTGCCATGCGCGCGGAACTGGTCACGTTGCGTGCGGACGTGTCCGCCGCAGTGCCGCGCGCCGCCGACTCAGCGACGCGGGCGCACCTTCAGGATGCGCTGGTGACGATTGACCGAATTCTGGACCCGAACAGGTGAACCGTCACGAGCACTGCTATCCTACTGCAGCGCGCTCGTTATCGACTTGGTGAGGATGTCGCCGCTGTCGCCATTCCATCCGTGTAATACGGTGCGAACCACGCCATTGCCATCGACCACTACCAGCTCCGGATAGGCATCCACATAGTACGCGGGTTGTAACGGCCCCTGACCGTCGGTCACACCCACGGGAAAGGGCAGATGTTCTTCCTTTATGAAGTAGTCACGCAGCTTGCTGATCTCATCCGCTCTGGTAAGGTGTGTCGCGTTGCGAAAGCTGCCCATCGTGCCTGTGACGAGGACGACGTTTACTGATCGCGTTGCGAAATGCTTGCCCACGGTTCGCAGATATTCATAGCTCTGCTGGCACGGATCGCACTTCCATGTCGTGAACTCGATGACTGTGGTATGCCGCCCAGTGGCCGAGGGACTCCTTAGGTCCGGAGCGATGGAAGGACTAGTGTCGTTGATCCAGCTTGGCGGATTTAGCGCAGGCGCCTGCTTCCCGACTAGAGAGTAGCGGCCAAGGGTTGAAGCGAGCGACGGGGCAATCCTGGAATCCCGCGCTATATCGGATGACATCGCATTGAGCGTCGCCGCCGCGTCGCTTGCATGGCCTTCTCGCGCGGCAAGGTCTGCCAGCGCCCGATATCCCCTGAACACGAGAGGCGCCAGCAGCCTGCTGAAGATGGGATCGAGACCCTGTGACAGCTCGATCATTGCTCGCGCGTGGTAGCGCATCAGATCCGGCAGGCCAGCGTGCTCGTAGTACTCGACCATCACGCCGTGAGCAATCAACTTCTCGTCATCAACAGAAGCAGGCAACGAGTCTAACCGGTAGACCTGGCGCTCCATGTTCCGTGCATCGCCCGCGGAATGTCGACCGTTCAGTGTCTGCGCTACGGATCTTGCAATTTCCGCCGCTTCGTCCCGCACTGGCGAGTCCGCCTGTGCATGAGCGACGGCAAACACTGGACAGACAAGTGCAAGAACGCTCGCTGCGAATACAGCGGGAGCACGCGGCAACGCCGTGATCACTGGACGAGCGTGAAGGTGAATGGTTGCGATACGAGATGCCGTACGTTTGCACCATCTCTACGCGCTGGGACGAAGCGCATGGTTGGAAGTGCCCACCTCACTGCATCGATGAAGTTCTGCTTTGCGTCGAATTCGTCGTACGGTGGCGATATCGATTCTGTAGCTGGCTTGGAAAACGCTGCCCGAGCGTCACGCCACGCTCTTGCCGATACGATCGTGATAGTCTTTGGATCGGGAGCGCCTGTCGAATCGATGACGAACTGTACGTCGACCTCGCCTTGATAGCCCAAACTGCGTGCCTTCTCCGGATATCTCGGGGTCAGACTGCCGGGAGAAATCGCAGCTGGTCCGCCGTCGAGCTTAGCCCCCGCGTTTGTAAGCATCGAATCGACGCTGGCCGGTAGCGGGATCTCGGCCTTGAACACAAAGGACTGCAGAACCTCTTCCGATACCTTGTGCCCCGCCTTCTGTGCCGGCACGAATCGCATTTTCGCCAGCGCTTCGCGCACGGATACCGCAAACAACGATTTTCCGTCGGCATCGGTTTGGATCGATGTCGTGTCGACCATGCCGGTAGAATCGATTATGAACTGCGCCATCACCTTGCCACCTACGCCGAGAGACCGCAGACTCTGTGGGTAAACAGGACCACTGTTGCCAGCCATTAAGGTGGCACCGACGTCAACATCCTTTGCCTCGTAGATCGTCGCAGATGCAGATGCGGAACTTTGCGCATTGGCCATGGGCGCGATCAGCATCATCGCCAGTAACGATACCGTGCAATCCAGCGAGTACATACGGAGTCTCATAGCATCATCGTAAACGTGAACGGATTTGTTACGAAGCGAATCTATCAACCGTTCGCCCGGCGGGATGTGGTGTCGACGAGGCCCATGGTGTCGACCACGGATTGTGCGAGAGCCCTTCCGTCGATTCCTGGCTGGCGCAGGGAATCGCGGTATGCCGGCTCGACGCCGTCCGCGATTCGCCGTGCGGGCTGATCCACCTCGCCGGCGGAGTAGGCGCGCGGCACAGCCGCGTCGGCGGCAGCATGCGCCTGAACGAGAGGTACTCGCACCGCGGTACCGAGCAAAACGAACGCACTAAAGAACAAGGCACCAGCAGAACGGCCGTTCATCGGGGCTCCAATGGTTGGTCCAGAGCGAGAAAATACACGTTCGGGACCATTCCGCGAGGGGGACCGCCGCGCTCGCTACGCCACGCTCTTGTCCCGTCGCACCGGCACTCGCTTCCCCTTGATGTGCGTCGTGCGCAACGTTTCGACGATGTCATCGGCGATCTCGTCCGGAACCTCGACCAGCGAGAAACGATCGAATATCTCGATTGCACCGATCGCGTCGGCGTCGATCTTCAATTCGTTCGCTATCGCACCCACGATGTCGCCGGGTCGGATCTTGGCCTTTCGCCCAGCGCCGATGTAGATCTTGGCGACTTCCCATTTGGGCTTGCGCTTGTTGCCGGCGACTGTGCGCGGCGGCTTGCCTTCCCGCTTGCCTTCTCGCGTGCCTTCACCAGCGCCTTCATCCATGCCTGCACGCTTGGGCCGATCGCGCTGCACCGAAACTCGCTCGACGGGAATCTCTTCCTCGTGCTTGTCGTTACCGCTCGCTTCGTGCGCCATCTTGACCGCGGCGGCCGCGACGTCCATCACGTCGTACTCGCCATCCGCAACCGACTCCACCACGCCGCGGAACTCGTCGAGCCCTCCACCTATCAACGTCTCCTCGAGCG
>JBDTAZ010000219.1:0-4394 GCA_039924325.1 Gemmatimonadaceae bacterium
GCATCGAGACCAGACGCGATCGCGATGTATTGCTTCCCGCTTACAGAGTATGAAACAATACCCCCACCGATCGGCTGTCCGGTGTTGTATCGAAACCGGATCGCGCCGTCGCGCTGATCGAACGCCATAACGTCACCACTGAGATTGGCGGCAAATACCAGACCACCGGCGGTTGCCGTAACGCCGGCAACGACCGGTGATGGCGAAGCATAGCGCCACTTCACCGTGCCGTCATCAGCATCGACGGCTGTGAGCCATCCACGACGCAGACTGAGCGAATCCATCACGCCGAACGGATTTATGAGTTTCGCACTTCCCGTCCACGGAATACCGAGCTTGTTCTTGAGCTTGTCAGGTGGATCGAGGCGTACTGTGCTGCACCAGTCCACCGAGCCAACGTACAGCATGTTGCTGGACGAAGAATATGCCGGGCCATTCCACTCCACGCCGCCCTGGACGCCCGGACAGAATCGAGTACCAGATTCCGTGAGCGGTGTAGTGGTATTCAGTAATGTCGTGACCGGAGTGCTGTACAGAATCTGTCCGCTCATCCTGTCGACGGCGTAGAGGTGTCCGTCCTTTCCAGCCTCCGACACGATCCGGCGACCCGCACGTGTCGTGACAAGGAGTGGAGCAGCAGCGATGTCCCAGTCGTGAAAATCGCGCTTCAGCAACTGGTAGTTGTGCAACAGCGCGCCGTCCTTCACGTCGAGCGCGATAACTGAATAGGTGTAGAGGTCGTCTCCCTCTCGCACTTCCTGAAGAAAATCCGGCGCGGCGTTTCCGGTCGGAATGTAGATCGCACCAGCAAGCGTATCGAGCGTGTACGACGTCCATGTGGTACCGCCGCCTCGTGGTACACTATCTGTTTCGGCCGGCCACGTCTGGCTCGCGGGTCCGGAGCGCGGAACGAGATCGAAGCTCCACACACGAGCTCCCGTGCGCGCATCGAACGCCATCATGCGACCGGTCACCGCGAAGTTGTCGCCACCGGCATTACCGATGTAAACCAGACCGTGCCACGCGATCGGAGCCGCTGGAAAAGTCTCGCCCTTTTTGACGTCGCCAGCGAGCACGTTCCACACTTCCTTTCCACTCGTCGCATCGAGTGCGTACACTCGACCGTCGTTCGCACCGCGATACAGACGCGGTCCGTCCGGCGTATCGAGATACGCGACGCCGCGATTGGTCTTGAGATCGTAATCCGGCTTTGGAGAATAGTTGTAGGTGTGGCGCCATCTCAGCTTGCACGTGGCCGCATCTATCGCATACGTGTTGATCGCCGACGTCAGATACATCGTCCCGCCGATCACCACCGGGCCGGATTGCATCGGCGTCTGCTCGTCGCTCACGAACTTGCACGCCGGCACGAGCGACGCAACGTTCGAGACATTTACCTGAGCCAGATTCGAATAGCGTATCCCGGCTGGATCATTGTTGTATGCAGGCCAGTCCGCGGCTGCGTCCGTAGTGCGCGACGCACCAACGCCTGACGCGAACGCTGGACCGCGAGTCGTGGAGCTTGTGCCCTTAGGACGTGTGTCGACCGGGCTCTTCAGGAATGGAAGAAACTGCAGGTACGAACAGCCCGTGATTGACAGAGCGATGCCAAATATCGCCGCGCCCCCGATCTTTCGAATTTCCTTCATGTGGGTGGCGAGCGAATGAGTTTTTCAGGCTCCGGCAACGATTCCGTTGGACGGTACCCTGCCAAACGCACTTTGCGTTCCAGTCAACGGACGTCAGCCGTACTGCGTGCCGACCAACTATTCGAGGCTTGACGGTGGCGCATCTATCCTCCATATTGGAGGAAATATGGAGGAGATATTATGGCCACACTTAATGTCAAGAATTTCCCGGATGCGCTTTACAAACGGCTCAAGGCGCAGGCAAAGCGTCAGCACCGATCAGTGGCACAGGAGGTGACACAAGTCCTCGAGCAAGTACTTCGGGCGCCACAGTCGTCGATCCTCGATCTACAGGGGCTCGGCAAGGAATTGTGGGACGGAATCGATCCTGTGGCCCATGTCAACTCGGAACGTGATTCTTGGGACTGATTGATGCGATCGGCACCGGAACGGTCGCGGTCGATACTGCGGTATTCATCTACCTGATCGAAGAGCATCCGGACTACCTCTCGGTCGTGCGGCCACTGTTCGCAAGTGCCGCACGCGGTGACATCGAGCTCGTAACATCAGGCATCACCCTGCTAGAAGTTCTCGTAGTTCCGTATCGCGCGCGCGAACTCGGTCTCGCCGCGCGGTACGAGGCCCTTCTTGCGGGAAGCCGAGGCGTGCGACTGATCGACGCGGACCGGACGCAGCTAAGAACGGCTGCGCAGTTGCGCGCGCTCTACCGAATTCGCACGCCCGACGCGCTGCAGCTCGCGGCGGCGCTCTCTGCTCGCTGCACGGTGTTTGTAACAAACGACCGTCATCTCCCGACAGTACCGGAACTGAACATCATCCAGCTCTCGCAGTTTCTCTGAATCTGCGTTGTGCTCTGATCTTTTGCTCGAGTATTCAGCTAAAAATAGCAAAGCGAATCGTAATGGAACCCTACCGTGTAGCTGAAGGAACTCGGTCGAAGCGAGTTTCGTATAAAAGCTTGGTTGAATTGTTAGACCGCAATCCACTTCTCAGCAGCAGCGCGGTCGTTGAGGGGGAAGACTTTGACTGGGCAAGGCATGACGAACTTGAACATATTCGTCGCATTCGCTACCCAACCCAGGTCCGTGACGACGGCGACTTTTTCCCATGCGCCGAGATGCCCAAGACCCAACTTCAGATCGTCCCACATCGCGCCCGGAGCGAAGCCTGTGATGTCACTTTCGAGTTCGTATATCAACCGCAACTTCTTGTGTTTTTTGAGCGCTGCCTCGATCGCCGGAATGAGGACCGCTTCATAGTCGGTGCGGCTTACTTGACCAGACGCGACGACTCCGATTATGGTGTCGGGCAGATTCGGTAAAAATGCGATCATGTATGATCTCCTGAGTGTGAGTGCAGCGAGCTACCGAACACAGTTTGTCAGCAGCAGGCTCATCGGGACGAGTGGGGCCTTTAAGCCGCTGTGCTCGCCCAAGGCATCAATGCGGCCATGATGCTCCACTGGCTAGTGGTAATCGGCGATCTCGACATCGGCGCGCGGCCGCAGAGCCGCGCTCGCGATTCCCCGCAACATGCCGGCAAACACAAACTGGTGCAGCGGGAAAAGCCCGTACCAATACAGGCGACCAAACCATCCAGACGGGTCGAAGATCGCGGTCTGCTGGATCGTGGTCGACGAACCCTCCGGCACGACTTCGAACTCAAGCCATGCCCGTCCGGGCAGTTTCATCTCCGCAGCGAGGCGCAGGCGGCGATTGGGCTCGAGCGCCTCGACACGCCAGAAGTCAACGGTGTCGCCAACTCGGAGCAACGTGGGATGCGGACGTCCTCGTCGCGTCCCCACCCCTCCGACCAGCAGGTCGAAGAATCCCCGCAATCGCCACAGCGAATTCCATGCGTACCATCCGGTGTCGCCACCAATGGCCTGAATCGGCGCGAACGCAGCCGCTGGAGACACAGCGACGCGCACGGTTCGCGAATCCACGAGCCGCGTGCCGAAGCGCACCCCACCCCACGACCGAGGCTCGCCTGAAGAGGATAGCGAATCGGACCAACGCGTTTCCGCGAACTCTCGCTCTTCGTGCGCAAGGGCTCGACGAATCGCCTCCTTTATTCCTATCGGGCGAACTGCAAACGTCCGTAAAGCAGCGTCGTCGCGGACCACCGTGGGATGAATGATGCTCTCGATAAGTTTTCGCCCAATCCGCGCATACAAGGGCGTGATAAGCCCAAGCCATAGACTGGACAGATACGGTGTGAGCGCAGGCACCGACAGCATCCGAATGTGAAGTCCGCGCTGCCTCGCGTACTCGCGCATGATGTCGGCGTAGCAAACGCGATCCGCGCCGCCAATCTCGTACACGGCGTACTGCGACACCGGCAGCTGAAGCGCAGCAAGCAAGTATTCCAGCAGGTCGTCGATCGCGACGGGCTGCGCCATCACACTCACCCACGTGGGCGTGATCATGATCGGCAGTCGCTCCACCAGTGCACGGATCATTTCGAAAGACAGGCTGCCCGACCCGATCACGATTGACGCGCGCAGCTCGAGCACCGGCACACCAGACTCGCGCAGAATGTGTCCGACCTCCTGCCGGCTGCGCAGGTGCGGCGAAAGCGCTTCCTCCTCGTCGCTGCCGAGCGCCCCGACGTAGATGATGCGTTTCACGCCGCACGTCTTGGCCGCCTCACCGAAGTTACGGGCGGCTAGTCTATCCGCTTCAACGAAGGAGCCGCTCGATCCCATCGAGTGCACCAGGTAATAGGCCGCTTCGACTCCGCGCA
>JBDTAZ010000220.1:0-14739 GCA_039924325.1 Gemmatimonadaceae bacterium
GGTACATCAGTCGATCCGCGAAGATCGACCATGTCGAATCCATCTCACTCGTGATCGTTCGCGCTCCGAACATCGTCCAGTCGATGCCCGGGTCTACAACAAAGTCCACGCCGAGCTCCGAAGTCCGACGACGAAGCACAGCTTTTGGATAATGCGTTGTGCCACGCTCGGATACAGCCAGCAGAAACGGCTCGATTCCACTAGTGGCCTCGGTAACCTGCCGCGAACCGCCGAGCAAGTACACGTTCGCAACGACAACATTGTTTGACGTATTCCGGCGCAGAATTACGGTGATGCCATCCGTTGTGAAACTGGACGTGAGCGTGTCTGCAGCGGTTTGCGCCACAACCGATGCGCCAGATGCACACATCAGCGCGACGACCATCATGATTCGACGCAGCATCAGTTGGCCCCCTTCAGGTCGTCAGCGGTTAGATGGATTTGCTGCCGACCTTCTGGTGAGATCAGGACGCCGGCGATGCGAGGTTTACCGACGATGTACTTGTCAGCGTACGCTCGCAGGTCCGAGATGCTCTGGTGCGCCATGTTGTCAACATAGCCCATGTAGTATTCGAGGCTCGCCACACTCCACCAGAAGCCAAGTGTGTGCGCAAATGCAGAAGCCTGTTCTCTACCGAACGCCGAGGTTACCGAACGGTGCGCCTGAGCAGCCTTGAGGTCAGCCGGATCAAAATACCCTGGCGTGTCTATCTGCTTGATCGCGGAGTCAAGTGCGGCAAGTGCGGGTCGCAGTTTCGCGGGCGACGTCTGTCCGCTTATGGTGATCGGGCCTGTGTGATTCAATGTGTAGTAGTTGACAGTCACACCTTGCCACAGCCCTGTGTCCACCAGCCGTTGCTGAAAGCGCGATCGCGGATCGTTGAGCAGATCCGAAAACACGTCCGCCGCGTAGGTTGACTTGGGATCCTTCCCAACGCTTGGCCCTTGCCACTCAACCAACACGGTGACGGCATTGACTGGCGCGTTCACAACAACAGCATCGTTCTTCGTAATAGGCGGAATTTCGGGTATTGGATCGGTGGCAAACGGGTCTGGTCCACGGGCCCAACTGCCCAGCTGCTTCTCCGCAATCGCGAAGATGCTGTCGGGCTTTACATCTCCGGCAACTATAAGGACTGAGTTGTTGGGTATGTAATACTTGTGCTGTATGTAGCGCATCTTCTCAGGTGTAGTCGTTGCCACAACCTGACGATCGCCGATCACGTTCTTCCTGGAGTAATTACCAGGATACAGCTTCATGTCCACCTGCCGCTGCAATTGGAAGAATGGACTCGATTCGTTTCGATCGTATTCTCCGATGACGACCTGCCGCTCCACTGCAAGTTCACTCTCGAGAAAGAGCGGAGCCTTGAGCGCGGGCGTGAGCCACTGTATGGCACCTCGCACGGAGTCAGCCGGAACAGTGAGATAGTAACTCACCGTCTCTTCCTGAGTAGTGCCGTTGAATACCGCGCCGAGTTGTGAAGCGCGATCCAGATACATGTCGCTTTCCGGATACTCGGCGTTTGCACGGAAGAACATGTGTTCGTACATGTGCGCTAAACCAGCGTATTCCGGGCTTTGCGTAAACGAGCCGTTGCGAACATTGATCTCTACAGTCGCAAGCGGGACTCCGTGATTCTCCACAACAATGACTTCGAGCCCGTTGGAGAGCACACGTCGTTGTATGATTTTGTCCAGGGCTGCGCGTTGCGCCGACAGAGACGCCGGTAGCAAAAATGCGGCGGCTACGAACGCCAGCCCGGTTTGGCGGATTACAGCTGCTTTCATCTTCCTCACTTGCGCGGAAACATCTCGTCTCGGTTGGCGAGCTCATACGCAGTCGCAGCGACAACGACTGCTGCCTGTTTGAGATCGTCAAGCATCAGATGATCGTACACGTCATTCGAGGAATGGTGCGTCCGCAGGTCATATTCGATCGGATCCTGAATGAAATTGAATCCGGGTATCCCCGCGTCGTCGAAGGAGACATGATCCGTGCTTCCCGTATTCCCCTGGCGTACAGCCACGACGCCGAGATCCTTGAATGGCCAGAGAATCTGTTCGAAGATTGGCACTGCCTTTTCGTTCGACTGGTCCCAGATGCCGCGAATCTTTCCCGTGCCGTTGTCCAGATTCAGATATGCCGAGATTTTCGAGACCATATCTGGATGCTTCCTGATCCATCCGCGGGATCCGTAGATTCCCTCCTCCTCGCCACTCCACAGCGCTATACGAATTGTTCTGCGGGGATGGAGGTTTAGCGTCTTCAGGATCCGCATCGCCTCCATCATTACAATGGAGCCAGCAGCGTTATCGGTTGCACCGTTGCCAAAATGCCACGAATCCAGGTGCGCGCCGATCATCACGTACTCGTCTGGTTTGTCAGTGCCTGGAATATCGCCAAGCGTATTGTACGCATTCAGATCGCTGGTGAGGAATCGATTCTGAACATCGAGCTGAACCTTTGCTGGCACGCCGCTCGTCACGTTCCGGTACATCTCGTTGTACTGTTCCTGCGCGATTATGACGGTTGGAACGGGTATCTGAGCGTCCGGATTTGTTGCAGCCCAGTCACCACCGCCCCGAATGGTCCCGTACGGACTACCCGATCCGGATATTACGCCGGCTACGCCAGCGGCGGTCACGAGCGAGTCACGATGGGCCTGTTGCTTCTGGACTTTCACAATGAGAGTATCCCAACCGATCTGCGGACCGGCTCTCTGATGAACCGGAGCAAATAGCGAGTCCAGCGGCGTGCGCCGCTGGTATTCCTTGAACTCGGGCGGGGTCGCGCGCGGTGGCGCCACGAGCACGAATGCGCCACGAAGCTTGGTGCCGTATTTCGCAATACTGTCAACTCCACCTTCCACGACCATGACTGGTGCCGTTACGCTTCCCTTGGTACTCCCAGTCCACGCGCTTGGCTGTCCCGGCATTCCCTGACTGTAAGGCGTGAGGATGCGTCCTTCGTAGCTGACGTTTTCCCAGCCACGCCCAAACCGACCCCATGGCTCAATCGCAACACCGCTCAGCCCCCACGAACGCAGCATATCGGCCGTCCACGCGTTCGCTGCTTTCATTCCGGGCGAACCGGTTAGCCGTGGACCAATTACGTCCGTTAAATGGTGCGCGAGCTCCGGGATCTGAGAGTGATTCAAACCCTCATCGCGAATTCTCGCGATCGCAGACAGATCCACTTTCTCCTGCGCTATTTGCCCGCCGAGCGGGGCGGAGAGCGCCAGGGTAGCGAACAAAGGAACTGCAAACAGCGCTCTTGTGCGCTGTTTGAGCTGTTTGAGCTGTTTGAGCTGTTTGACTGGGACGACGCTGGAAGTTGTCATTGCAATGTCAGGGCTGTTGGGAAGCCGATTGGAGTGAGTCCGGCATACCGTATATTTGATGGATTATGCTCCCCGTCCATCAGGTGTGGCCAAGCGTGTCGACGCGAACGGCGTGAGATCGATGGAAAAATACGCGTATGACCAACTCGCGTCGAAACTCGATCCATCCCGATTGATTCGCGACGAGCCTATCGCCCCTTACACGACCTTCCGAATCGGTGGAATGGCCGATTTTTTCTACTCTGCCACGTCCGCCAATGATCTTGCTGAGGCGATATCTGTGGCACGACGGTTGGAAATTCCGTTCTTCGTCCTTGGCCTCGGCGCGAATATTCTGGTGGGTGATCTCGGTTTTCGTGGCATGGTCATCCATAATCGCGCGAGCAGTTTCAAATTCCACGGAGACGGGCGCCTCCGGGCAGAAAGCGGCGTTGTGATGGCAGATCTCATTCCGACGGCGGTTCAGCGCGGACTGTCTGGTCTTGAACACTACGTTGGGATTCCGAGCACCGTTGGCGGCGCTGTCTGGCAGAATCTTCACTTCCTGAGCCCCGCGCCTGAGCGCGAACGCACAGTGTTCATCGCCGAAGTGGTTGACACGTGCGAAATTCTGGACGAGTCCGGCGATCGAAAAATCGTGAACAGAGATTATCTGCAGTTTGGCTACGACGACTCGATTTTTCATCACCGCGCCGACTATGCACTCGCGGTAACATTTCAGCTGTCTCCGGGTATCGCTGCCGACATGCACCGGATTATTCAGGAGAATTTGAGCTGGCGCGGTGCAAGGCATCCATGGCTGCAGTTTCATCCATCAGCGGGCTCGATCTTCAGAAAGATCGAAGGCGTCGGAGCGGGTCGCCTGATCGACCAGCTTGGTATGAAAGGGTTCCGCATCGGCGGTGCACAGATCTCACACATTCACGCCAATATCATGGTCAATCTGGGCGGCGCTACAGCGCGCGATGTACGCGAACTCATCAGCCTGGCGCAGCTGCGAGTGCGGAATGAACTTGGCCACGAACTGACGCCGGAAATTGCCTTTGTCGGAGAGTTCTGATGGAAAACATGGATAGTGATGCTGACATGGATCGTGATGCCGAAATGGATAGCGATGTTGAGATTGTTGTGATCCGCACATTCGGTGACGCGATATCGGCGCACATCGCACAGGCAGCGCTTGAGGCCAACGAAATCCGATCGATCATAATCGGCGACGACGCTGGGGGTGCCTATCCGGCACTTACGTTCTCCAACGGCGTTCGGCTGGCAGTGCAGCACTCAGATGCTGTGCAGGCTCTCCGACTGCTCGACGAGACTCCGGACTGAAGTTTGTCCGTATAGCGCATTGGGATTCGTGCGGTGCCATATGTCCCAGCAGCTGGCCCGGGAGAGATATGGGCCATTCTTTCGCCGCCGAGACGCAGGTCTGAGGAGCAAACTGATGTGAAATGAAACAAAACGACAGCGGTTTGGCTGGGAAGTGCACTACCGGGCACGTGCTGGGGAACATAGGTTCTTCGCGAACGTCTTTCGGTCACATCTACGGCACCCACGTGCCGTTCATGTGACGCCTGAAGCGCATCGTGGAACCCGGATCACTTGGAGTAGCGACATGAGACTTCCCGGTATTTACCAACGCGCCAACTGGGCGTACGCATTAGCGCTGCTGTCGCTAACCTCCTGCATAGATAATCCGACCGCACCAAGCCGACTTCGACCTCTGGCGCCGAATGCGTCGATTTCTGTTGCAGGGCCGCTGGGTACGTTCACGATTCCCGTCGTGTCGTCGAACGCGCCTCCGACCAACGGTGCACTTGCCGAGCAGGGAACAGGGATCTTTCTGCCGGACAACAGCACGGTGGAGATCACGGTGTCGGGTGCGGTTCACGTTCAGCGAACTCCCGGTTATCTGGGTGATCCGAACATGGGCGAAGAGTCACCCCTCGCTGGCCGGGATATTTCGCCGGCGGGCGTTACTGGCCAGCTCCACGTATCGCTGAATGTTGGTTCCGGCACGACTGGCACTGACACAACAACCGAAGTGTGGCTGGTCCGCGTTAATACCGGATTCGAGTTGCGCGTTTCCAGGACGGGCGCTGCCGGTGGCATGCATTGCATGGATCCGCCGGCCGGGCCTCCGACGTGCCAGTGTCCAAGTGGGCCTTGTTCCTTAGTTCTCGGTTCCGTCGTATGTGTTTACAAGCGACCAGGTCATCACGGTCAACCGCCTCGACGACGATGTGACGCTCTCAGCGGTAGCGTCCACCGGTGCAGTCGGGCGAAGCGTCACGTTTACGCCGACTTCCGCCATACCGGGCAGTCCCATGAACTGGACCTGGACGCCGGACAGTGGAAGCGCTCAGACTGTTGCTTGCTCGTATGGCGCGAACCCGTGCATCACCCACGTGTACGAATCAGGATGGATGGACGTCGCCTACTTCTTTCCGCCTTACAACGGAACGCAACTGCCGACAAGGCATGCGAAGGTACATGTGACAGTTGTTGACTGTCCGACGGGCGATTCGGTATTAGACGAACCGAATTTTCGCCGCGCCCTTAAGGAACTCTATGATTCTGCCGGCACCGCTGGGCCATATCCGCAACGCAGAGAACTAGCTGGTGGATTCTACCGTGACCCCAATTCGGATACCACTATCTTCGCCGCCTTTGTTGATAGTCTATCAACGCCGTGCACTTTCAATCTCCCAACACCATTTCCGACCAGCCCACCCATCCCGTGGTTGGTGGCTATTCCGCATGTCCACCCGTCGGACACCGTGGAAGTCGTCCCACCTAACACATGTCCGAAAGCGCTAGCTGGGGGTGAGACGCGCCCAGGGACAAGCCCGTCGGACGATTCTACGGCGTTTAATAGTGGGGTGGCCGTTTTCGCGATTGACAAACGAAATGTGTATAGAACGACTGGCCCTAATGATTCCGACCACAAGTGGTGGCCACGGCAGTCTTCCTGCAGTCTCTTTTAGGCTTTCCAACCCAATCCTACTCCGATGAAAATATTGTCTCTATTTCCAATGGGTGTTGTCGCGCTTGGGATTTCCATTTTTGGTAGGTCGCGTAGCACAAGTACATCACCCTGCCGAGGGCCGGATTCGTTCTCCAACGCAGAGGTGAGCCACATCAAATTCCTGATGCATACCACCGATGATCTCTACATTTCATTTCGGCAGAGAGTCAATCTACCATCCGTCAACGAGTCGGCTGTACAGCTGGTTACGGATAGTGCGACCTGCAGCCGTGCATTGGGCACATGGAACAACATTATTAGCGCTATTGACTCCAATACACCGCCGCTGGACAGCCTTTACGTCATTAGCGTCGGATCCAGCTATGACGCTGTTTCCCCCGCCGGTAAGGGAAGTGAATGGAACCAGCATATGGTGATGGATAGTTTGTTCCATCATGTCAGCAATTATCTCTACTGAACATCGCCAGGAAAGTTCGGCACGGCGTATATCGTGTCAGACGGCACGTACACCGTGAGACGTCAGCGGCGCAATGGTTCGTAAAATCAAATGCGGCAAAGATGCCGTCATGCTCGTACACAGCTCAGGCCCAACCGCCTGATATAGCCATGACACCAATGCTTTCAAGACGTGTCTTCAATCTGCGTGCGACAGCAGCAGCATTGGCAATCGCGTTAGGAGTCCTTGGTGAGCCAATTCTGGCTCAATCCTACCACGCTTCTGACTCTCGGAGTGCATCAATGCTTTTAGACCTTCAACAAGTCGCCGATACCGGGAACACAGAGTACACGGTTCTCCGCTCGAAATTGCACGTTCCCGCGACTCCGGCTGCTCAAGTGGTACTCGTCTCAGATGACAGCACGTGTACTCGTGCACGACAGGCGCTCGATTCATTGATTCACGCTACCAACCCCAACGCAGCAAATCCACTCCCCCAACGAGCGCTGTACGTGATAAAGATTGGCAGCAATACTGCTGTCAGTGATCCGAACGGTCGCGCGGGTGAGTACTCGCCGATCGTGTTCTTCAATCCGCAGTGGTCGTTGCTGGGCAACATGCTCGGGTATTGACACCACGAAACAGTTTGGATGGATCACAAACGCAACTCGAAACTGTTGCGGGTTCGCAAATCCAGGAACGGAAGTCGGCTGCACGAGATTCACGCTGTTGTGAATTGACTATACAGGGCTCTGTATTTGTTAGGCCGGCGTTCGATTCGGATTATTTCGACGCAATATCCGTCCACTTAATTGCAATAGTGCTGGTGGACGGACGACGCTCAGTAGTTGTACCGTGTTGTGATAAATCGCTAACCTGGTAGTAGAACCGAATTATGTTGACATTCAGAGATGCTGCATCCACACGAGTCCGGATTTGGCTGATCACGATTATCGCGATAGCAGTTGGTTCAATTTTCTTACGAACTACCAAACCATCATACGGTGCGGAAATTGGCGCTCGCTGCCTCACTGGCGGAGATGAGGCGCCGGCCCTCCATGGCTATGGAGAAGCGCTAGCGACCCTGACAGACAGTATCTATGCGGTGACTAGGCAGCGTTACCACATTCCGATGACCGACTCCAGCAATGTGGAGCTCGTCACGAGTGACTCTGTTTGTGCATTGGCGGGTGATGCTTTCAATGCGCACCTTACCTCGGCGCAACAACGCGTGAACCGTCCAGTTTATGTAGTTAGAGTTGGTACCGTGTATATCGTGTCTGACCCTAGTCTTGCCGCTCCATTAAGCGGATTAACGCCAAATATGGTTTTCGATTCGGATTTTGCACTTCTTGCGCAGTTCGTTGCGTAGAACGCGATGTCCTTCTCATTGGTGTGGCGCGTACAACACGCATTTGGATCCTGCGTTCCAAGCCGCGAACCGTGCAGTTTCCTTTGTTTGTGAAGAATGGTGGCCACGGCTACATCCCGAACACAGTATTTGAACCAACTACGTAATCGGTTGACAACTGCGCAAATACGACATGCGTCATGCCGCATTGACTGGTACGGCTGTGACCTCGAGAACTGGGCCGAGATGGCCACACAGACAATTTTTGGCAAAGGCCCCGGTTTTGCACCTCGTCTCAGACCGAACAACGCACCAGTTCGACGCCAACTCCTCACCCCAACGGCGGAGGCGCGATGATCCGCAAACTCAAATCCGGCGAATACCGGCTATACTCCAAAAAGCTCAATCCCAAGACCGGGAAACGGCGTAATCTTGGTACGTTCAAGACGCGGGCTGCAGCGGAAAAGCATGAACGCGACGTGCAGTACTTCAAGCGACATTAATACTCTCGAACGATCGTTCGGACATGGCGAGATTAGATGACGATTGCTAGCCTCTGATGCGCGAAAATGGCAACACTGGCTCGCAAGCCGGCGCCGGCGAAGACGCCGTCACTCTCGTACACAGCTCAGGCGCAACGGCCAGGATCACACGTCACGGAGCCCATGTCGTGAGCTGGGTCGATCCATCCGGAAAAGAGCGACTCTACCTCAGCGCACGAGCGAGGTACGGCCCGGGAGAGGCGATTCGCGGCGGTATACCGGTGATCTTTCCCCAGTTTGCCACCGGCCCGCTCCCGAAACACGGATTCCTGCGCACTCGCCGCTGGTCCCTGGTCGCCAACCTCGGCGATAGTGCCACGTTCCGCATCACGGATGACGAGGAGACCCGCGCGCTCTGGCCGCACAGCTACAGCGCAGAACTCTCCGTCGAGCTGGCGGAGATGCTCACGGTCTCCCTCGTCATCAGAAACTCGGGCGACTCGACTTTCTCCTTCACCGCGGCACTCCATAACTATTTCGCGGTAAGCGACGTACAACAGGCAGCGGTTGAAGGATTATCCGGCTTGGTGTACGTAGATAAGGTGGCGGGGGGTACGCGTTGCGTCGAAGAAGACGCGGAGCTCCGACTCCGTGGAGAGACTGATCGGATCTACGTAGCCGGCCCACGCCAGGTTGCCATATCTTCTGCGCTGGGATCAAGCTCAACTGTTATTGGCGCGGACGGCTTCGGCGACTGGGTCGTATGGAATCCATGGCGGGAACTTTCTTCGTCGCTGGCTGATATGGAGCCGGACGACTATCTGGAAATGTTGTGTGTTGAAGCGGCACGGATATCCGATCCAGTGGTATTAACTCCTGGCGCCTCCTGGAACGGAACACAAGTAATCGGCGCAACCTGAACTAGCCTACTCGGCTGGGGTGTGCAGTAATATGGTCATGCATTCGACTAGAACCGACGCTACAGTGTTGGTAATTGACGACGAACCCGAAATTCGTCATGTCGTTCGCTCCGCCCTAAGATCGACGGTTGCCCGCGTACTTGACGCGGCAGATGGCCGTTCCGGGCTCGAAGCCGTTAGAGGGCAGACGCCCGATCTCATCGTACTGGACCTCGGGCTTCCGGATCAATCCGGATTGGATCTCTGTCGCGCAATCAGAGCGTACTCGCTGGCTCCCATCGTCGTTCTTACGGCAAGGCATATCGAATCCGATAAGGTTGCGCTCCTGAACGCAGGCGCCGACGACTACGTGACCAAACCGTTCAGTACGTCGGAGTTCGCCGCGCGCGTTGCCGCCCAGATCCGCCGAGCCAGAACCGCGCGCCCCGGAACTTCCGGAGTCGTCGAAGCGGACGGAGTTTCGATCGACTTCACATCGCGTCACGCAACTCGTGACGACAACCCTATACGACTCACTCCGATCGAGTGGGCTATACTCCGCGCACTCACTGCAGATCCCGGTCGCGTTTACACGCATCAACAGCTCTTTGACGCAGTATGGGCAAGAGAATTCGGAGACGCTCGACAATATCTTCGCGTCCACATCACGAACCTTCGACGCAAGGTTGAGCGCGATCCCACACATCCGCACGTGATCATTACGGAACCGGGAGTTGGTTACCGGTTCGGCACACCAATGGCGCAAGAATCGGCTTAAGGTCCCGCGTGCAACGTATGGCGCAGCTTCGTTCTAACGCGGCGAAGTCCGTCGCGTTATGGTACGGGTTACTGATACTCGCTACAGTTGTAATGCATCTGGCGAGAGAGAATCAACAGAGTCAGGCGCACGTCGTCCTCGTTTACCTGTTGATTGTACTCGGCGGCAGCGTGAGTGGTGGGCGCCCACTTGGATTCACACTCGCAGCTGCGGCGACGATACTAGTGTCGTACTATTTCCAGGCACCGTTCGACGAGTTCTCGCTGACCAAACCAGTTGATGCGATCGTGCTTTCCGCATTCCTGGCTACCGCAGCAACGACGACATACCTGCTCGTTCGTGCACAAGAGGAAACTGCGCGGGCAAACGCGCGCGCCGAGGAGATTCAGCGCCTCTCGGCGGAAGCCAGTCATGCCGCCGCACTTAGAGAGGCTGCACGGTTCAAGGATATTCTTCTGGCTTCGGTATCACACGACCTTCGCACACCGCTCACAAGCATCAAGGCGCTCGCGCAGGATGCGGCTGATTCCGGGGACGCGAATTCAGTGATCATCGTTGCACAGACCGAACGACTCAGCAAGATGGTGGCACATCTCCTGGATATGTCTCGCGTGAATTCCGGCGCATCTCCCATGTCAATCGAAGTGAACACTGTTGAGGACCTTGTCGGCGCGGTCGTGACGGAGATGACGGGTACTAACGG
The DNA here is from genome assembly GCA_039924325.1 of Gemmatimonadaceae bacterium. Taxonomy (GTDB): domain Bacteria; phylum Gemmatimonadota; class Gemmatimonadetes; order Gemmatimonadales; family Gemmatimonadaceae; genus Fen-1247. The sequence continues at coordinate 10,983 of JBDTAZ010000220.1, forward strand.
CGCGGACCGCATTCGTGTTACGATCGACTACTCCGTACCAGCACTGGTAGGGATGTTCGACTTCGTCGAGACAATCAGGATTCTCACCAATCTCGTTGATAACGCACTACTTTATTCGCCGGAATCGCAGCCGGTCGAGCTGTCAGCGTCAAGTGTCGGCGACTGCCTGCGGCTGAATGTCGCAGATCGAGGTCCCGGGGTGCCCGCTCGCGACGCGGAGCGCATTTTCGAGCCGTTCTATCGCCATGCATCAACGTCTGCTTCTGCCCACGGTACCGGGCTCGGACTCGCAATAGCTCAATCACTCGCCGAGGCCCAGGACGGAACGATCGAATACTCACCCCGAGATGGCGGCGGCAGTGTATTCACTATCAGGCTTCCCGCGGTCCAGGATACCGGGATCCAGTTCGACGACTGACCAACAATTGTGTTTGCGAAGCGTTTATTGTTCACGTTGATCTTCTCAACCCATACAATATTCCAGACATGGACCATTCAGCAGCCTTTCTGGGCTTGATTGACTCGGTGCACTCCACAGTCCGCGACGCAACCGTGGAGCAGACTCGCGACAGACTCCGCGAAAATCCCGCTCTACAACTGGTAGACGTCCGCGAGGACAACGAGTGGGCGGCCGGCCACGCGGCGGGCGCATCGCACCTTGGAAAGGGTGTGATTGAGCGAGACATCGAGGCCAAAATTCCCGACAAGAACGCGGAAATCATCCTCTACTGTGGTGGGGGGTTCCGGTCCGTGCTCGCAGCTGATGCAATTCAGAAGATGGGCTACACCAACGTCGCTTCAATGGCCGGCGGATGGCGCGGTTGGAAGGCGGCAGGAGCACCAGTCGAGTGATCCTGACCACTCTGATTGCCGTTGTGTCCCTGGGCGCCGCTCCTACAGCACCAGCAGCTTCAACAATTGCGCTCGCCCCGTTTCAGGCGACCGCTGCCGATTCGGTCCCGCACAAGAAGGTCGCACGCAAGAAGAGCGTCTCCTCGCGCGCGCGTCCCGTCAGCGATACAGCGCCTTCCAAAAAGACACCGCCGTCACCTGCTTTCACGGTTACGCCGCTTCCGAATTCGCTGCTTCCGAATAATCGGATCGTGGTGTTCTACGGGAATCCGCTCTCCAAGCGGATGGGCGTCCTCGGTGAATATCCGCAGGCGACAATGATCGCAAAGCTACAGGACGAGGTACACAAGTTTCAGCTCGCCGATCCTTCGACCCCTGTAAAGCCGGGTTTTCATCTCATCGTTTCTGTAGCGCAGGGAGCTCCCGGGAAAAATGGGCTTTATCGGCTGAGGATGACCGACTCCCTGATCACGTACTGGTGCAACCTGGCTGAGAGCAAGGGATACTTGATCTTCCTGGACGTTCAGATCGGAAAGAGTACCGTGCAGGCGGAGCTTAAACCGCTTATACCGTATCTCAAGCGGCCATACGTGCATCTTGCACTGGATCCGGAATTCTCGATGCACCACGCATCAGAGGGCTATTTGCCCGGAAAGAAAGTTGGCGTCATGGACGCAGAGGAAATCAACTACGCTATAAAGACTCTCGCGGACCTGGTCAAGGAAAACCACCTTCCGCCCAAGGTTCTCGTAGTCCACCGATACACGCAGAAGATGGTTACCCATTATCGCGAGATCCATCCTGTACCTGAAGTCCAGTTCGTCATGAACATGGATGGGTTCGGTGACCCGCAGCTGAAACGGGATTCGTACAGCGCATACGAACGAATGCAACCTGTGCAGTTCGATGGCTTCAAGCTTTTCTATAAGAATGACAGGCCGATGCTCACGCGCGAAGAAGTTGTGAAACTGAAACCATCACCACTGTTCATCACATTCCAATAGGCTGTCTCGAACTATTGATCGAACCATTGCTCAAAAAGGGACGCCCAACGAGGCGTCCCTTTTTTTCGTACCATTCTAATGTCCAGTGTTAAACCGCTGCTCAACCGCGAGTCGCATCTCGCCTTCTGAACACCGCTCACCGAGACCCCATGACAAGCAGACGTGACTTCCTCAGGACCACCGCCCTCGGTGCGGTGGTTGTCGCAGGTACCGCAGGTACCGCAGGTAGCGCACATGCCGCGCGTGCAGAATCCTTGCTCCGAAAAAGCAGTGGTGATTCTGGTGATCCCATGGCCAATGAGATCGCGTTGGCTGCAATCCAGGCCGCGAAGGACGCTGGCGCTTCGTATTCCGACGCGCGCGTCGGAAGATACCGGCGTCAGTTTATTGCGGCCCGAGAGCATCAGATAACGGGAGTCAGTGACTCCGAGTCATTTGGCATCGGAGTTCGCGCGGTGGTAAATGGCGCGTGGGGATTCGCCGCAACACGAGACGTGTCACGCGCTGGTGCTGTACGGGTTGCCCAGGAAGCCGTACAGGTGGCGCGCGCAGCGCGCTCAGTACAGCGTACACCCGTTATTCTCGCTCCAACGCCAGCTGTCACGGGAACGTGGCGCACTCCGGTTCAGCAGGATCCGATCGAGATCGCAATTGAAGATAAGGTTGGGCTGCTGCTCGCCGCCAATGAGGCCGCACTCAAAGTTCCCGGGGTCCGTTTTGCGAATTCCGGGCTCGCATTGCTGAGAGAGGAAAAAACTCTCGCTACCACCGACGGAACGCTCGTCACGCAGACGTTCATACGTGTTGGGCCATCGTTCACCGTTACAGCGATAGGTGACGGTGATTTTCAGTCGTACACCGAGGAGCTCGCTCCTCGCGGTTCAGGCTGGGAATACGTGACTGCGCTCGACATGCCCGGTAACGCGCCTAAGTGGGCGGCGCTCGCCGCGGAGAAACTCACCGCGCGTTCAGTAGAAGTCGGTCGGTACGATCTTATCCTCGACCCGACCAACCTGTGGTTGACAATTCACGAATCGGTTGGCCACCCGACAGAACTGGATCGTGCGCGCGGTTACGAAGCGAACTACGCTGGAACCAGCTTCGTTGCCCCGCCAGAAAAGATGATTGGCAAACTGAAGTACGGCTCGCGCCTGATGAACATACAGGCTGATCGGTTGCAGAACGATTCTCTCAGCCGATGCGCGTGGGACGATGAAGGCGTTGCAGCAGAATCCTGGATGCTAATCAAGGACGGCGTATTCCAGGACTATCAGACTGTACGCGATCAGGCACCAGCGATCGCCTCACTCAATGGCGTCAACCACTCGCACGGCTGCTCCTTCGCTGATTCATGGGACAGCGTCCAGTTCCAGCGCATGCCAAATGTGTCACTCCTGCCGGGCGAACACGACTCCACAATCGATGACATAATCGCTGATACTGACCGTGGTATCGTGATCAAGAACCGCGGGTCGTGGTCAATCGACCAGCAACGCTACAACTTCCAGTTTTCTGGCCAGGTTTTCTACGAAGTCAAGAAGGGCAAGATCACGGGAATGCTGAAAGATGTCGCGTACCAGGCGCGAACTCCAGATTTCTGGGGCTCCATGGACATGATTGGTGGCAAGAGATCATACTGGCTGGGCGGGACTTTCTCCGATGGCAAGGGACAACCCGGTCAATCGAGTTCCGTAAGTCACGGTTGCGTCCCAGCGAGATTCCGTCAGGTGAACATTATCAATACGGCGAGGAGCGTCTGATGCCGGATACTCTCATGAATCGCGAAACCATGCAGGCTCTCGCGAAAAGAGTGCTTGCAATGAGCACCGCTGACGAAACCCGAGTCAACATCACGAGCGATGCAAGCGGCAACACACGATTCGCGGCCGGCGACATAACAA
>JBDTAZ010000221.1:0-6239 GCA_039924325.1 Gemmatimonadaceae bacterium
TCGAGGCGCGCAAGAAAGTGCGCGCATCTGGCTTCGCCGCGCCGGAAGATATGCAGAGCGAGAGCGACATTCTCGAAGAAGTACGGAAGGCTGAAGCCGAGCGCGCGAATGGCGGCGAGGACGGTGACGGTGGCGACGACGGCGACCGCGACAAGTTGTTCCGGGAAGCCGCGGAGATTGTGATCCAAAATCAGAGCGGATCGACATCGTTGTTGCAACGAAGATTGAAGATCGGGTATGGGCGCGCGGCGCGAATTATGGATCAACTGCAGTTGGCGGGCGTGCTGGGACCATCGGACGGGCCGCGCGGCAGGGACGTGTTGGTGGGGCTCGAGGACCTGGAGCGGATCGCGCCGCGGTAGTTTTTGGCGTAGGACTACGCGATCGTCACACAACGGCAGCACACTCCCATTCGTGGCCAATGACGATACGCCGGATTGATTTCGCCTAGCTTCGCCGACCTGGGAGTTGTCCTCATGCACCTCCGAACCGCGAATTCGATCGCCAGCATACTCGCCGCGGCGCAGCTTGTAGCAGCCGCTGCCGCCTTGCGAGGGTAGACAGTCATCCCCTGAGATCGCTGTTGGGCGTCAGACGTCTGCATCCTCCGTCGCGAGTGGTGAACGTCGATAGCTACGGGTCATAGCCATCTCTTCTTGTCGACTTTCCGGAGCGCTCGTCGACCGCAACGTTCGCTCTGCAACATTAACGCAACTTGCGCTGCAAGTCGTGCGCTCACGCGGTCTCCGGTTCCTGTAGTCTTGCGCCGTTGCGGGATTGTCCACTTGACATTGCGGGGGGGGGGGGAGTATCGTCTGGCCCGCGCCCCGCCGCGTATTCCAATCTTGTGTATGGGTCGTGCCGTCACACTTTCACTGCGGGAGATTCCGAATGATGAAATCGGTATGTATTGCCGTTGTTGCGGCGTTTTTCGCGGTCGCTCCGCTCAGTGCTCAGGTGGTGCGGCGAGCAACGGCCGGCGATTCGCTATTGATCCGGGACAACGTTTACCGCGAACTCTTCGCCGGGATTACAGTCTCACCCGCGCAAAAAACGCGCGCTCAAGAGGTGATCGCAATCTCGCAGCGGCAGGAGATGAAAGTCGGCCCATTTCACAACTGTGAAGAGCGCCAGGTCCTTGTCGATGTTATAGCACGTCGTGATTCGACTTTGCTCGCGATGATGACGAATGCTGCCGACAGCGCCAAGTTCGCCAAGCATGCTGAGTCCTTTGTTATGGGGCCATGCCCGTTCGCTAAGGAATAGCTTGGGCATGGGCTGAATCGTGCGGTTGCGAACCAACTTATGCCTCGCGGTCGCATTTGCGATCTCGTGTGCCACGATCGCATCCGGCCAGGCGGAGGCTCCGATTGTAGTCCACGGTATCGTTCTTGGTACGCAGAAGTCGCCCGTTATCGGTGCCGTCGTCGTCGTGCGCTCGATCCCCGCAAATTTTTCGGACTCGGCGAGTACGGATTCGTCGGGCAGATACAGCCTCACCTTGACGCACACCGAGACGGCGCTCGACATCTCCGTTCGCGCGCTCGGCTACGGATCTCAGCAGCGTACACTACATCCGCGGATTGGCGGTGATCCGGAAATCGAGGCCGATTTCAATCTGACAGCCGTTGCGCAAACGCTCTCGGAAGTTGCCATCAAGGCGACGCGCCCGATCCTCGCGCATCCCGAGGCCTCGCGTCGGCCGCTACCCGGTGCGCGTGGTGCGCTTCTCGATGCGTCAAGCGGCGTAAGCGGTAACGTCACCGGCGACATCAACGCCGCACTCGCCATGGTCGACGGCGTGCTTCCGACGGCGGGTGGATCGGGTTCCCGGCTGTCCGCGTTTGGAGTGGGTGCCGACCAGAACGGCAGCACACTCAATGGGGCCGATGCAGGCGGCACGACTCCGCGTGACGGACCTCGACGCGCGGTCAGCCTTTCGACATACGATCCCAAGATCGGCCGCTTCAGCGGTGTCCAGATCAGCACGGTGCTCCCGAGCGGGACAGATTACAGGAGTCGCAGCCTTCACGCGACAATTGACGGGCCGCTGCTGCAGTGGTCAACCGGAGGATCTGGCGCGCTGTCCGGCAAATATCAGAACCAGATCGTGAGCGGTGCGATGGCCGGCCCAATTCGGCCCGGAAAGACACTGTACAGCACCGCATATCAAATTGACAGGTCTGCGAGGGACCTGACTGCACTCGATAACGCGAGCGCGAATGTCCTCAATACGCTCGGCCTCGCACAGGACTCGGTCGACCGGCTGCTGTCGACCGCCGCCGCGATCGGATTGCCGCTGAGTGCCCGCCGAACTCCGTCGTCGCAGATTACAACCGACGGCTCAGCAATGGCGCGGATTGACTTCACTCCCGCAGCGGAACCGTATATCACTGGCGAGCCGGTTCCCCAGGTGTATCTGCTCGCGTCCGGTTCACTTCGCTCTTCCGTCGGCTCCGGCGTGGACGTGACGTCACTACGGTCGCGCGCGACGCACTCCACGCGCCGCGACGGCCTGCTTCAGTTCGACTACGCGCCGTACCTGCTTGGCGCCCTCAATGAGACGAAGGTCACCGTGTCGATGCGGGACGACCAGTCTGCCCCAGACTTGGCGCTTCCGAGTGCATCAGTGCTGCTTGATGCGCCTCTGCCTGGCAGTACCGGCACCGGCGACGGAGCCGTGACCGCCGTCCAGCTCGGTGGTACAAGCAGTACGCAACGGACGAGCAGTTGGCAAGCCGAGGTGAGCAACGACGCCTCGTGGCTGACGTACGATCGCGCGCACACGTTTGACGTTTATACAGAAGCAGAGGTATCGCGTCTGGATCAGTCTGCCAGCACGAACGCACTCGGCAATTTCGTTTTTAATTCGCTCGCCGACTTCGCCGCGAGCCAACCGTCGAGCTTCGCTCGCCAGTTCTCAGGAGTGCATAGTGCAGGGAGCACTATCCGGGGCGCGATCGCACTGAGCGACATCTTTGTTGCCGGCCAGCTCGCGCACGCGCGCGACTACTTCGAATCCCAGTTCGGCGACGGCGTCAGGTTGCAGTACGGGCTTCGCGTGGATATGGAGGGATTCGGTGAGCGGCCAGCGTACAATGCCGCGATTGATTCGGCATTTGGGGTGCGCAACGATCGGCTTCCACTCATGCTGGCCGTGTCACCCATGGCAGGGTTTACGTGGACCCAGGGCTTCTACGCGGTGCCGGTCGGAGGAACCGGAACCAGTTTCGGATCGCGCAATACCGTCAGCGGGGGAATCCGGCAGTATCGCGCCACGCTATCGCCTGATGATGTGGACAACGTTGCACGCAGCACTGGTCTCCCCAGCGCCGTGCAGCAACTCGTCTGCGTCGAGTCTGCTGCGCCTCTCGCTAACTGGCGCGCGTACGTGGAGTCGCAGTCGTTCATTCCGTCCGCGTGCACGGACGGCCAGGTTGGCTCTCCGTTGATAAACACGGGCTCGCCCGCGATGCTGTACGGGGCGGGATACACTGCCTCCAGCAGTTGGAGGAGTGAGCTCAACTGGACGCACATGATCTCGACACACGTGGATGGCAAGCTGAGCGCGACGTACGCGCTGAATAGTGGTGGAACGGAGCCGTACGATCTCAACCTGAACGCGACGCCGCGGTTTACACTGAACGACGAAGCGGGGCGCCCGGTCTTCGTAACACCGGCGAGCATCGCGTCTGCGAGCGGGCTGCTCAGCACGTCTGAATCGCGACGATCTGAAGAGTTTTCGCATGTCATCGAGCTACGATCCGGGTTGCGCTCATGGCAGCAGCAGGCCACGGCGCGCCTGGAGTATGCTTTCGGAAGAAGCAATCTTGCGGCCGCGTTCTCGCCCAAGTCGCCCAGATTCACAGGTTCACTCCAGGGGAGCTACACACACGCGATTGGGCGTGCGCAGGCAAGTGGCTTCAGCGGAACAACCGACGGCGATCCGCGCGATGTGACGTGGGGGCCGTTCCCTGTTCCGGAGCACACGTTCAAAGTGTCGTTTACAGGGGACTTGAGAGGATGGTTTTCAATCAGCACTTTCGGCCAGCTGTACTCCGGCTTCTCGTACACGCCAATGGTGGTCGGCGACATAAACGGCGACGGCTACTCCAACGATCGTGCTTTCATTTTCGATCCCGGTTCTACGCCGGATCCTGCTCTGGCAGCTGGGATGACCAACCTCCTGGCGAACGCGCCGCCGCGTGCACGTGAATGCCTGCGCTCACAGCTCGGAACGATTGCCGCGCGCGGCAGTTGCACCGGGCCGTGGAGCGCATCAATCACGGCGATCGCGATAATGTTCGATCCCTACCGGTTCGGTTTCGGTAATCGCGGATCGGTGAGTCTGTACATTAACAATCCACTTGGCGCCGTGGATCGGTTACTGCACGATGACGCGCATCTTCGCGGTTGGGGGGAACCCGCACTCCCGGACGCGCGGCTGCTGACGGTCCGGGGATTCGATCCGGCATCCAGCACTTTCCAATACAACGCCAATCCATTGTTCGGCGGTCGTTCGTCGGTAACCCGCGCGCCATTTCGTCTCACGCTCGACGTGACGCTGGATATCGGCCCCAATCGCGAGACCGAAGCGATCGACGTCGAGATGCGTCGCGCCAAGGACGCATCGGGTTACACGCCACCGCCGCCGAGCGAAATTGAGAGGGGGCTTCGCAACCTATCGGAGTTGTATGGAAACGCGGACTTCGAAGTCATGGAGAGTCGTGCAGACCTGATCGGTCTTGATTCGGTGCAAACCGCATCCATCGCACGTATTGTGGACCGATATTCAGCAGCCCACGATCCCATCTACGCCAACTTGGCAACCTACCTCTCGACACATGCCGAGGCGGCGCATGGCACCCGCGCTCGCAACTATTGGCACGACGCCATCGCCGCCGCCATCCGCCAAAATTACGAGACAGCGCTTGCGATCAGAGCACTATTGACTCCGAGCCAGATTGCGTGGCTCCGATCGAACAGCTACAACTGGGTTGACTACACACCGGAGTGGCTTCGGGACGAGCTGCGCAAGCCGCTTTTGCCGCACTGACGCGGACCCGATGCCCTTCGAAAGCGGATTTCCCTAATCCCCGCGCGGCTTCATCAGATCGCTGCTGCGCAGTCCATGGTACTCCTTCTGCTGCGCCTCCACCCACACGTCGTACACGTAGGGGTCGCCGCCGCGGTCGTTCCTTTCATCGGCCATTTTAGCGAAGCTCTTCGTGATTCGTCCGAGGGGCTTGCCGGGTGCGCTCGTAATGCGAACGTGGTCGCCCACTACCATGTTTGTCATTCGAAAAAGCTAGCGCAGGTTCAGCGTCGGCGCGCCCTCTAGTTGATGGATCGACGCAATTCATCACCCTGACATCGCGCCGCGCGTCAACCAACCCTGGCGACTGTCCGCAATAATTTCATCACGCGCGCCGAACCAGGCTTTGTCTTGTGCCGACAGCTTCCCGTACACTGGTTGCGTGCTCACCCAACGCCAGCAGCTCGGAATCCGCGGCGAGACAATAGCTGGTCGATGGCTCGAGGCGCATGACTGGATCATCCTGGATCGACGGTTCAGGAACGGTCATCGCGATCTGGATATCGTCGTGTGCAGGACCGAACCGGGAACAACTTCCAGGCTCGTGGCATTTGTTGAGGTCAGGACCCGATTCTCGACCGACTTCGGGACGCCTGCCGAAACCGTCGGTTGGAAAAAGCAGCGCGAGCTGGTCAGATCGGCCAGAGTATGGATTGCTTCGAACAGGCGTTCGGGAGATAATTATCGGTTCGACGTACTCGGAGTCATCGTTGGGCAGGGCGGGACAAAGATCCAGTACGTCCCAGATGCCTTCTGGTTACGATAAGTCGGCCGTTTGGAAATATCTTCGGTTGATTTTCGGGTAGTGAGTTCGTAGTTTGTTCGGGAGTCGAGTGGGGGTCGAGGAATCTTGAATATCCAGCCAACTTTGCCTGGAAACACGAATCCGGAACCGGAGATCTGGCGTTATCTTACATCAGCGAAAGGAAAGGACCAATGGGCGCATCCACCATGCAGGAAGACAAAAAGAAGGCGTTGAACCTTGCTGTTGCGCAGATCGAGAAGAACTGCGGCAAGGGTTCAATCATGCGCATGGGCACCGGCACTGCTGGTGTAAAGGTTGACGCAATTTCGACTGGCGCAATCAATCTGGATGCCGCGATTGGCATCGGTGGAATTCCGCGCGGTCGCGTAACAGAGATCT
>JBDTAZ010000222.1:0-8523 GCA_039924325.1 Gemmatimonadaceae bacterium
AACGTCGTGCAAAAGAAATACCGTGCGCGCGCCGGGAGAGAGTTGCTTCACGGCCTGATCTATTGATTCAGCCATGATGCCACGTTCCGTATCGGCTTCCGGGTTGTCCGGTGCAGCTGCGGTATCATCTTCGACATCCATCTCCACTTTCGCGATGCGCCGGACCTTACGCAAAGCATTCAGGGTACGGTTAACAGCAATCCGGTGAGCCCATGTTCCGAATTGGGCGTCACCACGAAAACTCGGTAGAGCTCGAAAAATTTGAATCCATACTTCCTGCGCAACATCGGCGGCCAAATCGCGGTCGCCGCACAGACGAAGAACCACGGCATCGATATGCGGGGCATTCTCCATCCAGAGCTGCCTGAGGGCACGTTCATCGCCCGCAGCAGCCCGCTGCACTATTGTCTGGTCATTCGTCATCCAGTGTGTGCTTGTATTTGACTCTGGTCGATACTCAAGGGTTGCCGGATTCGGCAAATATGGCAAATTGGGCTTCCGTCCGTTCTTTCCCGATTTGCGGGTCCTCTAGTTTGCAGGTCGTCTGATGCTGGCAGCTCTTCTTTTCGCCTTCGCCGGGACTACCGGCTCCCTGTACCCTGCCCCGCGCGCGGCAGGTCCGGATCTCTACGGCAATACTGGGCTTCCAACGGCCACGCCGGCTTCCGTCGGCATGTCTGCCGAGCGGCTGGAGGCGATTGACCGAGTAGTCGAACGCGGGATCGCTGCCGGTGGCTACCCGGGCGCCGCCGTAATAGTCGGGCGAAAGGGTAAGGCCGTCCTCCAGCGTGGCTTCGGCCGCCTTGCCTGGGACCCGACAAGCCCAGATGTCAGCGCGACCTCTACCATATATGACCTTGCGTCTCTAACGAAGGTAGTAGGTACTACCACCGCCGTCATGGTGCTCTTTGACCAGGGCCGCATCTCGCTGGACGCCCCCGTTTCGAAGTACCTCCCCGAATTCACCGGCGGAGAAAAGGATCAGGTAACGATCCGACAACTGCTAACTCACCGCTCGGGCCTTCCCGCGGGTCGCGAGATCTTTCGCCTCACACACGATCCTCTCGAAGCCCGTCGCCTCATCCTCGCCACCTCGCTCATAGCGCACCCCGGGGAGCAGTACGAGTATTCCGACCTCGGCGCCGACGTCCTTGCGATGGTCGTCGAAAAGATCTCAGCCCAACCACTCGACGAATTTCTCGCGGACTACGTGTTTCATCCGCTTGGCATGTACGACACGGGCTTCCGCCCCGCGGACTCGCTCGACAGCCGCATAGCGCCTACAGGAATGTCGGAGAGCGGTCGCGCTGAACGGGGCCAGGTCAACGACGAAAATGCCTTCGCAATGGGCGGCGTAGCGGGTCACGCTGGGCTCTTCTCCACCGCCGCTGACCTCTCGGTCTTCGCGCAGATGATGCTGAATGGTGGCGTTTACGACGGGGTCCGGATCATCGCAGACTCTACCGTGCAGCTCTTCACTACCCGGGCCGCCGGTCACCGCGCACTCGGCTGGGACACTCCTACCGGCTCATTCGGATCGGGTGAATATCTTTCTGAACACTCGTTCGGACATACCGGCTTCACTGGAACGTCCATGTGGATCGATCCAGACCGGAACATGTTCGTCATTCTGCTCACGAATCGGGTCTTCGATTCGCACTCACCCCATCCGGTGCGTGTGATTGCCGATGTCCGATCAGATTTGAGTGATGCGGCGTCGCTGTCGGTGACCGATATGCCGTCTGGTCTCATGGTGATGCCCGCTTCATTCCGGGCAGATCGGGAAGTCGGCTGGCACGAGAGAGTGCGCAGCAAGCGGGGCGGCCGAGCACGACACTCCAAGTCGTTATCTTCAATACATGGAGCACGCGCCCGATCGACAGGATCAAAGTCCAGGCACACCACGAGCAAATCCGCCGCAAAGCGTTCCTCGGGACACGGTTCAAAGTCCGTCAAGTCCAAGCACGTCGCCAAGTCCAGGCACGCCGCAGGCGGTAGCAAATCCAAGTCAGCAACCAAGCACTCAGCCAAGCACACCAAGCACACCGAGCACACAAAGCACACAGGCTGATTCGGCCGAAGGTAGTTCGGCGGAAGGCGCGGCGATCGAAGCCGAGGCGACCACCTCAGGCGTTGTAAGCGTGGATCAGGTCAAGCTGGGCCTGCGGCGCGTGAAGGACCCTGATCTTCAGCTCAACATCGTCGATTTAGGCCTCGTCTACGGAATTCGCGTTGACGGGGCCGTCGTGTCCGTGGACATGACGCTGACATCGCCCGGCTGTCCGTCGGGTGCGGAAATCATGGGAGACGCCGAACGGCAGCTGCTGACGCTCCCCGGCGTTGAGGATGTGAAGGTCAATCTGGTCTGGGCGCCTTTCTGGTCGCCTGACAGGATCGAACCACGGGTGCGCGCCTACCTGGGGTTGTAGCATCGGCGGGGAATGTCGTGAAATTGTAGTGGCAACATTCCCATTGACGCGGGGATACCGAATCTCAGATCGGATGACCATCCCTCCGCATACCAATCCGCAACAATTCGTAGACGCACCCTGGATGGCGAGACGCTGCGCTTACACGCATTATCCGCAAATGAGTCTGGACCGCTTCCGCTGGGCAATGTCGGGATGGCTACTAGTGTCACTCGCCTGCGCTCATGGGAACCAGTTGGGCCTGACCTCCGATTCCGGACCCGAAATAAGCGTCAGACGGCTTCGCGTGAAGGCGCAACCAGCTTCACCCCTGCCGACTTTCTGGAACTCCGTGAGCGATCTCGACGTCACGTCTGCACAGGCACACGCCAGCACGATGTCCGAGCGGTTTTTCACGGATGCGTTGCGCTCACTCGCAAAAGGCGATGTCGCGAGTTCGGAGGTGCTATTCCACTCGCTTCTCGAAGATCCCGATCCGTTGGTTCGTGGACGTGCTCGAATCGGACTTACCGTTTCGCTGGACGCGCAGGGTAAGTGGCAGACTCTTGCGTCTCTGCCACCGGAAATTCGAACCACTGGCGACACCGTTGGCAACTTGGTGGATCGCGCATCAGTTGATGCGTGGGCTGGGGTTCTACGCGACATTCCACCGGTCACTGTCGACGCACCGATTCGACCAGACGTTCTGCCAGTGCTCGGCAGCAGCATCGGTACGCCGATCATCAAGGTGTACATAAATGGGCACCAGCGGTATTTCTGGCTCGATACGGGCGCAACAATGTCATTGATGTCGAGCGAAGTTGCAGCTGAATGTGGAGTTGAGCCGCTCACTTCCGACACACTGGCAATCGCTGCTGATGATGGTCGCATTGCAGCGCAACCCGCGATCGTGAATTCGGTGCGAATCGGCAAGGTCACAGTGAGGAATCTGCCGGTTGCGCTACTGGATGCGCGAGCGTTGAGGCTCGATAAACGGCAGTCATACGGACATCTGGTCACCGTAAAACTCGACGGTGTGATTGGTTCCGATGTGCTGCGCCGCCTCAGCGTTGTGCTTGACATGGGCGGCGGAACGGTATCACTCGCGCAGCCTGCAGCGCACGCGTCGGGAAAACGATCGCTCGTCTGGATGGGCTTCCCTGTTGTGCGTCTGCTCACAAGAGATGGCAAACCAGTCCTGTTCGGCGTGGATACGGGTGCAGACTCGACTATCGTCACGGATGCGTGGATGGCGGCGACGCCTGACCCGCAACTCCTGCCTACAAAGGCACGCGTCGACGCCCTGGGTGCCGTGCATACGACTGATCTCCCCGTTCTACGGAACGTGACAGTCGGCGACGGCGAGTACGTGCTGCGCTTGCGCGGCGTTCCGGTCGTAAAAGAAAGGCGTCAGACATTCGTCACACTCGACGGTGTCCTTGGCGCCGATGTGCTCTCGCACGCCACGCTACGCATGGATATCACAAACGGCCAATTCTCGATCCGTGCACCGGGGGAGCGACTCAATAAAGACACTGCGATGGTGAAAGATCGCCACTGAAGAGCAAACCGTCACGATGTGGATCGGACCAACGACACGTGGTGTATGCGCCAGCAGGCGTTCACGCCGGTACAACATTCTCCACGGTCATTCTAGATGAAATCACAAAACTCCTCGGCCACTCAGTGGGCTCACGTAGCTCTCAGGATTTTCGCTGGCGCGATTCTCTGCCAGCACGGCGCGCAAAAGCTCTTCGGCGTGCTCGGTGGCACTGGCAGCACTCTCCATGCCCCGGTTTTTGCACTGACTCTACGTGGCATAGCCGGACCGCTCGAGTTCCTCGGCGGGCTACTGATCATCGTCGGCCTGTTCACCCACGTCGTCTCCTTCATCCTGTCGGGCGAGATGGCGGCAGTCTATTTCCTGATGCACTCGCCGAGCGGGTTCTGGCCGATCGAAAATCACGGCGAGCTACCGGTGATCCTGTGTTTCGTCTTCCTCTATATCGCAGCGACTGGAGCCGGAATATTTTCGCTGGACTATCTGCGCAACCGCAACAGACCTACGGCCGTGATGGGGTAGCTGTCTCCACGGCCATATCAGCGCGTCGGTGCCGACCCGACACGTCCGGTCGCCGCGCCTACTCGTTTTGTATAAGCGCTGACGGACTCATCGTCATTCGGACGCGGAAGAACCCATTCTGGACGCTCCGGCTCGGATGACGTCAGCGTATCGACCATCAGATCTCCGCCTGCCGCCTCAACAGCGCTCTCGAAGGCGCCTATGGCGGTGAGAAGGTCAGCGAGGTCCGACGCCGTTGCACGTGCACCGATCTGAACGCCCTTCTGTTCCAGTCGAGCTAGCAGTTCGGTGTGCAGTGCGGTACGCTCTTCGCGGCGAATCGAGTCGTCAAAATCCGTTTCTTCTGGCATCTGGCTTGGGGTTGAAGTACTGAATCTCTTATTCAAGTCCAGTGCCGCGACGCCAAACCCTTCTCGAACGATTGATCAGCCCTGACGAGTGGCCGAGCGTGGCGTGCGGATCGCCATTGACGCCGTAGTCATTCCGCCATCGCACGGGACAATAGCGCCCGTTACGTACTTCGCGGCGTCGCTGCAAAGGAAGATTACCATGTCTGCGATGTCGTCCTTTGTAGCGACACGCCTGAGCGGAAGCTGGGATGCGAGGGCATCGCGAATCGGCCCTGGAGGAGCCAGGCGATCCATTCCCTCGGTGTCCGCCACGGCTCCGGGAATCACACCGTTGACTCGGATCCCGAGTGGCCCCCATTCGAGCGCCAGAGTTCGCGTGAGCATGTCGACCCCGGCCTTGGCGGCACACACATGCGATTGCATCACCATTGCCTGGATGGCCTGCGGCGCAGAAATCGTTACGATGGAAGCGCCAGCAGGATCCATGTGCTCATACGCAGCCCTGCATGTGTTGAACGTCCCGAGCAGATCTATATCAATCACCGACTTGAAGGCATTTGCGGACATTGCATTTGCGAGAGCCGGAAAATTGCCGGCGGCCCCGCAGACGACGATGCTTATTGCGCCGAAGTGCTCGTGCGTCGCCGCCATTGCGCGCAACAACGCGTCATAATCACGAACATCAGCGGCGAAGCCGGCTGACTTCCCGCCAGCGGCAACGATTCCTTCGGCGACTGCGTCGAGCTTCGACTGTGTGCGACCCACCAGTGCAACGCTCGCACCCTGCTCCGCGAGTCGTTCGGCAATGCGTTGATTAATTCCCGAGCCGCCGCCGGTAACAAGGGCCGTTCGCCCATCGAACATTCTGTTCGCAAATGTCGTCATTTCAACGTCCCTCGAATATTGGCGCACGTTTTTCGGTGAAGGCGCTGATCGCCTCGGCAAAATCGCGTGATTGCATGAACGCTGTATTCCAGAGTGCAGTGTAGTTGAGGCTCTCGCGAAGCCTGTCATGCGCGCGTTCATTCATGACACGCTTCACACCCTGCACCGTGAGTGGTGGATTGGCGGCAAACCGTTCAGCGATACCCACTGCGTGCGCGAGCGACGCTTCCGGTGTTTCATCCACGTGATTTACAAGGCCGAGTGCAGCAGCACGCGTTGCATCGAAGTCGTCACCGGTCAGGCACAATTCCCGCGCCGCTCCTTCACCGATAATGGATGGAAGCCGCTGCAGGCTTCCCATATCCTCCACAATCCCGATACGCACCGCGCGCGCCGAAAACATCGCGTCTCCGGAACAGACTCGCACATCGGCTGCACAAATGAGATCGATCCCGGCGCCTACGCACCATCCTGATATGCTCGCTACGACCGGTTTTCTGCACGACATCAAAGAAACAACTGCGCGCTGCATTTCGGTGAGTTGATCCAGGAACCGCGTACGTTCGGCGGCCATTGCGGGCGCGCCGAGTGCGTAGCGCAGTTCGCTCGTCATTGCGATCAGATCAAGTCCGAACGTAAAGTTCGCGCCCGCGCCGCTGAGAACGATTGAGCGAACGTCTGCATTCCCATCGAGTTCGTCGAAGAGCTCCGGTGCTTCCCTCCAGAAGTCTGGTCCGAGCGCATTTCCCTTGCTGGGGCCCTTCAGCGTTACATGGGCAATGCCAGAATTGATGGATACATCAAACGCCTTGCGCACCTCTTCGGATTTAGCATGTCCTTTGGGTTCCATCATGAGGCTTCCTTGCTGGCGCTGTGAGAAGCAATTCTGGCTATCTCCTCCACGCCAAATCGATAATGAGTCCAGTCGTCGAGCGGCGAGCCGCCCTGCTGGTCATAGAAACGAATTGCATTCTCGTTCCAGTTGAGAACAGACAATTCCAGCCGCCGACAGCCGGTGTCCTGCGCAGTGCTCGCGAGGCGTGCAAAAAGCGCGCGTCCAACTCCGCGACCGCGCGCGGATGGTCGCACGTAGAAGTCTTCGAGATAGAGTCCGCGCCGACCGGTCCACGTCGAAAAATTGAAGAAGTAGAGCGCAAATCCGAATGTCTCCGTCCCGCTCTCCGCCATTATCGCATACGCGACCGCCTGTGGACCAAAAAGCGCGTCGTACATCTGATCCGGAGTGGCTACCGCGGAATCCGGTTCACGTTCGAATTCCGCCAACTCGCGGATGAGATCGAGAATTGTCGGAATATCGGCCGCGACAGCTGGCCGAACATGCACGTCACCCATGATACACTCCAGTTTCAGGCCGGCTGGCGCTGCACACTTTCGGGGGAAAGTCGAACTGTCTTAAAGATACGCGCGATGCGGCTGGCGGTAGCTCCGATGCCACGACGCAGAAAGCGGCGGAACGCAGTATTGCGTACCGCCGCTGGTGCAACCCGCCGAGAGTAGTCAGTGCAGGGTTATCGAACCGTTAACCGTGCTTGCGGATAGTCGACGACCACCGCTCCCGACGGTACCGTCCGCATGCCTGCGGCGTCTGTCGAAGTTGAGCGAATATTTGGTGTCGATCGAGCCATTCACCGTGTTTAGCGAGACTGAGGCATTTAGCGGCGTCGGCCCATTGATCGTGACGTCTCCGTTGACACTCCGAAAGCGCATGTCGCCAGTTCCGCCGGATCCCATTGTTACATCAACTGCGCCGTTGACCGTCTCGCCGGATACGGCGCCGCTGCGAGTCTCGACGCTGACATCGCCATTCACGCTTCGGGCTTTTACCTCGCCAGTCACACCCGATACCCGCACCGCACCATTCACCGTGTTTGCCTGAACCTCGGAGCCAACGCGCTCAATCGACACGTCCCCATTCACTGTATTTCCCGACAGTTGAACTCCAGTCGGTACCTGAACGGTAAACTCGACGGCCACATTTCTGCGCCTGTCGCCGCCGCTGTTCCTGTCCTCGCTGTGCATACCGTCGGCGTCGCAGGTGGCGTCGTCGTTCCACATCGCGCAGATGACGAGACTGTTGCCATCACGCACTACCGCGTAGTGGACCGTATTCGGGTCACCCCCTGAGTGAACGTGCTTCACCGCCAAAAGGTGAACGCTCCCATCAGAGCTCGGCGTGAAGTGCATTGCGCCGTTGATGCTGTAAAGCCGGAACGATGCGCCACTTGAAAGTGCGCCGTCCCACTTCCAGGAAGTACCATCACGGCCAAGGTTCTGCTGCGCGAACAGTGGTGTCGTACCAATGAACAGCGCGCATGCGGCACCTACCGCGTATCTGAATGTCCGGATCATGGATTCCCCTGTGAGATATGCACGCTACCGCTGAATGTTTCGACGCGGAGCCTGCCCTGCCCCTGCCCAATTATAAAGTCCACGCTTGAAGTATCATCGTCGTCGCCGGAACTGCGACGCCTGACGGCACCTGGATAGTCGTTCGAAACCGACCCGCTAAATGTTTCGACACGGATCGCGGCGTTGGCGTTTCCCTCGATCCTGAGATTGGCCCGACCCGAGTGCGTCTCGAAGTTGTACCTGGCCGATCCGCCCACAGATCCGGCGAAGTCAAGGTTGCCACTGACCGAGGTGGCGTGGATACTACTTCCCGCAACTCCGCTCAGCGTGATGGAACCACTTACGGTCTCGACGCTGGCCGACCCGCGCACCCCCGTCAGGGAGATGTTGCCGCTCACGTTCTCCACGTGCGCCTCGCCGCCCACAT
>JBDTAZ010000223.1:0-20323 GCA_039924325.1 Gemmatimonadaceae bacterium
ACCGCAACGCGTGCAAACTACAGTTGCTGGCATGGTGTTGCTCGAATGCGCGGCGCCTCAGGCGGCGTCGCGCATCTCCTGCGGGTCCTGACGCATCCCACGCGCGTACTTGATCTCGGCGAGATGGAATATTGCAAGGATGCGAAGATACAGCGCGCCGACGTCGAATTCGAACCAGCGTGCAGAGAAGATCGCGCTGTGCGGGTCTGCATGGTGGTTGTTGTGCAGCTCCTCGCCGCCAAGCCAGATACCGATCGGAGAGATGTTGCGGCTCTCGTCCTTCACGTCAAAGTTGCGATAGCCAACCGCATGACCGACACCGTTGATGATACCAGCGGCCCAGAACGGGATCCAGATCATCTGGATTCCCCAGACAAGCGGCCCGATGAAGAAGCCGAACAACCAGATATCGATCGCGAGCATGAGGAGAATGCCAACCCAGTTGAGCTTCGAGAACACATGGCGCTCGAGCCAGTCGGTCGGGGTCCCCTTGCCGTACTTCTCCAGCATTCCTGGCTGTCTGACGGCCTTCCGATAGTAGAAGGCACCCTTCAGTACAATGTTGCGGAGCCCTTCCATCAGTGGCGAATGTGGATCACCCTCGCGGTCCGCGAACGCGTGATGCTTGCGATGGCAGGCGACCCATTCCTTGGTGACGATAGCCGTAGATAGCCACAGCCAGATGCGCATGGGGAGAGCCGCGAGATAGTGCAGCTTTACGCCGCGATGCGTCTGGGCACGGTGCAGGAATATCGTAACGCAAACGTTGGTCACGTGACCAGCGATGATGATGAACAGAACCGGCTTCCACCACGCGGTGGCTAGAGCTGCAAAATGGGGCATTCGAACATATCTCCGTCGATCGGGATCAGCCCTGTAATCTATAAAGGATGCCGGGCCGCACTATAGGGGAAAATCCGACTAAACATCCGTTTCCGTGCTGGGCTACTTGCAATGTAGCTGTACGTCCGGCATCATCCCGCCGGATGCAGCCAGCACCAGATCCAGAAACCCGATCTCAGCCGCCCGCCCTCTCTGCGCTCGGGATCGGATCCGCTCTCGGCGCACCGACCGACGAGGAGGATTCCGCCTACGAGCGTGCTCTGAAACGCGCCCTCCAGCTCGGCATCAATCACATCGACACGGCGATCAATTACCGCTGTCAGCTATCCGAACGAGTTATTGGCCGCACTCTCCGCGATGTCGCCCCGGAGCGCGGCACGGTCTTCGTCACTACCAAAGGCGGCTACCTGCCTCTCGAAGCGCCGCCACCGGCCAGCAAGGCCGAGTATCGCGAGTATGTGAAGCGCGAGTACCTCGACTCCGGGATATTGGACTCGACAGATCTCGTAGCGGGTGGTCACTGCATTGCGCCCGCTTTTCTGCGCAATCAGATCGAGCGCAGCGTCGCGAACCTCGGCGTCGAATCGATAGACATCTACTACATACACAACCCGGAGCAGCAACTCGAAGCAGTCTCTCGTGATGAGTTCGATATCCGGATGCACGCGGCGTTTGCAATGCTCGAGGAATGCGTTCGCGACGGGCTGATCAGATCGTACGGATGCGCAACGTGGAATGGGTTGCGCGTTCCGGTTGAAGCGCCGAACCATTTATCGATCGAGTATCTTGCAACTGCCGCAAACGACATCGCCGGCGTCGCGAATCACCTGGTCGCGGTCCAGATGCCGGTAAACCTTGGCATGATGGAGGGCGTACGCGCTTCGACTCAGATGGTAAACGGACACGAACGAACTTCGCTCGAAGCGGCAGACGAACTCGGTCTTGCAATGATTGCGGTAGCACCACTGCTGCAGGGACGGCTTGCTCACAGTCTTCCCCCAGCCGTGCGCGAGACATTTCCGGAAGCGAACACCGACGCAGCGGCCGCCCTGTCGTTCGTCCGGATGTTGCCGACTCTCGCCAGCGTTGTCGTGGGAATGCGAGATGAGAAACACGTCGAGGAGAACGCCGCGTTGTTCGCGTAGCGTGGGTTGACGCCATGAACGTTGCAGTCGTGGGCGGCGGTATCAACGGGGTAATGAGTGCGTGGGCGCTGAGACAGAGCGGTCATGACGTGACGCTGTTCGAGCGCGGTGAATTGATGTGCGCTACGAGCGGCGCGTCGACCAAACTCCTGCACGGCGGTCTGCGATACCTCGAACAGGGCGACGTACGTCAGGTCTACGAGGGATTGCACGAACGACGCTGGTGGATGCAGCACGCACCTACGCTCACGCGTCGAGTTGAGCTGTTCCTGCCGTTGTACAGGGACGCACCGCATGGACGGCTCACGCTCGCCGCTGGCCTCACTGCATACGATCTGTTATCCGGTCGCGCAACACTTGGTCGGCACAGATGGTGGAGCGCAAACAATCTCCCCGCGCGTGCGGCCGGTCTGAAGCGTGATGGGCTGCGCGGTACATTTTCGTACTTCGACGGACAGATGGACGACGGTGCACTTGGTCATTGGGCAGCGGACCGTGCGCGCGAGAATGGTGTTGTAATTCGCGAGCACACAAGTGTCACGCGACTGGAGTGTGACGGCGAACTGCGAACGTTGAACGACGCATTTCGATTCGACGCTATCGCGAATGTTGCCGGCCCGTGGGCTCGTGCACTCCTCGACGCAAGCGGAATTCCATCCCATACACAGCTCGATCTCGTGCGCGGATCGCACCTCGTGGTCAACAGGCCAATTGGAGCTGGGTTCGCACTCAACCTTCCATTGGACGGACGTCTGGTGTTCGCATTGCCGTATCACGGCCGCACTCTTGTCGGAACTACCGAAGTGCGTCAGACACTGGACGACCCAATCTCTTGCAGCTCGGCAGAGCGTGAATATCTGCTGGACGCATACAACACTTTCTTCGCAGACCCGATTCACGATGCCGATGTCGAGTCCGCGTTTGCTGGAGTGCGGCCGTTGGTTGACTCTGGCGAGTCCGCGCACGCACAGCGACGCGGGGAAACAATTGAGGCCGAAGGGCGCGTAGTGAGCGCGTTCGGTGGAAAATGGACTACGTCACGTATTCTCGGACAAAAAGTAGCTGAGGCGGTGCGGCGTCTCCCTGCGATCTGAAAGGATTCTGCGTGAGATGCCGATACTTACAAGCCACGGGACGTGCGAGCAAAGCATGGAACATTGAGAAAAGTTCCGTGTATTCGTGATTGAGTAGGTCGATTTTGCGGTCTGAACAACCGTCGGGTGGGGTTTCTTGACTTTCCCCGCTCGCCGGGCTAACCTACAAATAGGAAGTCGCGCTCCGATACAACAGCTATCGGCAGACGCGATTCTTTTGCAAACTGGAGCTCATCTGATGTCCAACTCAACTCAACGCGCGGATTTGGATCCGACTTGCGGCAACGGCCGGGCCATGGCCTGCCGTCCCGTCGGCGTCCGCACGCCCAAACGAGTTGACCTTAGATGGATGATGCAGAAGAGTACGCGTTGCAATCGCGTCTCCGCCATGCGATCACGGACAATTCCATACCACAGCAGGACGGGAAGCCAGGAGATTAGCGACATAAGCTGATCCGGCCCACAGTCAGAGGCGAGATTCTCTCTCACCAACTCGACAACCCCGTCTGCGCTTCCCAGCCAGGCGGGGTTTTTTGCATCCACTCCATGCGCGATCGCAGCAAGGTCCGCGCGACGGTACGCAAACATGAAATCACTCAGAACAGTCACCGCTACACCCTGCTGCGAATCAGCTGACACAACAGCTGAGTGTTCGGTAGACGCCGCAGTAGAAACAAGCGAGACAAACGAAACACGAAGGATTTCCGTGAATCAAAGGAATACCAGGGAATCCATACCGGCTTTTGCAGGGATTACCCGAGAAGATGAAACTTTGCATTGAGAACGACGCGGAGCTGTACTTCGCGCTGAGAAATTCCAGAGACCTCCGTGATGCGGTGCCCCGGGTGCTCGATTTACTCGAGCAGGATCCGCTCGCGTGCGCTGGATTCTTTCGTGGCGATCTGCTACGCGCCCTTATGGACGTTCCAACAGAATTCTGGGGCGCAAACAGCGCATTGTTTCGGCGCTATCAGTCGGCAGTGCGAGCCGGAGCACTCGCGCGACGAGATCTGCCGAGTGCTGAGCGAATGGAGTTTTGGGCCGCTACAGAAGGCTAGTTGAAGGGGGCATCTGCCCATCACCATGGAGGAGGACCGAAATGAGATCGACCGGAGCAATATCGAGTGCGCAGCTGCGCGAGCTTGAAGCGGATATCCGCCAGGAATTGGCACGCATCGAGCGATCGCTCGCGCGTGAATCCGAGCGCCACTCGTTTGTCGGCGCAGAGGGTACCACACTCCGCGCCCCCCAGTTCGGCAGCGAAGGTGAGCTCACGGTCACGCTTGTAAGCAGAAGCCATGCAAGGCAGATGGAGCTCACCGAAGCATTGCGACGTATCGAGGATGGTCGGTATGGTGTGTGCGGCAACTGCGGCGAGGGCATTCCATATGGACGACTGATGGTCGTACCGGAGGCGACGAACTGCCTGGAGTGTCGGTGATGAGCTCCAGTAGAAAGCGACTCGTCATGTGGCACCGTTTAATGTTGATGCATGGCGCCACCGAGCGACAACACGCAGCAGCAGCCGACACCGACGCATCGAACGCCGAGGGGGAAGTTCAAAAACCCCTGGCCAGCGTCGAAACCGCACGGCCTGCGTGACGTATTGAGATGGGCGCTTGAGCGGCGCACCAAAGGAAGGGCCGAACGGCGCGCCGCTCAGGCACCAACATCCGCATTTCCGGTAACCAAACCGACATTTCCGGCGCCGCGCGCTTCCACCGACGAGATCTTGCTGACCTGGATCGGCCACTCCAGTTTCCTGCTCCAGATTGGATCGATCAACATCCTGCTGGATCCTGTTTGGAGCAATCGTGCGTCTCCGGTCAGCTTCGCCGGCCCAGCCAGGATTATCCCGCCGTCGCTTTCTTTCGACGCGCTGCCACCGATCGATCTCGTGATCGTCTCGCACGATCATTATGACCACCTGGATCGATCGACAGTGCGCATGCTCCGGACTTCGCATCCCGGCGCCAAATGGTTGGCACCACTGGGTGTCGGCGCCTGGCTCCGCAATCGCGGCGTTTCTGTAATTGCGGAGCTCGACTGGTGGCAGAACCTGACTACGCTCGGCATCGAAATTACATGCACGCCGGCACAGCACTTTTCCGGTCGACGTCTGAATAATCGAGATTCCACGCTCTGGTGCGGGTGGACTATTCGCGCCGGTTCGAGAGCGGTGTATTTCGCCGGAGACACTGGACGGCACCCCGAGTTTTCGGAAATCACTCGACGGCTTGGTCCGTTTGACGCGGCATTGCTTCCGATCGGTGCTTACAACCCGCGCTGGTTCATGCAGCCGGTACACATGTCGCCGGAGGAGGCTGTTTCGGCGTACATGGACATCGCAGCCGCCAACGATGGTCGCGCGTGCAGCTTCGTTGCGACCCACTGGGGCACGTTCCGGCTTACCGACGAACCCATGGAGGAACCGCCCGCGCTGACACGCGTAACGTGGTCAATCGCGGGCCTCGACCCCTCTCTCCTCTGTATCCCGGCACACGGAGAGACCGTGGCAGTTTTTCCGTTATCCCGGTAGCAAGTTCGGTTCGGCCACCAGACGTCTCTCCGTCGGAGGTCGATCTACCTGACCACCGTTGCGGGCGTCACGATGAGATGCAGGTTGTGATTGATTCGCACGCCGGCAATCCCGTTTAGCGGGGCGTCCTTGCCAGCAATCGTCGTGACTGGCGCGCCGTTGACGCTCACGCTGGCAACTTTATCGCGGACGTCTACGCGGATGCCGTAAAGGCCCTTTCCCTTGGCGTCCTGCTTCGGGATCGCGGGACTGGCGGTCCAGTTGGTGATCGTCCGAGTGTTGGCACCATCGCGGACCTTCACCATGTACATGCCATCCCCGCGGACTATGAAGTAGGTGTACTTGACCGTTGGGCCGCTGAGATTCGAGCCGCCGAAGAACACACCGAACGCCTCGGGGTGCGCCGGTGCCTCGAGTTGTTCGAAAGTGGCCGACACGATGAACTTGTTCGCAGCCGTATCGCCGGGGGAGTACAGGATATGCGCGGGCCCGGTTTTCACTTCCCACTTGCCCGGCCCCTTCTCCACGTATGACACATCGGAGCTCTTCGCGTCCGCGTGATCGAACACGGCGGTGTATCCGCTTGGCAGACCGGCACCCGCAGTTGTGTGGTCGGTGTCCGCCCCAGCTTGTGGCGGTGCCACGGATATCTTCCCGGCCGCTGGCGGACTATTCGAAGCAGCCGGTTCACCCTTGCTGCAACCAAAGACGACAACCACTGCGCCGAGAGCCGCGACGCTCGTCAGTGCAAACCTGATCGAAGCGCCCGAAAATCGGGGACCTGATGACGGGAGTTCGCGCGATCCGTTGTTACGAGTTGGCATGATTGATTGGGTTCGAAGAAGAATTGTTGCTCACATCCGCGCAGATAAACGACACACGTGAACGCTCTGGACGGAAAGATATCGCGTGATTTGTGCAAAAAACTCTTGCGCATTATACATTTGTGCGCGATTCTTGCTTCGATTCACGTGAGTCGAATTTACATCGTAATGGAGTAGAGCATGGCAATGAAGAAGTCGTCCCGTAAGAGTTCGAGTCGCACTGGCGGTGCTCGGACGAGCGCGAAACGTGGATCGAAGGCGAAGGCGAAAAAGACCGTTCGCAAAACCGTCGCACGCAAGAGCGGCGCAAGAAAGTCCACCCGCAAATCAACCCGTAAGGCGACGCGCAAGACAACGCGCAAGACCGCTGCGAAGGCCACACGGAAGACCAGCGCTCGCAAGGCTGTCCGGAAGGCCGTCCGTAAAGCCGTCCGCAAGGTTGGCCGGAAGACGGGTCGCAAGCGTGTAGCTACCAAGTCGACGAAATCAGCCAAGTCCACGAAAAAGCGTGGCGCGGCACGGAAGAAGACGACCAGGAAGACCAGTCCGAAGCGCGCGACTACTGTCGGCAGCGTTCGCAAGGCTGCACGGAAGGCCGGTGCACGCGTCAAGCGGGTCGTGACCGGCATCGCAGAGCAGGCAACGCATGCCGCGGAAGACGCGGCCTCGGCAGTAACCGAATTCGTACAGGAGAAATTCTAGCGCCTATCGCGCTGGAGTTGTGCGACCGTCGCTGATGCGGCGGCCGCACTCCGGATAGCAGGCTTCGGCCTAACTATTCCGGACGCCCTGGCTGGGACTAGGTTCCGGGACCAGCCCCAGCCAGGCGCGTATCTCTTCAAAGACCTGCGCACGACCGTAGTCCACGGTAATTATGTGCCCTCCCTCGCGGGTCAGAACCAGCTTCTTCATCTCCGCCCCGATCTCCGCAAACGCGTGATGAGCGGTCCGCGGTGACAATCTGTTGTCGCCTTCCGATTGGATGTAAAGCGTCGGTGTGACTATCTCGCCCAGTACCCCCTGGGCCTTCTTCACCAATTGAGATAGCTCGTGCAGGCCGTGACCGGTCACGGACCCGTACGCCAGATTCGCCGCGCGCTCGACAGGATCCAGGATCGAGCGAACCGTCGCGGAGCGAAATGGTTTTACCAGATCATTCCAGTAATCCGCCGTTCCCGATATCAGCCGCATATAGAGCGGCATCGCGAGATACGGCGAAATCAAAACAAGCGCTGGCAGGTCGCGCACTTCAGCGGCGAGCAGCGCCGCGATGGATGCACCCATTGAGAGCCCGCCCACTGCGACCCACCCATACCGCGCCCGCATTGCATACAACTCCGCGCGCGCGTAATCCAGCCACTGCATGTGGGTCGAGGCATCCATGGCCGCAATGCTGCGGCCGTGCCCCGGTAGCAGCGGGACACGAACGTCATATCCGTTCTCGTTCAGGTAGCGAGCCAGATATGAAAGCGTCTGAGGCGTGTCACCGAATCCGTGCAGGAGAAGAATCGCCCGAACGTGCCCGGTACGCAGATCAATTGGACCGGCGCCTGGAATTATGTCGTCGATGGGATTTAATTCGAAATTCGAGCTGCTTTGTTACCGGGAACCATCCCAGTGCCTGCGTGCGTAACTACGCCCGAGCCGATTCCTTGGACACCGGCAACGGCGTCTGCTCGTCGAAACGCACCGAGGGCAGACGGGATGCAAGCTGCTGGGTATCAATAACAAAGCATGTACCCGCCCGTGTCGCCACCCCTCCGTTCACCATGCGGCTCAGGGCGAGCGCAATGGATTCCCGGGTTGCCCCCACCATCTCGCAAAGGAGACGATGATGGGACGAGTCCAGCTTGAGGGTGGAGTCATCCACCATGAAGCCGGTGTCTTCGCTCAGGCGGATGAGCACCGAGACCAAACGGTCTTCCACGTTGAGGGACGCCAATTCCTGGAGCCGTTGGAGCAGATTGCTCCGCTCCGCCATTATCTGCCCAATCAGGGAGATACCATGGGCCGGCTGTTCCCTCATAAGCGCGCGGAACTGCTCGTTTCCCAGATGCAGGGTCTCAACCCCGTCCGCCGCCTTGGCGTCGGTCACGTATATCCCCTGCGGGGCGAGTCCTTCAGCTCCGAAGGTCTCGCCCGGCATGGCTATCCCGCTGACGAAGCCGCGACCGCCTTTCATCGGAGTTCGCAGCACCACGTGCCCATGTAGCACTACGAAGACCCCGTCGGCGGCCGTACCGCTCCGGTAAACTTCGAAGCCGCTTGGCCAGTGCGCTTTTGCGCCAAACTGCGTAGCCGCAATTCGTTCGCTCAGCGATAGCCGCGGGGTCCGACGCGCAGATGCTACATCGTCCATGACCTCATGGTGCTCGCAAGCTTCGCGCCGCGGAATCGAGTATTTCGGCTGCCTTTTGAAAACGGGCCGCCAGGTCTGCTATCTCGCGTACCGACGAGGCCTCGTTCCCGGCCAGAATCGCCTCGTTGACACTCGGCAGTCCGATATTGGAGTAGCCGTTGTCGTTGTCAGCGGCGTAAATCACGTTGTGGAACCACTCCCGCTTGGTAGTCGAGAGTCCTTCGGGCCGCACGAATGCCCGCTCCACCCGCATCAGGAGGACGTTCGTCTGTTTGCTCGTGGCCGCGCTGACCCCGCGGGCCAGAGCTGCATCGCGGGCCGTGTTAAACGCCTGCGCCGCCGTCTCCATCGTCGAAATGGACTCGTTGAGTGCGGTCAGCGAGACGTTGTCCCAGTGCTTGGCGGCAAGATTCTTCGCAACCGTTGCGGTGAGCCCGTGCATCGCGCGAGCGTATTCCACATAGTCGTATGGCAGGATGTCCGCATCAGCGAGCCGCATCAGCGCTACCGCGCCGAGTACACCCATAGTCGCGTGATACTTGTAACCCGGGTCGCCGAACTTCGACATCCAGTGATAGGAATCGAACGACGAATGGTAAACGCCCATCGGTCCACCGAAGCCCCAATCGGCGATCGGGATTCCGAGGTGATTGTAGAATCCTGCGAAATCAGAGCCGCCACCAGGATCTCCCATGCCCGGCTGCGCGGTATCGGATACAATGCGATCGCTCTTCCGCCATGCGTCATAAACGCTTCCACCAACAGGACTCGCGACGACTTTCGTCACGTCACGGAAGAACGGACGAAGCGACGGACTGCCACTCGCGCCGAGTGATGGACCGGTAGCTACTTCATCGAAATTGATGTACGCCGCACCATCCTTCGACAATCGCGCGGAATCCTGTTCGACGAATTCTGTTGAGCCCATCAAGCCCCATTCTTCCGCGTCCCAAGATGCAAAGATTATTGTGCGCTTGGGCCGGTAACCCTGCTTCACGAGATCGCCGATCGTGCGAGCTGCCTCCAATACGCTAACCGTACCGCTGATGTTATCTGCGGTACCAGGTCCCCATGCGTCGCGGTGACCGCCGATTATGACGAGCTGATCGGGATATTCCGAGCCGCGAATCGTTCCCAGCACGTCCCAGATATTCTTGTACGGGGTTGTAGCGGCATCTGTCGTGACGACTACGCGTGCACGTACTGGCCCCGGCCCAACATGATACCGGAATGGCAATCCGCCCTGCCAGCCGCGCGGGATATCCGTGCCGCGCACATCCTTAAGCAATTCGGCGGCGTTCTTGTACGACGCTGGAATTACGGGAATGCGCGGCAGATCAGTTTGATCCAATGGGATGCGCTTGGCTCCGGGAAGACTTGGATAGTCCGGTGTCGTCGGATCGCCATTGCCGTTGTAAACGCTGCCGCGTTGCACGCCTGTCCATGGACGCATCGGTCCTTCCGGATAGACGTCGCCGGTCGCGAATCCGTCGTCTGAAGGATCGCTATAGATGATCAGTGCGCTCGCACCATGCTTCTCCGCCTCGCGTGCCTTGATTCCGCGATACGATCTGCCGTAACGAGCAATCGCAATCTTTCCCTTCACTGAGATCCCGAGTGAATCGAGAGTCTTGTAATCCTGGATCAGGCCGTAGTTCACATACACTACTTCGCCGGTCACGTCGCCTGCCGCGCCGTATCCGTTGAATGTGAGTATCTGCGGGTAGCTGAACGACGTTGTGTCTTCCGCGATGGTTCCTTCTGGCAGCGACAGTTCGGTGGCGTCGGGCGACACTCGATACAGGTGCACACTGGTCGGGTGTGGCATGTAGATGCTGTACGTGCGGATCTCAGGCGTGATGCCGTATTTCTTCAGCTCGCTCGCGAAGATGTCGCGCGTCCGTGCCTGCGCAGGCGTGCCCGCCATGTGCGGTTCTTTCGACAGTTCGCGTGAAAGCGATTCCGCTCCCGAAGGTGAGGCGAGACTAGCGGCCTTGGTTTCGAGCGCGCGCTGCTGCTCCACCTGCGAGTTGCCGAAACCGACGATTGTTGATTGTGCTTGCGCCGAGGCGACCGCGGCAGATGCGAGTGATGCCGCAACAGCTGTCGCGGCAAGTTTCGAGAGTCTCATTCAGATTCGTCCAGTTCGTCGAGGGCGTGCCGGATCGCAGCGCGAAGTTCCAGTTCCGGATCTTCGGCATCCGCAATCGCGGCGGTGAGTTTGGAAAACTTGCTTTTCATCTCCGACTCGATGAATTGATCGGAGCCAATCACGCCGAGCATCATCAAAGATGCCGAGGCGAGGTCTCGAAGGAGCTTGAGCGTTTCGGGGGAGAGCGCCGAGAGTGACTGCGGGATCGGTACGGTAACGTTCTTTTCTCGCCGACGTCCGGGCGCTTCGAACATAGCGGCAACCGGCGCCAGTGTCACCACGAAGGAGCCGGCGGTATGCTCTTCCCACTTGGTGATGATGTTGCGGCGCCGAAGCGACGGAAACAGTGCCAGGATCGTTTTTCGCACGACCGCGACGCCATCGTCGCTTCCCTTTCCTCGGCCGGTTATCACGAGCAGTTCGCCGGCGCGTTCGACCTGTTTGGTGCGAATCCAGCTTTCTGCGCGTGCGCGCGCCTGATCGGCTGTCGGCAGCGACTCCCGGAGGTTTAGCGTCCGGAGCGGTCCGAACCGAATCTCATCAAACGCCTTCTGAATCCGGTTCGGATACTCTCTCGGCATCGCCGTCAACTAATCGCCCGGGGCGCTGGGAAGTTGCGCATCGCTGAAAGATACGCGCCGCCGGCCAACAACGGGGGACTTACCAGGCGCGATGCCGAGACTTAATTAGACGCATGCCGCTGCATTTTCCCATTGCCGAACAGTGTCCGGCGGGTGCCCAGGCACCTCCGCAGCATGGAACGCCACATACGGTCCTCGTACTGGGTGGCGGAGCCATGCGGGGCATGGCGCACATCGGAGTGATTCGCGCCCTGATGGAGGCGAGGATCGAGATCGATGCCATAGTTGGTACGAGCATCGGCGCTCTGGTTGGCGCCAGATGGGCGTCGGGTGCAACAATAGAACAACTCGAACACGATGCGCTCACCGTTACGGAAGCGGCCGTTCTCAAACGCAACCTCAAGGCTTTTGTGCTTGGTGGCGTGGCTCAGGCCGCACTGTATGACGGTGAGCACTATCGGCATTTGATTCAAAGGATCATCGGGCAGGCTACCTTCGCGTCTCTCGGCCGCCCGTTACGCGTGAACGCTCTGTCGCTCCGCAACGGCGTCGAGCGGTGGTTCGGTTCGGGCGCGGAAAATACGGTTCGGCTGGCTGACGCTGTATACGCGTCAGGGGCGCTTCCGCTGGTATTCCCGCCGATGATTCTCCCAGACGGTGACATCGTTGTTGACGGTGGACTCAAAACGATGGTCGGGTTATTCGAAGCAATTCATTGGGGCGCGCGTCGGATCATTGCGATCGACGTCAGCGAGATCATCAATTCGGATGACGTGGCATGGGAGCGTCAGGGCCTGGTTGGTATTCACGGTCGCGTCGTGCAGATACTCGCCGAACCTCAGCGAGCAACGATCCAGGCGGCTCGCGGCCGCGTGCCAACACTTCACATTCGGCCAGATGTTGGACACTGGCCATCGTTCACATTCAATGCGACACAAGAATTGATCGATGCGGGATACAGCGCGGTCAAGAAAGCGCTCGATTCACCTGAATCGGCCCGCTTTCACGCCGCCGCCCCGGTCGGGCCGGCTATTGCCGGGCGAAGAGCTGAATCCGCATAACTCAATCATTTAATCGGAATTTCTCTCGCGATCGTCGCAACAGTCAGGGCAATATTCACACTATCGCGATTCAATCCTAATAACAATCAACCCTCCGTCCAGTGGCCATACCGCAGTTGCATCCGACAACTATCCGCAATGAGACCTTTGGCGGAGTCACGTATCATCTTGAAGGCGAGCTCGTGCCGGTGCTCCACGTCGAGATCGCATCCACGCATGTGTATTTTGAGCACCACGTGCTACTGTGGAAGCACCCGGCGGTCTCAATCGGTGTGAAGTCGCTTGCCGGTGCATTCAAGCGGCTTGTGTCTGGCATGCCAATCTTCATGACTGAAGCGAAAGGAACTGGGCACATCGCCTTCAGTCGGGACGGAGCTGGCCAGATCATTCCACTTCACTTGGCACGCGGTCAATCGATCGATGTGCGCGAGCATCAGTTTCTCGCCGCGACCGACGCAGCGGAATTCACGTTTCAGCGTGTGAGCGGGATCGGCAACATTTTGTTTGGTCAGAGCGGATTGTTCGTCGACTCGTTCAACGCACGCAGCGCCGATGCGATTGTCTGGTTGCATGGCTACGGAAATGTCTTCGAAGTTACGCTGCAGCCGGGCGAGCAGATCGACGTCGAACCCGGCGGCTGGATCTACAAGGATCCATCTGTGCGCATGGAACTCGAAACGCAGAGCGTTGCCACAGGGCTGTTCGCAAGCGGCGGTCAGATATTCTTCAACCGATTCACCGGACCCGGTCGCGTCGGTATCCAGTCGATGTACTACCATCCTCCTGTCGCATCAGGCGAGAGCAACACGCAAGCCGCGGTGAGCGGCGGAATACTTGGCGCGGTTATGCGCGGGGTAATGGATAATCGTTGATGTAGGTGCTGCAGAGTCGCCATTCACGCAAAAGCGTGTGTGGCGACTCTGCAGTTTAAGCCTAGATCGCGTCGCTGAGACTCGTGAAGTCGAAGTCCTTCGACTTTACAGCTGGTACCACGATCGGACCACCGGCTTCCGTCCCACCAATGCGCACCGGAACGCCAAGCGCTTCTACGTTGTTAAGCAGGAATAGCGGCGAATCGTTGAAGCGGAAGTTCTTGATTGCACGCGTTACCTTGCCGTTTTCAATCAGGAACGTGCCGTCACGGGTCAGCCCCGTGTAGAGAATGGTGCGCGGATCGACTTCTCGCAGGTACCAGAGTCGCGTAACAAGAATGCCACGCTCGGTTGACTTGATCATGTCATCCACCGAGGTCGTGCCGCCCGTCATCTTGAACGTGCTCGGCGAACCAGTTACTGCCGCGTTCTGCTTTTTCGCCCAGAAGCGGGTGTAATACAGTTGCTTGAGGACGCCGTTTTCTACCCACACCTGTCGGTCGAGTGGTAACCCGTCTCCATCGAACGGCTGTCCTCGCAGATCGGGATCGAAGGGATCGGAAATGAGCGACACTCTGCTGTCGAGGATCTTCATTCCGATCTTGTTTCCGCCACCCGTCTTCACGAACGGGCTTCGTCCCTCGTCTGCCTCGCGCGCGCCAATGTAGCCGCCGATCAACTGCACGATGTCGCCGACTGCCTGTGGCTCCATGACTACTGTGTAGTGACCAGGCTCAACAGCAACCGGAGTGCGCGACGCGCGTGCCTTTTCAATAGCGTGTTGGCCCAGCGCCGCAAAATCCATTTTCGCCCAGTCGTTGACTTCCGCGCCAGCCCACCCCGAACCGGTTCCGTCGGCTGTGCGAACGGTAAGCGTGTAATTCGCGGTCGTGTACGGATAGTAGCCGAACATTCCCTTGCTGTTCCCTATTGCCTCTGAACGTGCACGGACTTCCAGATAGCCAGCGGCCTTGAGATCGCTTGCGGCACGTGCCGGATCCAGTGCAGTCATCGCAGCGTGCGCGCGTTCGTCGGCGCTAGCCTCAGCAGTCGAGGTGAAATACGCTTCACTCGATTTATACTGTTGTGGGCCGAGCTCCGGCATCGCTTCCGGATCGTCCGGCGCAAGTTTCGCCAGAGCTTCCGATTGAGCAACCGCTCTGCGCAGCCCTTCGTCGCTCAGGTCGTTTGTCTGCACGGCGGCGTGTTTCGGCCCGAACGCGCTGATGACCGCCACGCCGCTGTCCTGCACTCGTCCAGCGGTGCTAACACGATTGTCCGCGAAACGCAGATTCGTCGTTGTCCCATCATCGATATAAACACTTATCGATTCAGCTTTCGACATTTTCACCGTCCGCTCGATCAATGCTCGCGCATCGGACTCCGGCATCGGCGCGATCTGCATGTTCGATCGCAGCGAGAGTGGGCGGCGCATGCCTTCGCGCGTGATATCGCTCATGCCTTCCTCCCGGTGTTGATCACGTTGATGTTGCGGAAGCGGCTCGGAACGCATCCGTGACTGACCGCGTTCACCTGACCGGGTTGTCCCTTGCCGTCGAAGAACGCGCTTCCCATCATGTAAGACTTCTTTCCGCCGATCATGTCCATGGAATTCCAGAAGTCAGGCGTGCGCATCTGATAGGCGACGTCCTTCAGCATTCCGACGATCTTGCCGCCCTTGATTTCGTAAAAGAGCTGGCCGCCGAACTGCGCATTGTAGCGCTGCTGATCGATCGAGAACGAACCGTCACCCATGATCGCGATTCCGCGATCCGTTGCGCCAATGAGGTCGTTCCATGCGAGATCCTTCTCGCCGGGAAGCAGCGACACGTTGGGCATGCGCTGAAACTGCACGCTCGACCAGGAATCTCCGTTGGAACAGCCGTGCGAGCGAGTCTGTCGGCCCTGCGAGTCATACCACCACTTGAGCCAATTGGCCTGCTCGCGCGTGGTTTGATAATCGTTGATGAGCCCGTTCTTGATGATGAGAAATTCCTCAGGCTTGACGCCTTCATCATCGTATCCGATCGTAGCGCAGCCACCGGCTTGTGAGCGATCGCCCTGGATGTTCATGAACTCGGGGCCGTACCGGAATTTGCCGAGCATTTTTTCGGGCGGTGATGCGAAGCTGGTACCTGCATAATTCGCCTCGTAGCCGAGCGCGCGATCGAGCTCGGTCGGGTGCGCGATCGATTCGTGGATGGTCAGCCAAAGATGCGACGGGTGCAGCACGAGATCATAACGGCCGACATCAACCGGTTTCGCAGTCAACTTCTCCGAAGCTTCTTCGCCCCACTTGCGAGCGTTGTTTACGATGTCGGCTTCGACAACGTATTCGTACCCGCGTCCCATCGGCTGCACTGTGTTGGATCGACTCTGAAAATCAGTCTGGTCCGCCGAAATTGCGGTGATCTGCATGGGAACCCAACTACGGACGATCGTCTGGTTCGTCACGGATCCATCTGTCGACGCGAAATGGCGGTTCTCCTTCACGAAGTACATCACACTCGACACGAAGCGCACATTCTTCGCTTTCATGGCTTCGGTGTTCGCGCGAATCAGCAGGTCCGCCTTCTCCTCGACCGGTACGTCCCACGGATCCCGCGTAAATCCGTTATTCCAGGTCGCCTGTACCACTGGAGTCGGCGCCAGAATCACGGGTCGATCCTGAGCTATCCTGTTTGCCTTGGCGATTGCTACCGCTTCGCGCGCCGCTGCAGCCACCGCATCCGACGTTAGGTTGCGCGTCGCAGCGAATCCCCAAGTTCCATCAACAAGAGCACGAACGCCAGCTCCGATCGAATCGGTATCCACTACCTGCACTATCTGACGTTCGCGCGTGATGACGAAGTTGTTCTGGTAGCGCCCGATCCTCACATCCGAATAGCTCGCGCCAGCCGACTTCGCAGCGCCCAACGCTGCCGCCATCAGGGCGCTGATTTCATCATCAGTCGGGATGTATGCGGGGGCGCTTCCTGAGTTCAGCAGCCCCGGAAACATTCCGGGCCGCAGGCCGGGAACCTGGTTCAATGCAGCGAACGCGCCCAGCGCGGTGCCGCTCTTTCTTAGGAAATCACGCCGATTGGTCATTAGGCCTGGAGTGAGGGACGTGGAGCGACGCTTAAGTCTGCTGTACTCAGATGCCTCCAGGCAAGCGGAAGGTTGCCTCTATCCTTTTTTCAACGCGGCCTGAATGATCGTGCGCGCTTCCGATTGAACCGTCCGGAGATGATCGGCTCCCTTGAAGCTCTCGGCGTAGAGCTTGTAAACATCCTCCGTTCCGGATGGCCTCACCGCGAACCAGCTGCTGGCAGCGCTCACCTTGATCCCGCCGATCGAATCGCTCGAACCCGGCGCGGTCGTTATCACGCTATCGATCTTCTCTCCCGCGAGCTGCGTGACGGTCACGTCGCTCGCATTCAGCTTGGAGAGTGTTTTCTTCTCTTCGACTGTCGCCGGAGAGTCGATTCGCTCATAGACAGGATCACCAAACTCCTCCGTCAGGTCCTTGTACAGATCACCCGGGTCTTTCTGCGTAATCGCTGTCATCTCGGCCGCCAGCAGGCCCGCGATGATTCCGTCCTTGTCCGTCGTCCAGAGGGTGCCATCTCTTCGCAGGAACGACGCCCCTGCGCTCTCTTCACCCGCGAATCCCGTGGTGCCGCTCATCAATCCATCGACAAACCACTTGAACCCGACGGGAGTTTCATGAAGCGGACGCTTGAGTCGCGCAGTCACGCGATCGATCATGCTGCTGCTCACGACAGTCTTTCCAACACCCGCTGTCGGCGACCATTTGGGCCGGTGATCGAACAGGTATGAAATCGCCACCGCAAGATAGTGATTCGGATTCAGAAGGCCGACACTCTTCGCCACTATCCCATGTCTGTCGTGATCCGTATCGCACGCCCATGCGACATCGTACTGATCCTTGAGACCAATCAATCGCTGCATTGCATATGGCGATGAGCAATCCATTCGAATCTTGCCATCCCAATCCACAGTCATGAATCGGAACGTGGGATCTACATCGTCACTCACAACGGTAATGGGCACCTTGTATTTCTCAGCGATCATTGCCCAATAGAACACCCCGGCGCCGCCGAGTGGATCGACACCCAGTTTGAGTTTGGCGCCACGGATCGCATCGAAATCAATCACCGCACCAAGGTCGCCGATGTATGCATCCATGTAATCGTGCTTGTGCGTTGTGGCGGCATTTCTTGCCCGCTCGAGCGGCATGCGCAGGACGCCTTTGAGCCCGTTCGCGAGAAACTCATTTGCCTTGTTTTCGATCCACCCGGTGATTGTGGTATCGGCTGGTCCGCCGTTCGTAGGATTGTATTTGAAACCGCCGTCATCAGGTGGATTGTGCGACGGCGTGACAACTATTCCGTCGGCGAGCCCTGAGTTGCGTCCCTTGTTGTACGTGATGATCGCGTGCGATACTACCGGTGTCGGTGTATATCCATCGCGATCGTCGATCATCACTGTCACGCCATTCGCCGCGAGCACTTCCAGCGCAGAGGCAAATGCAGATGCGGATAGTGCGTGGGTATCTATGCCGAGAAACAGCGGGCCGTCAGTACCAGCCTGCTTGCGATAAAGACAGATCGCCTGGGTTATCGCGAGGATGTGATCTTCGTTGAAAGCGGTATCAAACGCAGAACCTCGATGCCCCGACGTTCCGAAGGACACCCGTTGGGCGGGAATTTTGGGGTCCGGAACACGCGAGTAGTACGCCGTCATGAGGCGCGGAACGTTTACAAGAATGTCACGCGGGGCCGGCTTGCCGGCCAGAGGACTGATACTCATAATTGCCTTGCAGTTGAAAGTCGTGCAGAAACGGGAGCAAACATTGATATTACTGGCTGATGTCGCCGAGTGCGTTGATCGGTACTGTAACCGACACGCGAGCTTCCCCGGTTTGATAAGCGAGCAATTGGCATGCCCGGCGTGACCGGCATTTCTGGAGCGACTCGACCCGCCCGGCTTCGCATCGAGTCGGTCGATGTCCTGCGGGGCATCATCATGATCGTCATGGCGTTGGATCATGTTCGCGAGTTCGTCGGAACCCCCGGCATCAACCCAACCGACCTCAGTAGTACCACCACGGCGATGTTCTTCACTCGCTGGATAACGCACTTTTGCGCGCCGGTGTTCTTCCTGCTTACCGGCACCGGTGCATTTCTGTCGTTGCGCCGCAAGACCATCCCGCAACTATCCCGCTTCCTCTGGACTCGTGGACTCTGGCTGATCTTCCTCGAGCTCGTTGTCACACGATGCCTCGGCTGGCAGTTCAACTTCGATTTCCGACTTTCGCTGCTCTCGGTCCTGTGGGCCCTCGGCTGCTCGATGATCGTCCTGGCCGCACTCGTACATCTACCGGCGAAATATGTAGGATGGTTCGGTGTCGTACTGATCGCAGGGCACAACCTGTTCGATCCTATAAATCCGGCGTCGCTCGGCGCATTCGCCCCTGTCTGGTCGCTACTCCACGTTCCCGGCTTCATCATCTCGACGCCGCGGTTCACGATTTTCGAGGCCTATCCTCTGATCCCCTGGATTGGCGTCACCGCTGCGGGTTACTCACTCGGACAGGTTTTCAATTGGGATGTCGATCGGCGACGCGATTTCCTGCTGCGACTCGGCATCGGCCTCGTAACCACGTTCGTCTTGCTTCGCGCACTGAACATCTACGGCGATCCAAGTCCGTGGTCCATCCAGCACTCGCGGTGGTTCACATTCCTGTCATTCATCAACACGACCAAATACGCGCCGTCCCTACTCTTTCTGTTGATGACGCTAGGGCCCGCGGTGCTGCTGCTGAGGGTAGTCGATTCCGGCACGCCTCGTTTTCTCCGCCCCGCGCTGACGGTTGGCAAAGTACCGCTGTTCTACTACATGGGACATATCACGGTAATTCACACTATTGCACTTATTATTTGCCTTGTCCGGTTTGGGCAGGTGCACTGGATGTTCGAGTCACCGACAATCACTCAGTTTCCGACTGCGACGCCGCCTGGCTGGGGCTTTGGCCTCCCGGGTATTTATCTGACATGGGCCATCGTGGTTGTCACGCTGTACCCAATGTGCCGCTGGTATGCCGATCTGAAACAACGCAGATCCGACTGGTGGCTGAGCTACATCTAGATTTAGTGGAGAATGCCCAGTTATATCCTCACCCCTCTTATCGTCCTTGTCGCGATAGTAGTCGGCGCCTACGCGTTCGCGCCTGTAATCTGGCTGACACGATCAGAAAGAGCGCTTGCGTTGCGTCACATGTCCGGTCGCAAGCTATGGGCATGGTGGTGCGTCGCAACGATTCCCTGGATCATTGTTCTATTCGCCATTCATTTCTACCAGCACGTATCGTTTTCCGTCAACGGTGTTCTCGAGCTGATCGCGGCATTAGTCGTCACGGTGGTTCTGATCTCGGTGTTCGTGTCACTGCCACTCGCCGTCATCGTTTTGTCGGTGATGTGGAAGCTCGATCACAATACGACCGTTGGTGTGCACGCTGAGTGACGTAGTATGGCAAAACGTCCGGATCAGATGATCCGGACGTTTTCTTACTTCCAGTGCTGGGTGATGCTGCTCGCTAATGCGCGATCGATATGAACCAGGTACCGATCATCGGCCCACGCGGCCGGCGACGCGGATTCGGATCTGGAGTTGTTCCCGGCGCTGGCGCCGGCGCAGGTCCGTATTCCGGCTGAAATAGATACGCCGTATGAGTCGTGGGATCTACTGCGATTGTCTTTGCCCCCGGCTGTGTCATAACAGTCGCCACAACGGTGTA
The DNA here is from genome assembly GCA_039924325.1 of Gemmatimonadaceae bacterium. Taxonomy (GTDB): domain Bacteria; phylum Gemmatimonadota; class Gemmatimonadetes; order Gemmatimonadales; family Gemmatimonadaceae; genus Fen-1247. The sequence continues at coordinate 20,273 of JBDTAZ010000223.1, forward strand.
CTTGTCAGGCGAGGCTTCGTGCACAACGGTTACGTTGCCATCGCGGCCCGC
>JBDTAZ010000224.1:0-12648 GCA_039924325.1 Gemmatimonadaceae bacterium
GCACCGTACTCGCGCAGCGCATCGATGTGTTGCGGGCCGCTATATACGAACGAGTAGCGGTACTCGTACAGTACTGCCGCAATTGCTGCGGCAGAGCTCGCGAACGTCGGGTACGGCGACATCCCACCTTCTGCCGTGTGCACCGCGTTGACATCCGTCGTCGCATCGACCAGATCGCCAGTAGCGATCTCCGCCTGTGCGCGTAGCAGGAAGAACTCTGCATTGCGAACATCCGGCAACGGCGCACCGAGGTTGGCGGCGTTGTTCGGGTCTGTCAGGAGCAGTCGGTTTGAACCCGTGTATGCCGAATCACGCACGGTTTGTCTGCCAATTCCGACGATGTTCGCTTTGCGAGCGTCGTTCGGCATTATAGAGTTGACGAAGTTGTCCGTGAGGAGGTTGTTACTTCCTGGCAACGGGTTGAGGAAACTTTCCGGAGCACTCGGATTGAACTGATACCACGGTCCAGTGTTCAAGTATTCCTGCGTTGCCGGTGACGGGGCTCCTGCGAGCGCGACTCCGAGCGCTGTAATGGCTGTCTGTGCGCTAGACGGGTTGGGCGCAACAGGGTCGAGTGCTCGAAATACTTCCGCCTTGCCTTTAAGTCCGCGATTTAGCAAAATCAGATTTGAGACTTGGCTGTAATCGCCATGCAGCTGGTAACCAGCTGGGACGGCGAATGGCACTACAGCGGTACCTGCCGCAGAGGCGGCAGAGAGGTCGGTGAACGCCGAATCCAATAGTGCGGACGCGTACGTGAGCGCGGCCTGCTTCGTCCGGATTGGGTCGACTTTTGTGGGATCATCGCCCTGAATTACCGCACCATTTTGGTCGCGATATTCGATGACGCGAAGGTACTCCAGCCCCATGAGAGTTCGGAGCAACCCACGAGCCGCAGCCTGATTGCCAGCACTGAGCTGCGTGACGGAAGGATCTGCGATGAGACTTTTCGCTGCGCGAATGGTGCTGTAATAATTGGTCCAGTTGGAGCCGCCTATGAAATCGCTTGGATCAGGCTGCTTCTCGTAGAACTCTGTGAGAAAGCGCGGCTCGTTTGCGGTGGGAACAATTGCATCACGTGACATGATTGGGCCATACAACCCATATGTACCTCCGACCGAGGCCAGGCGGTCTTTCGCGATGACACCGGTCGCGAGCGACTGCAGTGTTTGCTGCGATCCGGCGACCACGCGGTCGGTACTGGGTGCAACGGGGTTGTCCGCGCACGCACACACCAGCAATAGCCCGCTGGTGAGCGCTCCGGTAAATGCTGCTTTGATGTATTGCTTCATGGAAATTCGATTCCGGGGTTAAAAGGTGGCGTTGAGCGACAGGAAGAACTGGCGGCTCGGCGGATATGGGGTCACATCCTGCGTGCGGCCGATTGGTGCGTTGCCGAAGTTCGATACCTCGGGGTCGTAACCAGTGTAGTGTGTCCACGTCTTCAGGTTATGGCCACTGAATTCGACGCGAAGATCCTGTGCCTTGCTGCCAAACAGCGCGTGAGCGAACGACTCGCCCAGGTCGTACGAAAGAGTCAACTCACGCAGCTTCGCAAAGCTCCCATGCTCCGCGTACACCGGTACGTACTTGCCAAACTGCGTTAGCCGAGTCGCGACGGCTGCGCTATCGGCCAGGTTTCCGCCTGGCAGAACGCCATCAAAGGAAGCCGTTGTGAGGTTGGCGACCCAACCGCCCTTGCGCCAGTCAACGAGTGATGAGATGCTCAGCTTCCCGAGTTTGAAGTCGTTGCTGAAGCCCATCTGGAAATCGGGGTTCTGATCGCCCAGGTGAAACTCGAGAGGCTTGCCGTTTGCGCCGGTCCCCTTGTAGGTGACCAACTGCGTCGCGGAGTATCCAACCTCGATCTTGTAGTCGCCATACGCCTGGCTGAATCCGTTACCGGTTGTGAAGCCGGGAACCGGCAGGCTCAGAACCTTGTTCTTGTTGCGTGAGAATGTGGTGTTGGACGTCCATGAGAACTTGTTGAACTGGAGCGGGACCAGGTTCAACCCAAGCTCGGTTCCGTCGTTCTGAAGCGCGCCGCCGTTGATGACCTTGAGCGCGAAGCCAGTTGACGTAGCGAGTGCCTGCGTGAGCACAAGACCATCGGTCTTCTTGTGGTACTGTGTAACCTCCAAGCCTGCGCGACCACCCAGGAACGTCGCATCGAAACCACCCTCCAACTCATTGGTTTCTTCCGGTTTGATCGTGGCGAGCCCGACGGTGTTGGACGGCGAGAGCCCGTTGATGCCGTTCTCCAGGTTCGCGGCGAGGAACGTGTACTTGAAGTTGACCGGGACACGATTGCCGGCCTTACCGTAGGCCAGGCGCAGTTTGATGTTGTCGGTTTTGGGCGGCAGCCACGGGAGACGATATGACGCCGACACCTTCGGATATGCATAGAAAGTGTTCGGGTTACCGTTGGTGCTGGAGCGTTCGGCGTTTACGCCCGCGGTCAGAAGTAACCGTTCCTGCATCGTAAGAAACTCTTCAGAGGCATAATACGAGAAGGTCTTACTCAGCGTCTGTCCCTGCGAGAGCAACGTTTGTACCGCAGTCGAGAAATTCGTGACGCCGGGAAACAAGCCCTGGCCCAGGTTCGTAACGTTGTTAGCCTGTGCGCGTTCCTGTCTCAGCCCAAGTGATGTCGTTGCGGTGAACGGAGACGTCACCAATTTGTGTGTAAGCGACAGGTTCAGGTTCGCGTTGGTTACATCAGCCGAGCTATTGACGATACTGCCCGGGAAGGGACTTATCGCGCCAGATTGCTCGAGGTACGTGTATGGGGGGGAATAGATCTGCGCGTTGTCGTTGTAGTGATCCACGCCACCGAGAAGTTGCAGATTGAGTGTCTGACGCTCCGAGGAGAGAAGCGACAGGTTGGCCTGAGCGCTTCCGATCATGCGGTAGACGTTCTCCGGCGTCTTGATCGCGTATTGATCCTGTAGGATATTCGCGTTGCTGGAGGCCCATGGATCGCGCTGATACTGACCGTTGGCGAGCTTCCGCGAGAAGTCGTAGAAGGTTGGGGTGCCCTGGATCAGCGTGATTGGATTGATGCTGTTATTATCGTTTCCTGATATGCCGCGGTTGGTGAGCGTGTGGAGTATTTCGCTGCTGCCGTTAATATTCAGGCGTGACGTGAACTGCTGTGCCAGGTTCAAGCGCAGCGACTGCTTATCGTATCCATCCTGCGCCCTGATCGAAGCGTCGTGCTTCACCGTCGCCGATGAGAAGTACGTTGTGCTACCATCGGCGCTTCCACCGCGCAAAGACGCGCCGGTTTCATAAGAAAGGCCATGGTAACCATACAGTTGACTCTGGCCGTCCGTGCAGCCTGCGTACGGAAACTCCGCGAAATAGTCCGTCGAGCTTTTGAACCCGGCCGGAGTATTGGCATTTACAAACGCCGTCGCCTGTGCCTGGGTGAAACAGCGAAGGTTGTAGCTGTTCGCGAGCGTTGACGTGCCGAAGCGCTGAACGAAATCCAGCGACGGCTTGCCAGCGGTGCCTTTCTTTGTCGTGATGATCACGACACCGTTGGCACCGCGCGAGCCGTAGATCGACCCGGCCGACGGTCCTTTGAGTACTTCGATCGACTCGATGTCTTCCGGATTCAGGTCGGCAATGCGGTTGACTTGCTGATCCTGGTTCGAAGCGATCTGAGCACCCTGCTGGCCCGTACCGCCGCCGCCGGCACCCGTGATCGCGTTCAAGCCGTTCGAGTACGAGTCGTTGTTCACAATAACGCCGTCTACAACGTACAGCGGCTGATAGTTACCGTTGATCGTGTTGGTGCCGCGTAACTGGAGTTGAATGCCACCACCAGGCGCACCGGAATTTGATGTGATAACCGCGCCTGGAACCTTTCCTTGGAGCGCGTTATCAATCGTCTGCTGTGGAACGCGATTCAATTTCTCAGTGCTGACGACCGTTACTGCGTTGGCTGCGTTCGCAGCGGATACGGTCGTGGCCTGCCCGGTGATGACCTGCGTTTCGAGCTGGAGGACGTCGCGAGCGAGCGAAACCGTAACAACCTCTCCATCGGTCCGGATTGGTACAACCTTCGCAGTGAAACCAATACGCCGAATGCGAAGCTGGCGCGCGCCGGCCGGCACGCTGATCGCGAATTTTCCGTTGTCATCGGCGGTTGTACCGAGAGTTGTGCCAACGACCTGAACGGTCGCACCGGAAATCGGCTCCGTCGTACCCTGCACGGTAACCTGCCCCGTTACTCGATGCGTTTGCTGTGCCCGCCCGAGCGACGGGATCACGGCGAGTAGTACCGCCGCGATCCATAGACGTGTGACTGACTTCATACTAGAACTCCTCCTGCCGACGGATTGCCGCCGACAATTGTGACTTGATTGTTGTTGAATGGTCCGATGTAGGCATCGGCTGTCGCGACAATTGGCACCGACTGGCGGTCGTGTAGTGGGGTGACGACCTCCTGCCATTTGACGGGGAAGGGTGAAGTAGCCGCGCAGGCCGTACGTCGCCGGAGTGGCGCACGTAGCATTACCTAGATGGAGTAACGCGCAGACAATCGGGAGAGCACGCACCGTGAGTAGCTCGAATCGTACTGTGAACGGCACGTACTCACGGTCAACGACAGATTACGAGCGTGTTTCAGTGATACGCGATCTGATGCATGCAAAAATGACGTTATGGTTTGCATGCGGATTGTTGACGCAATGCATACAGCTTCTGGTGTACGATTATCGCTCCCCGCGATCTACGAGGCGAAATGCATCGGGCAACGGCAATGCGAAACTATCGCTGGAAGCCAATCCGCGAACAGGTGAAGTTGTGGTATGAGCGCCAGCAACTCGCACTGCTCGAGCTTCCGGCGGTACAATTGGCTGCGACGTTCGGCGCTACGACCGCTGTCGCGCACGCACGCACACTAATCATCAAGCTTCGCTATCAGACTCGAGTCGAATTCATCCTGTGCATATCGCCAATGGAGAAACGCGCTAACCTTACGAACATTCGCAAAGAATTCGGAGCTAGCACTGCGTGGATCGCAACGATGGGCGAAGTCGTTTCACGAACGCAGTCGTTACCCGGGTGTGTCCCGGCATTTGGCAGTCTGTTCGGCCTTCCCGTAGTAATCGACGTGTCGCTTCTGAAAGATCCGTTCATGTTTGCCCCGTCAGGGCGGCCCGGCCACGCCGTCTGCATTCCGCTCAACGCGTTCGTCGGCATCGAGCGCCCGCGCTTGCTCGACTTCGCTAGCCACGAACCGCTCGGACATGGTGAATCCTTGCCCGTCGAATCAGCCTAGCCGGTGTGTCTGTTTTACTATGCAAGCCGTAGGGCAGACCGGTACACGATGTGTCAGCGCATGTCAGCGGACATCAGCACATCTGCCTTGCAATCGGCGACCGATTGCGCAACGGGCACGGCACTCAACACGCGCCTCAACCGATAACCCGCTTTCCGAACGGTCAATACGTGTTCAGGATGCAAGGGATCCTTTTCAAGCTTGAACCTGAGCCGCGCAATGTGTTGATCAATCGTGCGTGACGCGATTCCAGTCCCATAACCCCAGACATGACGCAGGATTGTCGCCCTCGAAACGATCCTGCCATCCGCTTCCAGGAGATACTGCAGCAAATCAAACTCGCGAGGCGTGAGATTTACCACTCGTCCCGAACGAGTGACGCCGCGGAGCGCCCGGTTCACAACGACTTCACCAAACTGAATGGTATTGTGCGGCCCATCCACGGTGGACACACCATGCGCTATACGTCTTAGCAGGGCAGTGACGCGCGCCATCAGCTCGAGGAAGCCAACTGGAGTGACGACGTAGTCGTCGGCACCGAGGTGAAATGCTTCAACCGTTTCCACTTCCTCACCTCGCGGACTCATCGCGAGGATAAGCATTGTAAAACCGGCGTCCCGAATCGACCTGAGCAGCTCGCTTCCGCCAGCGCGCAGTGGGGGCAGTGCGAGGATCAACAGATCGAAGGACTTGCCCGCGATCAAGTTGAGTATTTGATTCGAACCGCTTGCTACGATTACTTCGTAACGTGCCGGCTGGAGAATAGCCTTTACTGTCTCAGCGGCAACCGGATCGTCGAGCGAAACGAGAATCGATGCAATTGGATCCAGTACGCGACGCAACGTCACATTCCCGGATTCACTACTTACGCGGTTCATTGATGGACTGCCCACGGCTTTCGTTAGTATGTCAACAGGGTCACAGCGATGCGTCGGCCCATGGATCGCTGTGACTACGCTGTGAGGTATTGTATGCATGACAATTTGCAATCGGTTTCGGTCGCTATGCGCTGCGGGGCTGCGAACTGCAGTGCGACACGTGCGAGCAGGTGCATTCGCGCGGTGAGCGGTCGATCCGTGATGGCATTGGCGAGCTCCACGCTGATCGGTAGACTCGCCTACATCGAATCAATACGCAACCCGTACAGATTGTCTACGTCGGTGTAGCACGACCGACCGATACTGGGACGTGTAGACCAACTTCCACATGCCCACACAGGAGAACTGAAATGCAACCAACCTCCCTGGACCTCACGAGCCGTACTTCCGCGTCAAGCTCGTTCGTAACGTTCGCGACGGCCGCATCGAGACAGCCCACCGCTTTGCAATCAACGAACGGGCCATCCAGCTCGACACAGATGACCAGTGATACATGGACTACCGGCGGCGGATCCCAGTGCAGCACTTGCACGTACGGCCCGGGATCGATGGGGTCTGGATGGTAGCGTGATATGCGCCCCCCACTCTTCAACATGGGGGGCGCAGCAGGTCAGCACACAAACGAGTCGATACCTCCACACGCCGTATGCGACCCGTTGAACGGGGCAACCAGCGAGAGACGTGTAGTCAGATCGCCTGACGATCAACAATGACGGTATCCGCTGCAAGGTGCTCGAAGGTGAGGTTGACGGTACGACCGATCGCACGCGTACGGTGCACGGTTCGAGCCGGGATCGTGATGGCGTCCCAGGGCGATAGGCGGAGCGTTGATCCGTTCTCAAGGTCAATCTCAAGCATCCCTTGTACGACGATGAACAGTTCATCGGAGCTTGAATGGTAGTGCCAAACGTACTCTCCTTCGAACGCAGCGAGCCGTAGGCAACTGTCATTGATCTGGCTCAGCAGGACGTTACGGTAGGGCTGCCCTTGAATCGCGGCTTGATCGGTAATGTGCATTACCGTCAGAGGAGGGTACGTGGTCGGGCCCTGCGGTGGCATCATGATATTCTCCGCTGGTTGATGTGTGGATTACACGGGGTACCTACGGCGTGAGTGCTACGTGACGGTGTCATCTTGGTGGCCGGTAGTATTCTCTGGCCGCAGGTATCACAGTAGCTGAATGCCGAACTCGCGCCGGAGCGCTCCGCGCCCTTCGTTTGTAATCTTCAGGGCACGGCTTGCGGGCATACGCTCTGAGCTGCGGCCTTCTCTGCGACTTCTCCAATCTGCATAAATCCCCCTCCGCTCGAGCCATGATACACACTATACCATGCATAGAGTCAAGGGCGCTTAGAGAATAGCGCGGGGTTCGCGTTACCGAAGCCGCTCCACCTTCATATAGAAGTGCGGCCCAGTAACGTGACGCTCAACCTCGTATCGAACCATGTCCCGGGTGTTACCATCAATTCCGTAATGGCCGATAATAACCTTGTCAGCAAAGCGAACGTTCCACACTCCCGCACTGTCCTGACCTTCCACGCGTACGGTATCCATCTCGAGCGCATCATCGCCTTCGGAGTACAACGGCAGGATTGCGTAATAACCAGTGCGGAGCGGCACCGATCGGATCAGCTGGTTGAGCTCGTTGAAGTGAAAGACAGGAACATCGTACGTGTGATCAACCTGGCGCAGCGCCGTGTCCGGTGCAGAATCACTTCTACGTACACGCGAGCCACTGTAGTCGATCCGGATGGAGTGTGTTCCGGAGTGTTGAACCTCCCAGATTGGCAATAGCCCATCTCGAAGCACCAGAGCGCTATCGATGAAAACTCTGCCTCGAGTTGTGGAGCCCTGGATGAGCAGAAGCGCCGGTGCTCCTCCGTACGACGTCAGTCGAGTCGTATCACTCGATTGCGCCACCAAGCGCTCCGGTGTGTTGACGGAAGCGGCCTGGATCACTTGATAAGTGAGCGACGCATCATGGAACTGCGCCGTGTTGAGCTCGGTTGTCCCCGGCGCCAGAACTCCGCCAGTGGGGGTAAGCGGCCGAGCATATGGTTGCGCACACGCAACGAGCAACAGCGAGCCAGAGAACCACGCGGTGTAGCAAACAGGGCGCGCCGCGCTCACAGGCGCAGAGAAGCTGACGGGTCCGGATACCACAATTGACGATACGAATCCTGGATTCATCGAATTAGCACTACGAGAGAATGTGAATTGCGCCCAAGCTCAGTCGTTCCCTTCTGGAACTGAGGGACGGACGGAGTGTATGCGCGCGGCATTATCGTTTCATTCGCAGTGCAGCCGACGGTCATAATCAGCCGGTGAGCGGTCTCAAGCCCTTTGTCAGTACCTCGAGCGGTAAACCCGCACAAATTCGCTTCGCCGAAGTCGCATCTCGAGCGATGCGCGGAGGTCCGCGCTGCGGGTGGGCTGGTTTTCCCTGGAGCCGCCAGCATCGCAGCTCCAAGCACGATCGCAAATCCGAAGCCGGCAGCCGCTCACGGCACCATGGCTACCGTTCGCCGCACACCGCACAATTGTTGCAGCAACGCCGGAACACTTACCGTACATTCGGCGGACGTTTGTTCGATTACACCGCTCATTCAACGTACATCGTGCGACCAATGAATAGAGTCTGTAGTGCGCTCGCGCTGGCGTTCCTGCCGATATCGCTTCCGTCACTTATATCAGTCGCCACTGCGCAGTCGGCTGCCGCACGATCGACGTCCGAACCGGTATTCGTGACGGCGCATCTCACTGAAGGCGTCGTGCATTATCGCTTGGTTCCACTGACTTCGGCGAAAGCATCGAGTAGCAGTAGCTGGGTGACCGAGCGTCGATTCACGGAGTACCGCGGCAGTCCGGCTGTCTTGCAGTTGATGACGGTCGGGGCGTCGGACCACGTACACACAGACAGCCTGCTCTTCGAGCGGACAACGCTTCGACCGATATGGGAGCATCTGCATGGAGGCGGAATGGCGACCTTCCTGTCGTTCAACGCGACGCACGTTACCGGTCGTTTTATGCAGAAGGACTCCGCCGCTCGCGCGATCAATGTGACGACTACTGCTCCGTCTTTCAGCAGTACGATCGATGATGTAGTTGCGCAATCAGTTCCGCTCGTCCGCGGATATCATGTGACCCTTCCCTTCGTTGGAGGCGATGGCTCGGTGCAATTCGAAACCATTCGAGTGCGACGGAAAGAGCGTGTGTCGACGTCGAAGGGAGCGCGCGATGCGTGGGCAGTTGACCTTTCGTATCCGTCGGGCTCGGAGACTCTGTGGATCGACGCGGTAACGCGTGCCATCGTTCGGCATACCTACACGTTGAAGGACCACTCGCAACTCGAGATCGTGACAAACTAGTGGGCGCATACCTTGCGATGATGTCGATGCGATTGCCCTCACACACGCCGTAATATCTCGCGTGCGTGACCACTTGCAGTCTCTGTTGCACGACCGCTATCTGATCGAGCGCGAACTTGGACACGGCGGTATGGGGACCGTGTATCTCGCGCAGGACATGAACCTCCAGCGACCGGTCGCCATCAAGGTGCTGCCGCCGGAATTGGCGGTGCGTGAGGAACTGCGCGAGCGGTTTCTGCGGGAGACCCGCATGGCCGCCGGCTTCTCGCACCCCAACATTGTCCCGGTCCACGCGGTGGAGGAGCATCCGGACCTCCTCTGCTTCGTGATGGGATTCATCGAAGGCGAGACACTCGGCCAACGGGTCTGGCGCGCGGGTCCGCTGACAGCCGCAGAAGCCATCCGAATGTTGCAGGAAGTTGCTTGGGCGCTGTCGTATGCGCACGGCCGCGGCGTCATCCACCGCGATGTCAAACCTGACAACATCCTGATCGAGCGGGCAACGGGCCGAGCACTCGTCACTGATTTCGGCATCGCGCACACAGCATCCGCGCCCGAAAATAGAGCACTCACACGAGTGGGCGAGGTGGTTGGAACGCCCCAGTTCATGAGCCCGGAACAGGCAGCGGGTGAGAAGGTTGATGGAAGGAGTGATCTGTATTCGCTGGGCGTTGTGGCATTCTTCGCGGTCACCGGACGTCTTCCGTTCAACGCGGATAGTGTGACGGCTGTGATGGCGATGCATATCACCCAGCCGCCGCCAAAAGTTGCCTCGTTGCGTGCAGATCTTCCGCCTGGACTCTGCGCGGCGATCGACCGGTGTCTCGACAAGGATCCTGTGAAGCGTTTCGCATCGGGTGAGGAGTTGGCCGCGTCGCTCGACGCGCTACGCTCATCCCGACGGGAGATCGCTTCATCGGTGCGCCTGTTCCAGATGCAGGCCATGCAGAGTGTGCGCGCGATCCTGGTCATCGTCGCGCTGGAGCTGATATACGACTACCACGCCGGCGGTGCGGAGACTCTTCTCGATCAATTGATGCCGATGATAATCGGCGCTGCTATCGCATGGGGAATCGTTGGTCAGATGACAGAACGTGCGCGATCGTTGCTGAGCGCTGGATTCTCGTTCGCGGACACGCGCTCAGGTATGACCGCCATCATGACGGAACGCGCCGAAGCTCGCACACAGGATCCGGCCGATCCGCGCGCCCGGAAGCGCGCGACAAAACGATGGCGGATCATTATTGGTGGCCCCATCTACAGCACGCTCGTGACAGTTTGGGTATTCAAGACCATGCGCGCGCCCGTCGCCCCAGGTATTTACCGCGTCACGTTACCAGGCGCAATTCTGCTCGTGACTACCGCAGTGATGATCGGGCTTACGGTGGCGATGATTGTGATGAACTTATCTCGCGTGACGACTTTCGATCGCTTCGCGACCTGGGTATGGGTCGGCCGCGCCGGCCGTTTCGTCTTTCGTCTTGCCGCTCGCGATGCGTCGTTCTCCAGCGACGGCACGGCGCGGATGCTCGCGTCCACCGCATCGAGTCCGCGTGCAATGCTCATCAGCATGCCGCCAGAACTGCGACGCAAGCTTCGCGATGCAAATACGCGAATCAAAGCGCTTGAAGTCGTGATGCAGGACCTCGCAGATAAGCAACGGTCAATCGATGACGCCATCGCTGAGACCGGTGCAGCAACACTCGACGCAGACGCCACCCTACGGTCTCGTCGTTCCGAGATCCTTGACGACTTCTCCAGGGCACGCACCGAGATCATCGCTCACCGCGAGCGTTTGATCGGCGTTATGGAGAACGTCAGGCTTCAATTGCTGCGAGTGAAGAGCGGCATCGGGTCGCCGAGCGATGTGGTGGCGGAGCTGATCACGGCCGACGTTCTGCCGGACACCGGCGTCACCAGCCCGGTAGTTCGGTAGGTAGCGTAGAACAAGGATTCTTCACCGAATACCGGGAAATGCGAGATGGTACACGAAATCTGGCGGGAATCGGTCGGAATTCGTCATTCGTATTTTACGCTTGATTGGGCACCACAAACGCAAACGACTGAGAAACAATTTGTCGTACCCGGCCGCCGTGGAGAATCGCGGGCGTGAACCGCGCATTTCGCAGCGCGAGACGCACAGCTTCGGTGAAGCGCGCGTCGGTCGATGAAACGACGCCGAAGGTCGCCGGCTCTGCTCTGCCTGTAGTATCCACGACGAACTCTGCGATGACTTGGCCGGGCGTATGGGACTTGTAGAGCCCCTCCGGATACACTGGCGCTGCCAGCGCCGAGGTATCCACGCGAGCGGGCTCATCGACCTGATCGGCTGTATACACCTGCAGGCTCGTTAGCAGGGCCGCGAGTTGTGTAACTGTCATTGTGCTTTTCGGTCGTGCTTCACCGTGGCGGGACCAGATGATGATCGTGCCGCATGCCGTCGGCCCAAACGGCACGACGAACTGGGGTGGGACCGTAGCGACGCCGGAGTAGATCTCTATCCCCGCGATCGATGTCGGCAAGAGGACATCCACATCGAACTCGGCCGCTGCCGCGGGCGTGCCGTCGATCCAGACGAGCGGCGCGCAGCTGTTACCGCGTATGTGCACACTCGAGCCAATAATCCCGGCTGTAACACTGAGACCGGGAATGGTTCGAAGCATGTCACTCAACCGACCGGGGTTCCGTTCCTCTATCTCATCGCCGGTGATGAAATGACCAAACCCGTGGTCGCGGCGCTCATTGAATCCCGCCATATACCCTGTATAGCGAACCGAACGCTCCGCACGTACGACGACGGGCGCCAATCCGTGTGTCACCTCGGAGATGACGACAGAGGTGTGGACAGTCGAGTCGCTGAGTGCGACGACAGTAACAGTTGCCGGCGCAAAGCCGAGTCGCCGGACGAGCAGGGTCGTCGCACCGCTCGGCACACTCGCGAGCACGAACTGCCCCGCGGTGTCGCTTTCCGCCCGGAGCTCGGTTCCCGCGACACTAATTTGCGCTCCGACAATACCCGCGCCCGTGGCGTCGCGCACCGCGCCGACAATTTTTCCCTGTGCCGCAAGAGTATGCAGGGGGAAGAACGCCAGCACGCAGACGGTGATGAACG
>JBDTAZ010000225.1:0-2998 GCA_039924325.1 Gemmatimonadaceae bacterium
GCGGGTGGCGTAGGACCGGCGCTCACGCGGATTTCCGACACGTTTCCGCCGGCGCAGCTCGCGGCACTTCTGAAAGCGCCGAATGCCGGGATGAAGTCGGGCGGTATGTCGGCGTTGACGCTCGACGCGGCCGACATGACGGCACTCGTCTCCTACCTGGGCAGCCTCAGCGGAGGCGCTACGGCGGCTGCATCTTCACCTGCGTCTTCATCTTCAGTTGCGTTGACTCCCGGGTCGGCGTCGTCCACGCCAGCGGGAGCGACACCAGCTGAATCATCCAGTTCGTCAAGCGCGGGCACCAGCTCCGGCGCACCCGCTGCACTCGCGGCGGTCGCTTCGGTCACGAGTTCAAAGGGAATGTTAGGTGGAAGACTTTACCAGTCCGATGGTTGCGCGGCCTGCCACGGAGAGAGTGGCAAGGGAACGCAACGGGCACCTGCGTTTGCCGGTATCGGCAATAGGCTCTCCGCGGCTCAGTTGACGTCGTTGCTACATACTCCAACAGCCGCGATGACCGCTGGAGGAATGCCGCACGTGCCGGGCAGCGAAAGCGATATTGCGAATCTGGTGGCTTATCTCAGAAGTTTGAAATCGTCTGTAGCGACGCCGCACCAAACCGCAAATCCCACGCTAGCCGAGCCACCTGCCAACACTTCGCAGCCCACGCCCAAACCGACAACACCGACAACACCAACAACGGCGACACCGGCGACGGAATCCGCGCAACCTCAAGTCCAATCGCAATCGGGAGCAGGCAATCCGTCTGCGTCGGGGCAGACCGGAGTCTCATCCACTGGCCGCGGCGAGGCAATCTTCAACGCGGGTGGATGCGCAGCCTGTCACGGTGTCGGCGGGATTGGCACGCAGGCGGCACCGGCATTGGAAAAAATCAGCAAGACGTTAACGCCCGCTGCACTGGCCAGCCTGTTGGAGCACCCGAATCCGAAAATGCGCGCCGGCGGAATGCCAGCCACGGACATTGACGCCGCAGATATGGATGCGTTGGTCGCGTACCTCCAGAATCTTGGTAGCGTTCACGCGGCTGCGCCGGCTACGCACGCGGCTCCGTCCGGCCCGCCGGCGACGCGCGCGCCACAGACCGGCTCGATCAAGAGCAGCATTGACGCACAGTCATCGCCGCTGAATCAACTCGCGGTCGATGGCCAGCTCATTTTCGAAGCGCACTCCTGCGGTACTTGTCATGGCATGCACGGCGTTGGTGGTACGTGGGCCGCACCAGCGCTCGCGAATACTGGGAAGAACTTCCCACCAGCATTGCTGGTCACATTGTTCCAGCATCCGACCGTCCGGATGCAGACGGGCGGGATGCCCGTCGTCTCACTAAGCCCGGCCGAGTTGCAAGCACTGGCGGCGTATGTCAGTGCGATATCGTCGGCCAAGCCGCCGCCCAATCCTGTGCCAAGGTAGCTCTAGATGTCTCGTTCGGTTACGCCAGCACCGCTGTGGCTGTAATGCGCCATGGAAACACGATCCGCGAATTCATCTTCCGGCGCGTTTGTGGCCGGTTACATCTGAGGACTATACTGATGCGATATGATCGGAAAGGCGGGAGCCAACGAGGCTGGACGCGCACGCTCGCTGTTGTTGCGTTGCTGACATGCGTTTCTCTACCGGCGGCGGCGATAACTCCCGCTCGGTCGGCGGGTACCGGGAGTCACGGCCTGCTAAATCGCGCATCCGAACTGGGACCGGGGCTGATGGCTGATCGCGTCGTCGCACCAGCTTCCCTATATGCTGCCATCGCGAACTTGCACAATATGGTCCCATCATTTTCGCGCCAGACGGGGCTCGCGTGCAGCGCGTGTCACTATCAATTCCCGGAACTCACTCCGTTCGGGCGCAGGTTCAAGTTGAATGGCTACACGCTCAGCGGTCTAAAGCCCATCGGTCAGCCCGGCGACTCCGCCGGTAAGCAATCTCTCGAGTTATCACCAATTCCGCAATTCTCAGCGATGCTCCTGACATCACTTACGCGTACAAGAACGTCGCTACCTGGCACGCAGAACAGCTCGCTCGCATTCCCGGATCAGTTCAGCGTCTTTGTCGCAGGCGAGGTAACGCCCAGGATCGGTGTGTTTTCACAATTTACGTACGCCGGGACAGAAGGATCGTTTGGCATTGACAATATCGATCTTCGATACGCCGACCGCGGCACCGTTGCCGGACGGGACGTAGTCTATGGACTCACTTTGCACAACAACCCGACGGTACAGGATGTCTGGAACACTGTGCCCGCATGGGGTTTCCCGTCCGTGAGTTCTGCGACCGCTCCGTCGGCCATTGCCAGCACACTCATCGACGGTAATCTCGGCCAACAGGTCGTTGGTCTCGGCGCATACTCTCTGTATGACAATCTGCTCTATACGGAGTTCACTGCATACCGATCATCGCCGCAGGGCTTCGCCACGCCGCTCGACTCGTCGGCTCAGAACGTCACGGCTGGCGTCGTTCCGTACTGGCGCGTAGCGCTGCAACACGAAACACCTTCGACGTCGCTGATGCTTGGTACCTTCGGCTTCGACGCGCACATCTACCCCGTCGGAATATCGGGAGCAACCGACCACTTCAGCGACGTGGCGATCGACGCGCAGGTCGAACGGCGTCATGGTCCCACAACGTGGATTGCGCGAGGGAGCGTCATCCACGAGCGGCAGCATCTTCTCGCGACGCAGGCAGCGGGCGGCTCCGCCAACGTCGCACAGGTCGTGTCCACGGCACGCGCGAGCCTCGCCTACCTGCCGACCATGAAGTACGGCTTCACTCTGGGCTACTTCCAAACCACCGGCACCGCAGACTCCACGCTCTATGCGTCACAGCCTATCGTCGGTAGCCGAACCGGCCGGCCGAACACATCAGGAGTGACTGGAGAAGCCACTTACGATGCATGGCAAAACACGCGTCTCGGATTGCAGTATACGGCGTACAACACATTCAACGGTGCGGCGAACGCTTACGACGTCACGGCCGGACGCAACGC
>JBDTAZ010000226.1:0-14017 GCA_039924325.1 Gemmatimonadaceae bacterium
CGAGCGCGCCAGAACGCAACGACGCGCTCGAGACTGCGCTCGGCGTACGCACGGACGTCGCCCCATCGCGGCTGCATCTGAGCCCGCGTGCCGGTTTTTCGTACACATACAGTCACGCGCCAAACAACTACAGTAGCGAGGCTGCTGGCCCAACTGGATCCTTCTATCGCAGTACAGTCGGTGTGATTCGCGGCGGTATCGGTGAGTTTCGCGATCTACTTCAACCCGGGATCCTCGCGAATGCCGCGGCGCTGACCGGCTTTCCAGGCGGTACTTCCCAGATATCATGCATCGGCGCTGCGGTTCCGTTTCCCGACTGGACACAATTCGCAACGGATCCCGCGACGATTCCCACAAGCTGCGTAAACGGATCCGGTATCCTTGCGGACGCGTCGCCACCGGTATCGATCATCAGTCCATCGTACGACGTGCCGCGTAGCTGGCGCGCGTCGCTCGACTGGTCATCCAACATCAACAACTGGCTCCTGAAGGCCGGCGTACTCGGCTCTTACGATCTGTCGCAGCCGAGCACGGTTGACGTCAACTTCGACGGTACGCCGCAATTTACGCTCGCTGGCGAAGGCAATCGCCCCGTATTCGTATCAACTGCCGGGATCGATCCGGGAAGTGGAAACGTCTCGCCAACGCAGTCGCGATTGACACCAGAGTTTGGACGCGTGATGATGCGGACGAGCGATCTACGCGGCTATGGCGGTCAGCTCACCACGACAATATCGCCGGACATAACGAAGTTCAGGAACAGTCACAATCTCTTCACGTCGCTGTCATACACGCTGCAGGATTCGCGTCGTCAGTATCGCGGATTTGATGGCGCTGCATTTGGTGATCCTCGCGCACGGGAATGGGCGCCGTCCAACTACGATGCTCGTCACGTTATTGTGTGGAGTCTCGCGTTTTCTGTTCGACACGCCGGCTATTTTACGATGTTCACTCGTGCGCAGTCGGGACTGCCGTTTACTCCGATTGTGGCGGGCGATCCGAACGGGGACGGATTGAATGGCGATCGTGCATTCATACCAAACCCGGCGCTCGTAGCCGACCCAGCACTTGCGAGCCAGTTGCGCTCGCTCATGGCGAGCGGATCCGGCACCGCGAAGGACTGCCTGCGTGACAACCTTGGACGTGTCGCTCCACGCAATGGCTGCCGAGGACCGTGGAGTGCGCTGCTGAACATGCAGTGGCAGCCGCCGTTCCGCAGCAAATGGTTTCATGACAGGGTTACACCAACCATCTATTTCGAGAACGTTTTGGGTGGCGTTGACCAACTCCTGCATGGAGCAAACTCATTGCACGGTTGGGGATCGCAACCGTTCGTCGATCCCGTGCTGCTCGTTCCGCGTGGGTTCGATCCCGCGAGCAAGCAGTTCTCGTACAATGTGAATCCCCGCTTCGCGGATACGCGCACGACGAACACGCTTACGCGGAATCCATTCCGGATATCTATCGACTTCAGCATCGACCTGTCGGTCGACTATAGCTTGCAGAAATTGCGTCGCGCGATCGAGCCGGTGCGCGGGCCGAATGGCTTCACGAGACGTTCCGCTGAATCCATCATCGATCTGTACCTCGGCCAGTCATCGGACATATACAAAGTGTTGCTCGGGAACAGCGACTCGCTCTTCCTGAGCCGCGGCCAGATTACAGAGCTGTTGCAGCACGATTCGGTTTTCAGCGCGCAGGTACGAGACGTGTATCGTCCACTGGCGAATTTTCTTGCCGCGGGTAACACCCGCGATCCTGGGAAAGCCGAGCTGGATAGCGTGGCCAAGGCGGACAAGGAGTATCAGCGGATATTTTGGGAGCAGCCTGAGATCGCAGCTGCGGTACTCTCACCCATGCAACGCGACCTAGTGGTAGAACTTAAGGGCATGCTTGCGATATCACGTGAACAGCGGAAACACTATCAAATGAACTTTCAACATCCGGTGACCAAGGCGAAGCCGGAGGGGCCGGTACCCGAAGCGCGGAAGCCGTAGCTTGCCTCACCCCTGGCAGAAGTCGGCTCGCAGGATCGCATGATGTCGGCATTCCCCTGAGACCATCGCGGCATCCCCCCGACAGTAGGGTCCGAATTCCCCCGATTGCGCCGAAGTGGTCGACTTTCGTAGCTTTCATCAGCCTTGAAAGCGGTGCGCTGCGAGGGCGCCGATAGTCAGGCCGCCACATTTCAACCATTCCAAGTATGCCGACACTCACTTGGCCGTATGTGCACCTGTTGATCAACCACTTCCCAGTGGTTCTGGCCACCATGGGATTGGCAGCCGCTATTGGCGCAGTGTTGTTGAGACGACGCGGGTTATGGTTGTATGCGATGGGAACGCTCACCATGGCTGGACTTGTCGTCTATCCTGTGCACTTCACCGGTGACAAGGCAGACCACGCGCTGCACGATCCTTGGTACATCAAGTCCGGCGTGATTGATGCGCACGACAATGCAGCGGGGATTGCAATGACCATCATACTGATTGTCGGTGCCCTCAGCGCCTACGGCTGGTGGCGTGCACTCAGGCGACGCGATGAAGCCATTCCCGTCTGGATTCGCGCGACAGTGTTGGTGGGTGCGATAGCTGCATTTGGATCGGTAGCATACACCGCTTTCCTGGGTGGCAAGATCATTCATGACGCGCCGGTGCTTGCTCTTCCAACCGCGCCAACTGGCCTGCCGCCTGGAATCGTGACTCCGACCCACGAATGAACTAACGTCTTTCCGGGTTCTTACACCCAGCCGCGATAACGGTAAAGCTCAAACGCGAGTCGCTCCGATACTGCCATTCGGAACGCACCGAGCCGATCAGCCACACTCGACAGCGAGTGCAACGCGAAGTCGCGCGACTCGGACGGCACGCATATCACCTTGTATCCGACATGTTCAAACACTCGACATGCACGTCGAGTGTGAAGTGGTGATGTGACGACTGCTATAATGTGAGTAGTCGCCGGCGGTAGTTCGCGCGCCGTGCCGAGCGCCTCCGTACGAGTGCTCACTACGCTGTCCACGACAACAATGCGTGGCAGCGTCGCAAGTAGTGCGATAATCCGTCGCTGGTCAGCGTCCGTCGTGATCGATGTGTCGTCTAGCGGGTGCGGTCGCGTGATGACGATTGTCGATGAATATCCCGCACGAATCAGCGACACGCCCTTGAGCAATCGATCCATCGCCTCGCCGCCGAGCATTCCGTCCTCGCTCACACTGCCGGACAGCACGACAACAGCACCGACGGTTTGCGGGATTGAATCGCTGCGCACAAGACCGTTGCTCGTATATCGCGCGATCGGCGAAAGTGCCACGAGGTTCCATGCCGCGAACGATACCAGGAGGAGCGACCAGGCGAGGCGGGTCGACTTGCAGTAGATCGCGGCGCCAATAAGAGCGCCGCATACGCATCCCGCCGTGCGCCAACCGTTGAATCCGGACTCGAGAAGGTTCGAGAGCACGATGCAAGCGACGACGCCCATGAGCGCGCCGATTGCGGCACTCTCGATTTTGCGGTATGGATTGGATGTTGAGATCAGCGTGACAACCCTCGAGGGCATCGCGAAAGCGCTAGTGGCAGGGTGCCGGCGTCAGCTGTCGGCGGCGTCGTTCAAACTCGGTCTGGTTTCAGCGTTTGGCAAGAGCGGGCGACGGCTGTTCCAAGGTCTGCGCCTCGCGCGCTATACGAGGACTGAAACGCAGGCGTTCCTAACCGTCTCCGTCTCGCACTTTACGCGATTACCGACCATATTCTCCCGCGTCCGCCCCACCTTATAGACCGGAAGCGCGTCGATGAAGTTCGAGACTCAGGGTTCCCGAATCGGGCTGTACCTGGCCCTCACGCTAGCACTCAGCTGCATCTTCTACGCACTGATTCTCACGAGCGGTCACGTCGGTGGCGGCCGTGGCCTCTATGTCACGGGTTTAATGTGGTGCCCCGCAATCTCCGCACTCCTCACCTGCAGGATCGCGGGCCTGGATTACAGTATACTCGGCTGGAATTGGGGCAAAACTCGATGGGAGCTGACCGCGTTTCTGGTTCCACTCGCCTATGCGACGGTCGCGTATCTGATTATCTGGACCACCGGACTTGGCTTGTTCGGCAGCAAGGATTTCGAAGCAAACCTCACCAAGGCATTTGGATGGGTCAATGCTCCGAGTTTCGTCGTGGTCGCCGTTTACTTCGTCCTGAATGGAATATTCGGGATGGCTGGATCGGTTGCGACAGCGCTAGGCGAGGAGATTGGATGGCGCGGATTTCTCGCGCCGCATCTGGACCGGAAGTTTGGATTCACCGGTGGTGTGCTCGTGACTGGAGCGATCTGGGCATTGTGGCACACGCCAGTTCTTCTGTTCGCGGATTACAACATGGGAACACAGTGGTGGTTCAGCCTTCCGTGTTTTGTAGTACTGGTGATGAGCATCAGCTTCCCACTCGCGTGGCTGCGACTTAGATCACGCAGCGTGTGGCCGGCCGCGATATTGCATGCAAGCCACAACTTGTTCATACAGAGTTTCTACACACCGATGACGAGCCCCAGTGGGAAGATTACTCCGTATGCGATCGATGAGTTTGGATTCGTGTTGCCGCTCGTTGGTATTTTCGTTGCGATCTGGTTCTGGCGCCACAGACAGAGTGTAACCTCCATCGCGGTGTAACTGCACGATGCACTACACCAATAAATGCATATGTACGTGCACACTCAACCGAAAGAATTCAGAATGAACGGCGAAAAAATCTACGAGTACGAACTCGACGTGACGGGAATGACCGATTACGGAATCACACTGGACGCCATCCTATCGGGCCAGACACCAGTCCCGCCGCAAGGCGCTCGATTGGATGTAGCCTTCGACGGCACCGCAACCGGCCGCCTGGCTGGACGCGTGCATGGCACGGACTTCACGCGGATGCGCGCCGATGGTCGAATCGATCTTGATATTCGCGCAGTCATCGAGACGCACGACGGCCATCGGATTGCGCTCTCCGCGAGCGGCGTCGCGGTGCCACGCGCATCCGAACCAGTCGCCGACCTTTGGGAGAACGTGGCGCTGACTACAGCCGCGAGCGACTATCAGTGGGTGAATGCGCGACAGGTGTGGGGAGTTGGTACCGTGGACTTTGCGGCGGGGAAGATTCGGATTGTAGGTTATATGCAGTGATACGATGACGCGGTGACGATACGCGTCACTTGCCGGGCGTCGCCGTCTGCCACACGTCGGTGATCGGCACGACGGTCGCGGGTTCGAGATGCGGCAGGCCAAAATTATCCTCCACAGTCCGCAGCAGACTCAGATGGCTGTATTGACGGTCCGATCGATGTCCGCGCAGCAACATCCCGCCCTGCAGTACCGTGTAGATCCTATTCGGTTGATTGCCGAACAGGACTTCTGTTAGCGGATTGGCCGCCTCGTCGAAGGTGATCACGACGAGCGTACGCTTCATCGTTGCGCTGTCGGCGAGAATTGGACTCAGAAACGCGCGAAGCCACGTCACCGCCGTATCGAGCGGTGCATCGTGTCCATCATGCTTGAGGTTGGGCGCGATGAACGTATAGGCGGCGAGCGAGTCCCTGGAGAGCCACCGCAGGTTGCGCACGTGTTGGCACCATGCGGGGTGGGCCCGGAATTCGGTGAAACTCAAAAACGGTACGTGCTTTCGCGCATACAAACCGCTCTGGCGACGGAAATCGCAATGGGTCGGTGCGCGGCTGGTGTCCGGATAGTCTTCGGCAAAGACATCCCACGAGAGCCCCTTGGCGTCGAACCCGTCGATAATGGTGGGCGCATCGATCTCGAGCTGAGCGTCGCCGAGATCGAGCGCGCGGTACGCGTCAGGATCGTGGCGTGCCTGCGAGTCGCCGCCCATGAACGTGTGACCAGACACGAGCGCCAGATAGTTTGGATACGACGGATGCGCCACTGCGTAGTAGTTCGCCAGTAAAACGCCCTGCTGCGCCAATGTATCCATCGCAGGAACGGCGAGCACCGTCTGCGCATTCTCGTTCTCCAATACGACGACTACCACATGGTCGAAGGTTCCCAACAGGGTCGCATCGACGCTCGGAGATACCGCCGACGTCGGTGGTGGCGGCGTGACACGCGAACACGCGACACCAACTAACACCGCAACTCCCAGTATGGCAGCACCGGCCGCTCTCTCTATTCCGTTCACTGCCCCCCCGTGACGTTAATGCGTTCCGACTCACGCCTTTACTCCTAAGTCTACACTAATCACCTGTCGAATCGGTGACATACGGAGTCACCCGGGCTCGACGCCTGCGATCTGTCCGACGGAGGGGCCGGGAATCGTCCAAGCCAGGAATGCGTCTGTAAAATTGCCGACCGTCCCCGTTGGGGCTGGGAATGGGCGGGTCGACTCGTACCTCGGCATCAGCCTTAATTACACGCGGCTTACGGACGCCAGGAAGACGTTGACTTTGGGTTGTTTCAAACGAACTTTACACCGGACGTCTGACCGACGTTGGCGGAAGCCACATCCCCACCAGTAATTCAACAGCGGAGCTCACCACGTGACTTACAAACCAGCAGGCTACACATCGGTTGCTCCCTACCTGACTGTAAATGGTGCGCAGGCTACAATCGATTTCCTCGTCGCTGTTTTTGGAGCGGATCCACTACGCATTCAACGTCGCGACGACAAGATCCAGCACGGCGAAGTACGTATCGACGATACCGTTGTGATGTTAACTGACGCGGTCGACGGTTGGCCGGCGGTTGCGAGCAACGTACACGTGTACGTGAAAGACGTCGACGCCACATTCACGCGCGCTATTGCCCACGGTGCGATCTCCGTGCAGGAACCTGTGAAGAAGGACGACGCGGACAAGCGCGGCGGCTTTCGCGACAACGGGGGCACGACGTGGTGGGTTGGTCAACTAATGGAGTGACGGGCGGCCAGCACGCTACAACGCTCTTGCGATACAACGGTCCACGGACCAGGCACGTAGACATATGGTGCGACGATTCCGTCGCTCGGCTATCGTACGCTCGACCACCATTTACAGCCAGATCAGCGGCTGGGGAAGACCGATTTTGAAAAACTTGTACTCTTTGACGGTTGTTTGCGCCGGTATCGTTTTCGGTGTAGCGGCCGCTCCCGGCCTTCTCGCCGCGCAGGCCGAAGGACCAGCCGGAATTCAGATGGTCGCGATGCAGCCGGCATCCGTTACGGTGCCCGACGCCCTCCCCGCGACAGCGGTCGGACCGACTGCTGAAACGGCGGCATTCCACACGGCGGCGTCAGAGTCCCGGGTTGTGGCGGACCAGGACGTTGGGCCTCACGTCAATCGCGGGCTCGCCCTGACCGTTGCCGGACTCGCGGCCGTGGGAGTTGGGTATGCGGTGAAAGGACAAGCTGGAACAGTGCTCGCTTTAGGCGGCGGCGCACTGGCCCTGTACGGCCTCTATAACTGGATCAAATAGGCGTCACATCCCGCAACGCGGGGTTGTAGTCAAAGTGCCGCGGTAGCAATTCCGCGACTGCTTTCCGCGGTCATCGACAGATCTGTCGATGACCGCGGTTTCGTTTTAGATCATGACGCTGGCGCACCCTTGGCTTTCCGTTCGGCGCGGGCCTTTGCCACCATCTCCTTCACCTCGCGCAGGAGCTTGGGCCCGTTATAGGGAATCCCATCCTTGATGGTCCACTCGACGCCGCCGGTATGGATCGGCTTTCCGTCGCGAATGTCGTCGACGCCCGTCGGGTAGAATACCTTCAGATTCTCCAGCGGATTGCCGTTGACCACCGCCAGATCCGCCTTGAATCCAACGCGCACGCGACCGATCTCGGTTTCCTTGCCGAGTATGCGGGCATTGTTGAAGGTGGCGTGCTGGATCACTTTGATCGGGCTGAAGCCAGCCTCCTGCTGCAGTTCCAACTCTCTGACGAGAGCGAAGCCATACAACTCGTAAATGAATCCTGCGTCGTCTCCGACTCCGACTACACCGCCCTTTCGCGCGAATTCTCGAACCGCATTCATCCAAATCCGATAGTTCTCCTTCCAGAACGCCTCGTCTGTTGAAGTCCAGCCAATGAAATACGATCCGTGATTCTTGGGGTCGGGCCGGAAAAAATCTTCCAACGCCGGATGGAGATAATCGCGGAACCACGGCTGCGTCTGCGCACGCTGTAGATCCCGCGATGCTTCGTAGATATCGAATGTTGGCACCCACGCTACATGCGCCGCCACCATCGAATCGAGCACCATGTCGAGAAGTTTTGGATCTGCCTCGCGCCAGAGGTGACCGGCCCAGCGGAATCGATCGGTCTCGTTGTTGTAATTGTAGTACGACGGAAAATTCTGCACTCCGTCGGGTATCGCGGCGTCCGGTATCCCGTACCAATGCTCGATGCTCGTCGTGCCAAAGTGGATGTCATCCCACGCGTTTGTCTCTTCGACACCCGCGTGATGCGCAATACGCAACCCCTGCTTGTGCGCTTCGTCTTCCATCGCACGCATGATGTCGCGATCGATCCCGAATATCTTGATGCCGTCGGCACCCATCGCCTTCAGCTGGCGCACGCGGGCACGTGCGGAGTCCACGTTGGTTTGTGTTCCGAATACAGGATAGACAAGGATGCGCGGAGCCGCGAGAGTACCGTTTGCGCTGGAATCGCGCCATGCGAGCGCTTTTTTCGTGTCACTATTAAGATCGCGGACGGTGGTAATACCACACGCTAGCCAGATTTTCAATTCGTAATCGATTGGTTGCGCCTCACCACCGCGCGAATCCTGCAGATGTGCGTGTGCGTCGATCAGTCCAGGCGTGACATACTTGCCGGTCGCGTCTATCTCGACGGTGTTCGCGTCGGCACGTGGGCGACGATTCGCCGCAGTTCGGCCGAGTAATACTGGATCAAGCCCAACTATTTGGGTGATCATGTTGCCCTGTACTACAATGTCATACGGACCCTTTGCCGGCGTGCCGTTGCCGTCTATGATGGTCGCATTGCGAATGATGAGACGGGCAGGTCGGACTCCCGAACTTGGAGCAGTCTGGGCCGCGGCCTGGGTGGATATCGCGAGGCCGGCGGCGAGGGCGAGACGGGTCAGTAGGCGCATTCGCATAAAATCCCGCTACAATTGGCGCTGCGCAAGGCGGCAAGGCGCCCTATCCAGGCCGCCGGCACACTCCGATTGTGGCGATTGATGTTTCCGCGCTACTCCGCGAGCTGGCTACGACCTCAAGCCGGCCCGTCATGCTCGGTAATCCCCCGCTCCCGCATCACTCGCTCGATCCCTTCAATGTCTACCGGCGCTTCGGGTGACAGATTCTCCACTTTCGTATCGGTCACGAGGTACACGTTCTCGATCCGCACCGACAGCCGCTCGTCGGGTATCGTGAGATCCGGCTCCAGCGCGAACACCATTCCCGGTGTGAGTACCGGAAACGATCCGACGTCATGCACCGCCATTCCCACAGTGTGACCCAGTGCACTTGGCCCCTTGCGATACTTGTCGATGAAGAGCGACGCTGCTGTCTTGATCTTCGGATCAGTGAAGTGAAAGTCGGCGAATATCCTGTCCATCTTTGTGACAGCTTCCTTGCTGATGTCGGCCGCCGATGTGTTCGGCTTCATCGATGATTCCACTGCCTGAAACAACTTGATATAGATACTGTACAGTTCGCGCTCACGCGGTGTGAACTTGCCACTTACTGGCCAGCTGCGCGTAACATCAGATGTGTAGTAGTTGATGTCTGGCGCATAATCCATCAGCAGCATGCTGCCAGCGGCCATCCTGCTCTGTGCTCGACGATAGTGGATCCATACAGCGTTCGTGTCGACTGCGATGATCGCGCCGTAACCAAAGCCCTGCGCGTTGTGATTCCGAAACACGAAATCGGCGGCGGCGCCGAGTTGGTATTCGTAACGCCCCGGCTTGGTGGCTCGCATCGCTTCCATGAGCCCCAGGCCCGCGACGCGCGACGCCTCGCGAATCACTGCAATTTCAGCGGGACTCTTGAGTGCGCGCAATGAGTTCTCGATCGGATCGAGGTCCTGAACGTCTTTTCCACTCAGTGCCTTGAGCTTTGCAACAAGCTGCTGCTCGCGCGACAGACGTCCGTCCAGTGGATCAGCCGCATTCGCCTTGTCGTATGCAATGACGTGAGATGTGTAACTGGCGCCACGCACTTCCCCGCCGAACGGCGCATAAAACGTCCGTCCGTCGGCCGCCAGACGCGTCAACACCGACATTATCGAATCACGAATCATGACATGCTCGACTCCGACAGTCCTCCGCGATGCCTCGTCGGGAATGATCACCGGACCGCCGTTATGCACCTCTGCCGCATTGTATCCGGGAAGAAACAATGTCGAGCTGCGGGTCTTTCCGTCGATGATCAGGACCGAGCGCGGGACCTCGACGCCGGTCAGGTAGAAGAACTGGTTTCCCTGTCGGAAATTCAGCGAGCCCGGGATCTCCGCCGACCCCTGGATAACAGCAACCCCGTCGCCGATTCGTTCCATGATCTTCGCGCGTCGCATGGAGAATTCGGCAGGCTTGAATGCCGTGGTAAAGCCAAACTGCGCGTGCGCACTCGAGCAGGGTACCGCAAGCATCGCGAGCATACCAAGAGCCGAAAATCGACGCATACCGTATCTCCTCAGCTGGGACAATGACCGGGTACAGTACGAGTCGAAGCCACGCCAGTCAAGGAGCCAGTTGCGCTGCTGCAATCAAAAACCGCGCACCACTACGCTCAGAATTTCTCGCTGAGCGCGTGTGCGCGGTCCATGTTGTTCAAAAACTTCGGAGCGACCCGCTGGATCAGATACTTGATCTCGGTCGTGTTTGTTGACTGCATCGCCCCGATAAGTTGGTAGAGCGTCGCACGGGAGCGGCGCTCTACCCCATCCAGATATGCGCGATCGATATCGCGGCCACGTGGGCCAGCTATTTCATCTTGCCCTGGATGGCCTTGATTCGGTCCAGGTGGGCCTGAACCTTCGGCTCCGCCGACGTCAAGGCCGACTTGAGCTGCGCGTTCTGCGCCGCACCCTCGTCGCGCTTGATCATGTCAAGCACGTACTGGTGACCTGCGACCTGCGCGTTTACGTATGCCGAGTCAAACGCGGCCCCCTTCGCTGCTGCGGTGAGTGCTGCGCCGGTTGCCTGATTCATCATGTTGATGGAGTCGGCCGCTGCAGCGTCCGGGGTGATGTTGAGCTTCTTCGCCAAAAGGTTGCCTTCGTTCAGCATCGCAGTGTGCGCTATCACCATGTCATGAGCGAAAGATTTGACCGCAGCACTCGTCGCCTTGGTCTCTGCCATCTTTCCAGCGTCAATCTCGCCCTGGTTTGCTGCTGAGAGAGCCGCGAAGATGCCAGCGTCCGTCACAGGAGCGGGAGTGGGGGCAGCATTCATCGATGTGCTCGCCATTGTGCCGGCCTTCATCGATGTGTCGGCCGCGGCCATCGTCGTATCAGTCGCGCTATCGCTCTTCTTGCATGCGCCGAGCATTGTCAGAGCGCCGAGCGTGAGCGCGAATGCGGTTTTGCTGATCGTACGTACCATGGGTTCTACCTCTTCGGGTTTGCTGTTGACTCATTTGGCCTGCAACCCGACGAGGGGGCAATATCCGTGCTAATCGGCCGAACTACTCCGACTTGTGCGTCAGTTCGACGTCAACAGTGAGTCGTACATCATTGGAAACGAGTAAGCCACCGGCCTCGAGCGCTTGATTCCACGTCAGTCCGAAATCGCGCCGATCTATGCGAAGTGTCGCGCTGAAACCCGCCCGGTCGCTGCCCCACGGATCGCGGCCGGATCCCTCGCGAGTCACGTCCATCTCGACGGGCCTCGTGACGTCACGAATGGTCAGATTTCCCGTCACGCGGAAGTCGTTGTCCCCTTTCGACTTGATGGCTGTACTGAGGAACCTGATCTTGGGAAATTTCTGAACGTCGAAGAAATCTGCCGAGCGCAGGTGGGCGTCGCGCGCCTCATCGTGCGTGCTCACGCTCGCGGCGCCAATCTCTACATCGATCCGCGACCCTTCGGTAGTGCCGTCCGTCTGGACGGTGCCGGCGATGTCCGTAAACCGACCTCTCACCTTCGACATCATCAGATGGGTCACGGCAAACTCGACCCCGGAGTGGGCGACGTCAACCTGCCAGGTCCCGGCAAGGCTCTGCGAAGTGGCTCCTGTTTTATCTATTGTAGCGGACATTTTTGCTCCAGCGAAATGGTGATTTTTGTACGAAAAAGAGGGGATCGGCAAACCGATAATACTATGATAGTAACTATATTTCAGTAAGTAACTATTGTCAATGTTGTCCGACGGATATACTTACACATTATGAGCCAGGAATCGATTTGCCCGCGATATCACAAGGCGGTCGAGCTGATAGGGCGCCGATGGTCCGGCGCAATCATCAGCGCGATGCTCAGCGGCAACACGAGATATCACGAAATCAGGGAATCTGTCCCGGATATCAGTGATCGAATGCTCGCCGAGCGGCTCCGAGAGCTCGAAGCGGAAGGGGTAGTGGTCAGACATGTGTTTCCGACCACCCCCGTACGGATCGAGTACGAGCTGACGGCCAAGGGGCGCGCGCTCGAGGCGGCGATCGTCGCCATTGAAGATTGGGCCAACGAATGGATCGAGCCGTCGGTTGTCGTCGCGGGGTCAGAAAAGCACTGATCCGTGTATCCGGAACCGTCGCCAGCCACGACGGCTCGGTCTTTGAGCGACCGGATCACGACATGATCCGATGACAGCACCGCAGCCCGTTCGCCGCCGACCGGGAATAGGGCGCGCTCTTGGCAGCCGCAACTACCGGCTCTTTTTCAGCGGTCAGACCATATCTCTGGTTGGTACCTGGATAACCAGGATCGCCACCTCGTGGCTTGTGTATCGTCTAACCGGCTCGGCGTTCCTACTCGGACTGGTCGGGTTCTGCAGTCAGATACCAACGCTGATTCTCACGCCGTTCAGCGGCGTGCTGATCGACCGCTGGAACCGTCATACTGTGCTCGTCGTGACGCAGGTGCTGTCGATGCTGCAATCGCTCGCACTCGCGATTCTCGCATTCGCGGGAGTTATAACCGTTACTGAGATCCTGATCCTTCAGTTGGTACAGGGATGTATCAACGCATTCGACACGCCGGCGCGCCAGGCGTTCGTCGTGGAGATGGTGGAGGACCGCAGCCTTCTGTCGAACGCTATCGCGCTCAACTCGACAATGGTGAATGCAAGTCGAATCATCGGCCCTTCGATCGGCGGCATCCTGATCGCGCTTGCGGGTGAGGGGTGGTGTTTCCTCCTCGACGCGATCTCGTATGTCGCCGTGATAGCGTCATTGTTTGCGATGCACCTGAACGTCGCGGAACGCGAGCCGCGAACGACACACGTGCTCGAAGAGCTTCGTACTGGCCTGCGATACATCAAGGGGTCGCTGCCGATTCGTACGGCTCTGATACTGCTGGCGATTGTCAGCATGATGAGCATGCCCTACACCGTACTCATGCCAGCGATCGCCACGCAGACACTGCACGGCGGCGCACATACGCTCGGATTCCTCATGACCGCATCAGGAGTCGGGGCGCTTGTAGGCGCGCTTTATCTTGCGTCGCGACTATCCGTCGTAGGGCTCGAAAGTGTGAGTGCCGCTGCCACCGTGTGTTTCGGGCTTGGCCTGATCGGATTCGCGCTGTCTCGCCAACTGTGGCTCTCGCTCGCGATTCTGCCCGTCGTCGGCGCGGGCTTCATGGTGCAGATGGCGTCGATCAACACAATAATCCAGACGCTCGTGGAAGAGCGACTGCGCGGCCGTGTTATGGCTTTCTACGTGATGGCATTTCTCGGCACCGCACCGATCGGTAGCCTTGTTGCCGGAATCGTTGCGGCGCGGATTGGTTCGGAGTACACGATCCTGTTTGGTGGTTCAGTTTCCGTCGTAGCAGGATTATGGTTCGCGTCGAGGCTGCCAAAGCTGCGCGCCGTGATGCACCCTATCTACGCGCAACAGGGAATCGTCGTCACGCGCTAGTC
>JBDTAZ010000227.1:0-20130 GCA_039924325.1 Gemmatimonadaceae bacterium
GTGGCCGCGTGCCGAGGTTCCTGGAACCTCGTAAAAAAATCTGGGAATTTTCACAACTGCCAACGACAACTTGGCCCTGGCTGCGTAACCTGCTGTAAAGCGGTTACTGCACCTGCCTGAATCGGAGAGCTCCTGACGCGCCGACCAGGTATTGCAAATTCGGGATAGCGGCTGGGGGCGGTTTCCCTTCGGTCGCGAAATCTTAGAGACCTTGTCTGATCGTAGCCCCGCCTTCCGGGTCGCGATCGGAGAGACAAAAAAGCGAAGGCTACGCACGTAGATGCCGTGGTGAATCTTGCTTCGGACCGGGGTTCGAATCCCCGCGCCTCCACCTTGTCAAACGATTCTCAGAAACGCCGATTACGGGTCAAACCGTGGTCGGCGTTTTTGCCTTTCTCCGTAAGATGAATTCCGGCGCGAGGGCGATGCCGATTATGGTCGTCGGAATGATCTGCAATGCCTGAATCAGGACCGCGACCGCGACGGCGTTGGCCTCGAGAGTTCCGAATGGGGCCGTGGCGAGGGCGTAGGCGAACTGGAAGAACCCGACGTTCCCGGGCGTCGCACGGACAATCAATGAGACGTTGACCGCCAGCAGTGCGGCCAGGCTCCCCTGGAGCGGAAGGTGGATGTGCGCGGCCCGTGCGGCGTAAGCGAACGTGGCGAGTTGGCCGACCCATGCTAGAATTGTGAGGAGCAGCAGCGGTGCCATTCGCTTGCCCGTTGCGAGTTCGCGCATGCTACCGCCGAACTCGCGGAGCCATTCTACCGCGCGGGCGCGCCAGCCTCGAGGCTGCGCGCGACGTTCGGGTACGTGTTCTGGCTCGGCATCGGGCGCCGTTCTCGCGAGCCATATCAGGCCGACGGTAATTGCAATGAGCGCGATCAAAACCGGCCAGCGTAAGGTCTCGAACTCGGCGGGAAGCGTGAATACGGCGAGTCCGGCGGCGAGCATTACGATGAAGCCAATCGGGTCAAACAAGCGGTCCAACGCCGCTGTTGCGAGCACGCGTGACGCAGGCACGCCACTCGATCGTGTAACGAACACGATTCGCGCTGCGTCGCCGCCGCTGGCGACCAATACGTTATTCAGGCCCGCTCCCGCGAATGTCGCACGCATGCAAAGCGCTAGCGACGGCGAGCCGACGGCGCGCAACAGTATCCACCAGCGCACACCCCGCGCGACAAGGGAGAGCAGGTTTGCGGCGAGCGCTGCGAGGAGCAGCGGGCGCGAAGCATTTATCATCGCGTGCCATGCCTGGCCCCAGTCCACCTTTCGAGCAAAAATGATCAGCAGCACGATGATCGCGGCAGACAGCGCCAGGCGTACTAGCCTGCCGATCTTCGACTTGTTCATTTCGGGAGCGTCGCGAAGTTGTAGCCTTGTTCGTGCAGCCCGCTGACAATCATGGGTACTGCCGCGGCAGTCTGCGTGCGATCTCCGACAGGATCGTATCCGTCGCCGTCATGCAGGAGCAGGATGTAGCCAGGACGTGCGCCGTCCACCGTTCTTTTCGCGATTGCTTCGGCGCCAGGCAAGTCGGTATCCCAGACACCCAGGGACCAGCCAACGGTTTTTTGTCCCATGGATCGGGCGATTGGGGTAACCCACGGACTACGAAAACCGTGCGGTGCTCGGAAGAACGCAGGTGTTACGCCACATGCCGCTTCTATGGCGCGTTTGCCGCGTCCGAGATCGTCGCGGACGTATGCGATGCCACGAAGGTGCAGCTTGCGGTGGAAGTATCCGTGATTGCCGATCTGATGACCTTCTGCCGCTGCTCGTCGAGCAATGTCGGGCCATCGCTCGACATGTCGGCCGAGAAAGAAAAATGTCGCCTTGACATTCGCGCGTTCGAGCGCGTCTAGAATCAGCGGCGTCGCATAGGGATTGGGCCCGTCATCGAATGTGAGCGATACGTCGAGACCGGAGGTGGGAAGCTGATGTAGGACGGATCCAAAGACGGGGCTGTTTCTGTAGAATGCCCCATAAGTGGCCGTCCCCGCCGCGACAACCGCGGCGGCTACGGTAAGGATCATGCCGCCGCTGAACGCCGCGCGATAACGCTATCGTATTGTTCCAGGACGGATTGCGTCACGCGCGGCCAGGAGTATTGCTCAGCTTCACGCCGGCCAGTTTTGCCGAGGCGCGTTCGCAGCGTCTCATCATCGAGCAGCGTGACCATCGCATCGGCGAGCGCGTCGCGATCACCGCACGGTACCATGAGTGCCTCGCGTCCGTCCTTTACCACGTCCCTGAATCCAAGTATGTCGGAGCAGACTACCGGCGTCTCGCACGCCATCGACTCGAGCAATGTGATTCCGAAGGACGCTTTGGTAGTGGGACAAGCGTACATCGCCGCGTGTGCATAGTAGCTGGGGCGTTCCTTCAACACCGAGCCTACAAACGTGATATCAGGGTCGCCCGCTGCAGCGCGGAAGTAGTGTTTGCGCAACGGACCGTCGCCCACTACTACGAGTTGAGCTTCGCGACCCTTGCCACGCACGCGTTTGAATGAATCGATCAGTGTAGTGAGACCATTACGCGGGTCGAAGCGACCGAGGAACAGGACAGCTGGTACGTCGCGACGCATGCCTGGCGGAAACGGTGCGTGCGGATTGAAAAGGTTGATATCGATTCCGTTTGGAATGATGGTCCAGTCGGCTTCGAAATATCGATCCAGTGCGATCGTCGTCGAGTGTGATACCGCGATTGCAACGTCGAGCATGTCCAACCGTCGCTGAAAATACTTGCGACCCAATTGATAGCCGAGCGATTTGTCGAAGTAGGTGTGGAAAGTTCCGACGGTGGGACAGTCAGCTTCTTCGATGGCAAGCATCGGAAGAATTGGACTGAGTGGCGAGTGAACGTGGACGATGTCGTAGCGGCCCTCACGGAGTACTCGTCGCATGTCCTTTCGAAGCGACAATCCCAACGTGATGCGTGCCTGGGATCCGTTGGCGTAGATCGGCTGGCTTCTGCCGATGCGGATCACTCCCGACTCAGGGACGGCGCCAGGCAGGTTGGAAGTGATGATGTCTACGTGGTGCCCGAGTCTTCGCGCTTCCCGTGCGAAGAAGTGGACGTGCTCGCAGATACCACCGAGGTGCGGATAGTAGTACTCCGTGACCAGGGCAATTCTGAGCGGACGCGGTGGCGCGAGGCTCAGAACGGGGCCGGCGATCGCCGGCGCGGAAAAAGCGCTAGCGGTCAGTGGAGGCCTCTATTGCGGCATGTGCAGCGGCGAGTCGAGCTATCGGGACGCGATAAGGAGAGCATGAGACGTAGTCGAGACCAATGGCGTGACAAAAAGCCACCGAACGCGGCTCGCCTCCGTGCTCGCCGCAGATGCCCAATTTAATCCCTGGCCGAGCTTTTCGCCCGTCGTCCACTGCCATGCGAATCAGGCGGCCAACCCCGACTGTGTCCAAAGTCTGGAACGGATCATCAGGAAAAATGCCACTTTCTACGTAAGATGGAAGGAAGCGCCCGGCATCGTCGCGGCTGAGGCCGTAAGTGGTCTGGGTCAAGTCGTTGGTCCCGAAGCTGAAGAATTGGGCCCGCTTGGCTATTTCCCCCGCCGTGAGAGCGGCCCTGGGGAGCTCTATCATAGTACCAATAAGGTACGGGACGGTTTCCCCCATCACACCCAGAACCTGGTCGGCCGCGTTCTCGAGGATCGCCCGCTGGTTGTCAAATTCGGTCACGGCGGAGACCAGGGGGACCATTATTTCGGGTCGCACATCTATCCCGCGCCTTTTGACCCTGACGGCCGCTTCGAAGATTGCTCGCCCCTGCATCTCGGTTATCTCGGGGTAGGTAATGCCGAGCCGGCAGCCCCTGTGTCCGAGCATCGGGTTGGTCTCCCGTAGTGCCTCCACGATGCGCTGGAGGTCATTTCTGGGAATGTCCAGGCTGCGGGCCAGGAGCTTGCTTTCCTCGCCGCCGTGGGGGAGGAACTCATGGAGTGGCGGGTCGAGCAACCGAATGGTCACGGGGAGCCCGTCCATGGCTTCGAATATTCCTTCAAAGTCGGCTCGCTGCATAGGAAGCAGCTTTGCCAGGGCCCGGCGGCGGCCGGACTCATCCCGTGCGACGATCATCTCGCGCATCGCATGGATACGCTCGCCTTCGAAGAACATGTGCTCCGTTCGACAGAGCCCGATGCCTTCCGCGCCGAAGTTCCGGGCGGTCCGAGCGTCCCGCGGCGTGTCGGCGTTTGCCCGGACCTTGAGCGTGCGGACCTCGTCGGCCCAGCCCAGCAGTTCAGAGTAGGCCTGGTACGTTGGCGCCGAGGCGGATCTGAGCGTGCCGTTGGTGACCTGGACGACCTCGCTGGGGATCGTCGGCAAGGCTCCGGAGAAGACACGTCCAGTCGCGCCATCGAGGGTGATGTAGTCCCCCTCGTTGATCGTTTTTCCGCCGGCGGTGAATCGGCGATGGTCGACCTCGACGTGAATGTCGCGACACCCTACGACAGCGCACTTTCCCATTCCTCTCGCGACTACCGCCGCGTGGCTTGTCATCCCTCCACGAGCCGTCAGAACGGCTCGCGCGGCGACAATACCGTGGAAGTCTTCGGGCGTTGTTTCCTCGCGAACCAGAATTACCGCGTCGCCCGCCGCAGCGCGTGACTCGGCGATGTCGGGGTCGAATACGGCGATGCCGCTCTCAGCGCCCGGGCTTGCTGGAAGCCCACTGCAGAGTGGCTTCGCGCGAGCAGTGGGGTCGATGATCGGGTGGAGCAACTGATCGAGCTGCGCAGCCGGCACCCGGAGGATTGCCTCGCGAGTGGTAATAAGCCCTTCGTCAACCATGTCCCGCGCGATTCGCACAGCCGCGGTTGCCGTACGTTTCCCGGTACGCGTCTGCAGCAGGTACAACGTGCCGCGTTCTACCGTGAACTCGATATCCTGCATGTCGCGGAAATGCCGCTCAAGTCTTGCCTGCGTATCCATGAGCTGGTCAAACGACGCCGGAAGCTGGCTCGCCATTTGATCAATGGCGATCGGCGTGCGAATGCCGGCGACGACGTCTTCACCCTGCGCATTTATAAGGAATTCGCCGTAGAACTTATGCTCGCCCGTCGACGGATCGCGAGTGAAGGCGACGCCCGTTCCGGAATCGTTGCCGAGGTTGCCGAATACCATTGCCACGACATTTACGCCGGTGCCGAGCGATTCGGGAATGCTGTTCACGCGGCGGTAATCACGGGCCTTCTTGAGCG
This sequence comes from Gemmatimonadaceae bacterium, assembly GCA_039924325.1. GTDB lineage: Bacteria > Gemmatimonadota > Gemmatimonadetes > Gemmatimonadales > Gemmatimonadaceae > Fen-1247. The sequence goes on from JBDTAZ010000227.1 coordinate 5,229, forward strand.
TCCATGAACGCCACACCGCCTGGATGGCGCCCCAGAGCTGTTCGCTCGGATCGGTCGGGAAGGGAATCCCAGTCCGGTTGCGTACGACGGCCTTGAACTCTTCGACAATGTTGCGAAGGTTGTCCTCGCTCAACTCTGCATCCGTCGAAACACCGGCGGTCATGCGCTTCGATGTCAGCAGGTGCTCAAAATCGCTGCTTGGCACATCCATAACGACATCGGCGTACATCTGGATGAAGCGACGGTAGGAGTCGTACGCGAAACGAGCGCTTCCGCTCGCACGAGCAAGACTCACGACCGTGCGGTCGTTGAGCCCCAGATTCAGGATTGTCTCCATCATCCCTGGCATCGACACGGACGCGCCGGAACGAACCGAAACAAGCAACGGATTGACAGGATCGCTGAACTTCTTGCCGGACGTTGCTTCAAGCCGCGCTACACTTGCATCGACCTCGGCGCGGAGTTCGTCTGAGTAGGAGCCGTTTTGCAGGTACGCGATACATTCACTGCACGCGATTGTGAAGCCGGGTGGAACGGGTACTCCGAGATTGGTCATCTCCGCGAGATTAGCGCCCTTGCCACCGAGCAACTCTTTCATCTCGCGCGTACCTTCGGCCTTGCCAGCACCGAAGAAGAAGACCTTCTGGCTCACGTTCAGCAACCGCATCCGAAACGAAGCTTGTCCGGATCCGTCGGCGGGGCCGTTGGATAATCACCGGAAAAGCATGCGTGGCAGAAACCGTCGGGCCCATCCGGCACCGCGTTCAACATGCCGTCGAGTGACAGATAGCCGAGTGAATCGACTCCGATGTGCTTCGCGATTTCATCGATGGAGAAATTGGCCGCAATCAAGTCCTCGCGATTCGGAGTGTCGATCCCGTAATAACACGGACCTGTAACGGGAGGAGAGCTGACCCGCATGTGTACTTCAGTCGCACCGGCGCCGCGGACCATCGCAACCAGTCCGCGAGTGGTAGTTCCACGTACTATCGAGTCATCCACCATTACGACGCGCTTGCCTTCCAGGACTTCGCGCACCGCGTTGTACTTTACCTTGACTTTGGCATCCCTGCCAGCCTGCTCCGGCTGGATGAACGTTCGCCCGACGTAGTGGTTTCGGATGAGAGCGAGCTCATAAGGAATATGCGATTCCTCGGCGAACCCAAGAGCCGCCGAATTGGAAGAGTCTGGTACGGCGAAGACTAGATCTGCGGTGGGGGCGGGGCTTTCTCTGGCGAGCTGTCTGCCTAGCGCGCGACGCGCGCGGTCGACGGAGCCACCAAAGACGCGACTGTCCGGTCGTGCAAAATAGACGTACTCAAAAACGCAGCGAGTGGACGCCTTTCGTTCGAAAGGGAATATCGAGCGAATGCCGTTCGCGTCGACGGCGATGATCTCGCCCGGTACAACCTCGCGAATTGCGGTAGCGTTCACGATGTCGAGTGCACATGATTCCGACGCAAAAACAATGGCGCCGTTAACCTCGCCCATTACCAGCGGTCGCCATCCGCGCGGGTCGCGCGCAGCAAGGAGAGTATCACCAATGATTGCGACGAGAGAAAAGGCGCCTTCGACTGGCGCGAGCGCTGCCGCCAGGCGTGTCTCGGGCGCACCGTCCGGTGCTTTCGCAATTCGGTGCACGATGACTTCGGAATCAATGGTCGAGGAGAAGATCGAACCCTGATCCTCCAACTCGCGACGTAGTTCGGTCGCGTTGGTAAGATTGCCGTTGTGTCCGAGAGCGATATGTCCGTCACGCGAGCGAGCGAGAATCGGTTGCGCATTCTCGATTGTGGAACTCCCAGCGGTGCTGTAACGGGTGTGGCCTATCGCCAAGCGCGCGTCGAGCGGCGCATTCCTGGTGCTCGCTTCGGATATTAGGCCCATCGAGCGAGTTGCACGGGCGACGCCTTCCGGGCTGACGGACACCATTCCCCAGGACTCCTGTCCCCGATGCTGGAGAGAATAGAGTCCAAGTTGCGTCAGCGACGCTGCGCGATCGTCACCAAAAATTCCAAACACTCCACACATCTAAGACAACACTCCTTCGACTTCGTCGATTACGGCCGTCTGCGCGGTCCTGTCCATTATTCTCGGAATAGCAGTGTGATACGCTTCGGCGAGCTGATCAGTTCCAATTTTGACCGTCTGGCTGCCGACGCGAATCGTCAATCCTCGAACATGCGACGTCACCGTTCCGATTTTGCGGGCCGGAACGGAATTCGCCGCCGCGATCTGCAGAACTCGAGCTGCCTCGCCTGACGATACGACGACCCGACCCTGGGCTTCGCCGAAGAGGACAGCCCGATCTGGCAAAGAACTCCATGCCGTGAGATCAACGTCCGCACCCGTCGTTGCTTCGGCGTTCGAGATCAGGCATTCAGCGAGGGCTACGACGAGACCTCCATCGCTGCAATCGTGGGCTGAGGCGACAACGCCGGCCTGGATCGATTGGAGCAGTGTGTTGATCACATTACGCTCACGGTCCAGGTCGCAACGCGGTGGCGGCCCGCCTGTGACACCGTGTACAGCAGCGAGGTATTCGCTGCCACCGATTTCGTCGGTACAATCGCCAAGCAGCACAATCGCGTCGCCGACGTTGTGGAACGTCGAGCGCGTAATGTGCTCGAGGGAGTCGATCACGCCGACCATTCCAATCACAGGCGTTGGGTGCACGCTGCCGGTCGGGCTTTCGTTGTAGAACGACACGTTTCCGCCAGTCACGGGTGTATCAAGCGCGATGCACGCTTCGCCGATACCAGCTACAGCTTCTTTAAACTGGAAAAAGACTTCGGGGCGCGTCGGATTTCCAAAGTTGAGGCAGTTCGTGATGGCGAGTGGACGTGCACCGGTACAGGCGACGTTACGAGCTGCTTCCGCCACCGCGATCCGCCCGCCGACACGCGGATCCAAAGCGACATAACGTCCGTTGCAGTCGGTCTTGACCGCGATGGCCCGATCGGTCCCTCGAATGCGCAACACGGCGGCGTCTCCACCCGGTCCGACAACGGTGTTGGTGCGAACAGTCGAATCGTACTGTTGAAACGCCCAGCGCTTGCTCGCGATCGTGGGAGTGGAGAGCAACTTGAGCGTCGTCCACGCTGGATCACTTTCTTCCGTGAGTTCAGCAATTGCACCGACGTCCATGCCGCGAAGTCTGACGGCCTCCTCACCTTCTTTCGCGGGAACGTCGTAGCGTGGGCATTGCGTGACGAGGTCGGAACCGGGGAACTCTGCAACGACCCTGTCACCCTCTGTCACTCGGTAGACTGGTTCGGCGATGACTTTGCCGATAACCTCGGCCGTGAGATCCCACTTGAAGAGAATCTCACGAACAGCTTCTTCGTGCCCCTCCAGCGCTACGACGAGCATCCTCTCCTGCGACTCGCTCAGCAGTATCTCATACGGCGTCATTCCAGTTTCACGGACAGGGACGCGGCTGGTGTCGATAGTTACGCCGACATCGCCGCGCGCGGCCATCTCTGCGGACGAGGATGTAAGACCAGCCGCGCCCATATCCTGAATCGCGACGATGTGTCCGCTCCGGATCAGCTCAAGGCTGGCCTCGAGCAACAGCTTTTCAGTGAACGGGTCGCCGACCTGAACGCGTGGCCGCTTTGCCTCGCTGGCTTCCGACAGATCCTCGGAGGCGAAGGAGGCGCCATGTATGCCATCGCGACCGGTGCGAGCACCGACACAAAGGATTGGGTTCCCGATACCCTGCGCCTTGGCGAGGATCAGTTCATCTTCGCGCAGCATGCCGACGCACATTGCATTAACAAGCGGATTGCCGTCGTACGCAGGGTCAAACACAATCTCTCCTGCGACAGTTGGAACTCCGATGCAGTTGCCGTAGTCACCGATCCCCTTCACGACGCCGGCGAACAGATAGCGATTGCGCGCACTATCGAGTGAACCAAACCGCAGAGAGTTGAGCATCGCAATCGGTCGGGCACCCATGGTGAATACATCCCGCAATATTCCGCCGACACCTGTGGCTGCACCCTGGTATGGTTCAATCGCCGAGGGGTGGTTATGTGATTCGATCTTGAATGCGATGGCGATACCGTCGCCAATGCTGACGACACCAGCATTCTCTCCGGGGCCCTGAATTACCGCAGCGCCATCGGTTGGAAGCGTCTTGAGCGTATTCTTTGAATGCTTGTACGAACAATGCTCGTTCCAGAGCGCGCTAACGATACCGAGTTCGGTAAAAGTGGGCGTTCTGCCGAGCATTTTCGAGACGCGGTCGAACTCTTCGGGAGTCAGTCCGTGTTCCTTTACAAGTGCTGGAGTAATGTCCGGGTCGCCGGGGCGGGGGAGTACTACGCTCATGTCAGGCAGCTACTCCCGCTAGCAGGCTGTGAAAAAGACCCAGTCCGTCCGGAACGCCGAGAAGCGGATCGACGGCTCGTTCGGGATGCGGCATCATTCCAAGCACGTTGCCAGACTGGTTGAGGATCCCAGCGATGGAGTTGACTGACCCGTTCAGGTTGTCGGCCTCACCAACGCTTCCGTCGGCCGCGCAATACCTGAGCGCGACACGTCCTTCGTTTTCGAGAGCCGCTACGACATCTGCTTCGGCAACGTAACGACCATCGCCGTGGGCTACGGGAAGACGAAGCACCTGACCGGCGAAGTATTCATGCGTAAACATGCTCGTGGCATTCTCTACGCGAAGACTCACGGCTCGGGAGATGAAGCGACGCGAGATGTTGCGCATCAATGCACCAGGGAGCAAGCCCGCCTCACACGCAACCTGAAATCCGTTGCAGATAGCGAGTACAGGCGCCCCACGTTTTGCATGTGCAACGACCTCGTTCATGATAGGACTGAACCGAGCAATCGCGCCCGCACGAAGATAGTCGCCGTAACTGAATCCTCCCGGGAGGATGACGACATCAGAGTCCTTCAGGTCGTGGTCCTTGTGCCACAGATACACCGCTTCTTCTCCGAGTGCTTCCGCGGCGGCGTGGTACGCATCGTAGTCCCCGTTGGAGCCCGGGAACGTCACGATCCCGAATTTCATGACTGGCCCTTGGGTTGGACCATCGGGGCATCAAGAGCGAAGTCCTCGATCACCGGATTGGCAAGCAGCTTCTCACACATGCGTTGCACCGCCAGCGTCGCAGCGTCGGCTGAATCAGCTTCAACGTCGACCGTCAGGAAACGCCCGATGCGGACATCGACGACTGATGCGAAGCCCAGCGTCCGCAGCGCTCCTACGACCGCCGCACCCTGCGGATCGAGGATTCCCGGGCGGGGGACAATCTGAACGGGAACGCGATATAACTCCACTTATGCCTCAATCGTCTGATGTAGGTAATTGTCCGTCATCGCCGGAATCGCCGGAATCGCCGCCATCGCGGCGTGGTCGGCGTCGACGTCGACGCCGACGTGGTGGGGATGCTGCTCCGGAAGTTGCCGCGGTGCTACCATCTACTTCACCGGATACATACGAGCGCGAAGCCGATCCGGTTCTCACGCCTGCAGCATGCGCCAGTCCTTCGTCGTGCTCGACATCGTCGTCCAATTCAGTCGACGCTCTTAGACCCACGAGACCAAGAAACACCGTTGAGATGAGTCCGTAGAGTACGTACGCGAGGCAGGCTGGAAAGAAGAATTGCTTTGGCACGAAAAAGACGCCAATAACGGTGCCGACGACGACGACCGTGCCTAGTATGTCGCGGAGCGACTTGAATCCGACGTTCGGTACGGCCGGGTAAGACACGTCGCTCACCATGAGCGCCCCAAGGCCAGCCATGACGAATCGCAGCATTACGTGCCACGGCAGGTTCGCGATGTTGGTGTCATTGTACAGAGTAGTCTGGCTGAACCAGTAATACGTTGCCAGCGTCAAACCCGCGGCCGGACTCGGAAGCCCGTGAAAATATCGTTTTGCGCGACCGGCCTGTTCGACATTGAAGCGAGCAAGCCGGAGTGCCGCGCAGGCGATGAACGCGAATGAGAAGACCCAGTCCCACCCTTCGCGGTTGAGCACCGCGAAGTACATGATCATCGCGGGTGCAACGCCGAAGGAGACGATATCGACGAGTGAGTCGAGCTCCGATCCGAGCGGAGTACCAGTATTGGTCGCTCGGGCGACGCGACCGTCGAACACGTCGAAGATGCCAGCGATGACTACATACAGTCCCGCCTTCGATGGATCGCCACGTGAAGCTGCGACGATCGCGAAAATCCCGAAGAAGAGGTTGGCGATCGTGAGACCGCTGGGGAGCATGATCGCCGCACGACGAATCGGCCGTCTTGTTCGTTGACGCGGTATTGCCGAACGGGCATTCACTTTACGATATCCGCAAGTACGGTCGTTCCCGCTGTAGTGATCTCGCCAAGCTTGACCTTTACAGTCGACGTAGGAGGTATGAACACATCGACCCTCGATCCGAATCGAATTATTCCGAGCCTGTCGCCCTGATGTGCCTCGTCGCCGACCTTGCTGTATGTCACTATTCGTCGCGCGATCAGACCTGCGATCTGGCGTGTCAATATGCGCACGCCGGACGGCGTGGTAACACCAACCGACATCTGTTCGTTCTCGAGACTTGATTTCTCGGCGGCCGCGTTAAGGAACTTGCCCTTGTTGTACCAAACGAAATCGACGCGACCGTCGACGGGATATCTGTTAACGTGAACGTTGAAGACGTTCATGAAGATCGAGATCCTTGTTGCACGGCCCTGGATGAAGCGCGGTTCGTCAACTTCCGTAATCATGAGCACCTTGCCGTCAGCGGGAGCGATGACAAGAGCAGCGCCGCGTGGGCCGGTACGTTCCGGATCACGAAAGAAGTAGGCGCACCAAAGCGCGAGAACGGTAAGGACGACGGCCACAAGCCATAGCGGCCACGAGCGGAATTGCAGCGCAACAGCGAACGCAATGACGACAAGCGCGACGCCGATTCCAATGAACGGCCAGCCCTCACGCGCGAAGCTCAAGAGTCGTCTCCGATTGAGAGCGGTGCGCCGGTGATGCGTCGGAACGCCTCGAGATAGCGGTTGCTCATGGCGCGCGCGACATCGTCGGGAATGTGCGGGCCAGGTGCCTCACCATTCCACTCGCCCTTGTCACGCAATGTCTGCAGGTAGTCGCGCAGTGGTTGTTTATCGAAGCTCGGTGGAGTTGTGCCCACGCGGTAACTATCGCGTGCCCAGAAACGGGAACTGTCTGGCGTCATCACCTCATCTATCAATATAACCCGGCCGTCACGCCGGCCGAATTCAAACTTTGTATCGGCCAGGATCAATCCAGCCTCAGCTGCGATCGCTGTCCCGTATTCAAACAGCCTGAGCGAAAGTGCCTCCAGTTCATCGGCCACCGGCCCAAGCCGCTCGCGCGCATTGGCGCGAGAGATGTTTTCGTCGTGTCCTGACTCCGCTTTGGTTGCTGGAGTGAAAATGGGCGCTGGAAGCGCCTCGCTCTCCTGCATTCCCGCGGGCAGCCGCTCTCCGGCAAGTTTGCCGGTGTCGCGATAGTCCTTCCAGCCGCTTCCTGACAGATAGGCCCTCACCACGCATTCGACCGGAAAGACCTCGGCACGATAGCTCAGCATCGAGCGGCCGGCGAGCTCTTCCCGATGCGCAGCGAGTGATGGAACAAGCCGAATTACCTCGTCGACGTCGGCGGTAATCATGTGATGCGGGATATCTCGCAGCTGGCTCAACCACCAAGCGGTGATTTGCGTGAGCACCGCGCCCTTGTGTGGGATCGGCCGGTCCATGACGACGTCGAACGCGCTCACCCGGTCGGTGGCGACGAGCAGCAGCCGGTGTGCATCAACCTCATACACGTCCCGCACCTTTCCATGACGCAGAAGCGGTAGTGGCAGCGAGGTAGTGCTGATGGTGACACTCATACGCGCAGTACCTCAGTCTCTGAGGGTTCGGTCGACGTTCCGATCAACGGTTCCACGACTTCCCTCAAAAACTCCGTCACCTGCGATGCAGAGCGGCCAATAAATTGTCGCGCGTCGATCGCACTCATCAGGTCGTCAAGCGGAACTGCAAACTCCGGATCGCCGGCGAGGCGGTCAAGCATGTCGTTTCGAGGGGCACCGTTCTTCATGGCGCTGGCGGCTGCGACGCTGTGTCTGCGAATTACTTCATGGGCAACCTGGCGGTCTCCGCCCGCCTCCACTGCGCGAACGATAAGCTCTTCCGTGGCCATGAAGGGCAACTCGTCGGCGACGCGGGTTGCGATTCGCGCGGGATGAACCTCGAGGCCCGACGCAATATTGCGGTAAATCAGCATGATCGCGTCCGTCGCCAGGAACATCTCGGGGATTACTAGCCTGCGATTAGCACTATCGTCTAGCGTGCGCTCGAAGTACTGCACGGCGTGCGTTTCGTTGGCGTTCGTCTCCAGCGACAGAACGAAACGCGCCAGCGAGTTGATTCGCTCTGAACGCATTGGATTGCGTTTGTACGCCATGGCGCTTGAGCCGATCTGTTCTTTTTCGAACGGTTCCTCGATCTCGCCGAATGACTGCAACATGCGCATATCACTCGCAAACTTCGCGGCGCTTGCTGCGGCGCCGGCTACCACGCCAAGCACGCCAGCATCGATCTTACGAGTATACGTCTGACCGCTCACCGGAATAGACGTGGCGAAACCCATCTTTGCCGTGACTCGTCGATCCAATTCACGTACTTTCGCGTCGTCTCCATTAAACAACCGAAGGAACGACGCCTGTGTACCGGTCGTTCCCTTTACCCCGCGGAGCGGCATGCTCGCAAGCCGATAGTCGATGTCGGCCACGTCCAGTACCAGGTCCTGCATCCACAGAGTAGCGCGCTTTCCGACCGTCGTGAGCTGGGCCGGCTGCAGATGTGTATAGCCCAGCGTCGGTTCAGCCTTCCATGTGAGGGCGAACTTCGAGAGTGCTCTCAAGACATCCAACGCGCGAGTCCGAAGCATCTCAAGAGCCCGATGCATGAGGACAAGATCCGCGTTGTCCGTGACAAACGCGCTCGTCGCGCCCAAATGAATGAACCGGCGAGCGCTCGGCGCCGCGTCACCAAACGTGTGAACGTGCGCCATTACATCATGCCTGAAGCGCTGCTCGTATTTGGCGGCCGCGTCGAAATCGATGTCGTTTGCCACGCTACGCATTTCCTCAATGGCCGCCGCCGGGATGTCGATGCCCAGTTCCATCTCGGACTCGGCAAGTGCAATCCAGAGTTCGCGCCAGAGACGATGGCGCTGTTGCGGAGACCATAACTCAAGCATCGCGCGCGATGCGTAGCGCGCAGAAAGCGGGGATGAGTAAGTAGTGTGCATCTATTGAGTCACAAACTCCGTTGTGTAGTACTGACCATTGCGCTCGACATACATCACGACCGCGCCGCGTCCGCTGTTCAGCGCCTGTGCCGCGTCTTCGGCGCTTGTAATCCGGGTGCTGTTCACCTGGACGATGACATCCCCCGGCGCGAGTCCGATTTGCTCCTGCACGCGCGCGCTTACATTCTGGACGTACGCGCCAACGCTGGCGCGGATGTTCCGTTCCGATCTGATCGCCGGAGTCAGGGTCGTGAGGTCGATTTCGTGAAGGACGGTGACACGCGGCGCGTTCACTTCGGGCAGATCCGCAACTCGGACGCTAAGTGTCATCTCGGCGCCGTCACGACTAAGCACGATCGGTACCGTGTCGCCGACCCGCAGCTCAAGAAGCTCAGCCTCCCAGTCGTACGCATTCCTGATCGGGCGTGCCGCAGCACGTATGATCACATCTCCGGCGCGGATGCCCGCGTTCGCCGCTGGGGATCCTGGTGTCACCGCGGCAATCTTGACCCCGATTGCAGGGGCCTTTCCAAGCGTGCGATTTGAACCAATCGATGGTTTGACTCCTATCCACGGCCGGCGCACCTTACCGTGTGAGAGGAGGTCGTCTGCGACGCGCGACGCTCGATTCATCGGGATTGCAAACCCGAGACCGACCGAACCGCCGCTGGGTGAGTAGATGGAACTGTTGACGCCGATCACTTCGCCCGCGGCGTCGACAAGCGGGCCGCCCGAATTGCCCGGATTGATCGCAGCATCCGTCTGAATCATGTCCACGTACGCGCCGTTGCCGCCATCGGACGGGCTCGCAAGTAAATTCCGCCCAACTCCACTCACGACGCCGACCGTTACGCTCGGCTCCGTATTAGCGAGAACAAAACCATACGGGTTGCCGATCGCGATGGCCCATTCTCCAACTATGAGCGATGAAGAATTGCCGAGCGGAGCGACTGGCATGTCTGAGGCGTCGACCTTGAGTACCGCGAGATCGTTCACGTCATCGAGACCAACCAGCTTTGCGGAGTAGGTGGTTCCGTCGCGTAACGCAACCGAGATGCTGGTGGCTCCACGAACGACGTGCGCGTTCGTGAGTATGACGCCATCCTTGCGGATAATGAAACCGGATCCAAGCCCGGCGACTGGCCGCTCCGCCGACTGGCCACCGAAAAATTGCTCAAGCATGTCGGCGGGAACTTTCTGAACGGCTTCCGTCTGCACTGTAACGACGCTCGGAGCCACACGCGCGACAGCGGAGGTGATCGCGGTCCGACGTGAAGCGTCGACCTGCGCGTTCGACGTGGACTGCGTAACGATGGCCTGTTGCGCATTTGTGGAGCCGCCGTTGCACGCAACCAAGGCGGCGGCGATCGAAACAGCGCAGCGGCGCATCATGGCTCAGAGGCTCCTTGGCGTGCGGCGCTTGCTGAGCGCGCTCAGGTATCGATCGACGCCTCGGTCCGTGAGCGAATGAATCATCAGCGACGAGAACAGTTCGGTAGTGACATACGCCGTGTCAGCCCCAGCAAGCAAATACTCCGTGAATGCGACCGAGTTCTGCGCTGGCGTGACAGCGACGTCGCATTCAAAGCCGCACTTGTCGATTACCGCTCGGACCTGCTCCACCATTTCCGTACTTGGCCGGCCCTGCGCTTCGAGGTCGCGTACGTCTATTGCGATCATCGATGCGCCCAGCTTGCCGGCGATGAATGCCTGAGCGCCGGAGTATACGTGCGTCGCGCAGACCTTGACGCCATCGGCAACGAGCTTGCGGATCGGTGAAACGGCGTCTTCGACAAACGGAAGCTGAATGATCGCGTGTTCGGACGCACGTGAGAGATCGCGCGCCTCTCGGTACATCTCAGGTCCGTTAATGGCCGTAACCGGTACGCAAATTGGCACGCCGAAGTCGACGGCAATTTCCGTTAGCCGGTCAACGACTGAAGCCGTCGGGTCTTCCTCGGCCAGGTCGAGCGGAGAAAGCACCACGCCATCGAGCAGCTCCGCATCGGCCCACTCCTTGATCTGGGCGATTGCCGCGCTCTGCACAAAGATCTTCATGCTCCCTCTGAATAGAAGTGCGCTGGGTAGGCGACACGTTCAAGAACTAGCCCATGCGATGGCGATGGGGGCGAAACTGCACGATTGTCCGGCGCCGCCAGCAGTTCGGCGAACGAGTCCTGAGACCTACGCCCAGCGGCCACGTCAATCATGCTTCCAACCAGGAAGCGAACCATGTGGTGCAGAAATCGATTCGCCTCGATCGTGAAGTCCAGCCGTCCACCAACGCGATTCCAGGCGGCATGAGTCACCGTGCATTTGTGTTCGTCCGACGTGGGGGCAGTCCCGCGAACGGCAAAGCCGAAAAACTGGTGCTCGCCCAGCAGAGTCCGGGCCACATCCGGGAGGAGCGCTTCGTGCGGCAGTCGCCATGGAAGATGATATTCGTAACCGCGCCGAAAAGGGGAGGCGGACTCATCGTCCGTCCCGATCTGATAGGTGTACCGCCGCGAAACGGCGCTGTAACGGGCGTGAAATTGATCGGTAACGTGATGCGCGTTTGCAATCCAGACATCTGATGGGAGCAGCGAGTTGAGCGCTCGGCGAAGTTTGGAGGCGTCCCACGCCTCCGGAACTCGCACGTGCGCAGACTGTCCTCGCGCGTGAACCCCAGCATCCGTCCGTCCAGCCCCAATCAGCGTAATGCGACGCTCGAACAAGCGTTCGAGAACCTCTTCGATGGCACCCTGAACCGTTACCGATGTCGGCTGACGCTGCCATCCGGCGAACCGTGACCCGTCGTACTGCAGCACGAGTTGGACGGTGCGCTCCCGCATGGGCCGGAACTTACGGAGTGCCGGTATGAAGTCAAGCAATCGCGGCGGCAAAATTCATATGCGCAAAACGCACGCAAACGATTGACAAATCACGATTTAGGCAGCAAACTCGCAGCATCGGATGTCCGTGAAATCTCTTCCCGCACTCGCGGCTGATCTCGCTCTCGCCCCAGACGCCGCTGCTGCGCTCACGGCAGTCCACGAAGAGCTGTGCGCTGCTGACCGGAACACGGGACTCGTGCTTCTCACCGTGGACCCTCGACGCAACGCTCTGGTCAACAAGGCGCTGGGGTCGGCGGACGCGCCTTCAGACGGCGCACTCCCGCCGTACGCACTGCTCGCGCTCGATCATCTTCCGCCGACGGTCCAGTACGCGGTACTCGCCGGCCAGCGCTTTGCGGATGTCGGCGATCAAGGTTCGCAGTTCGCGCGGCTGCTTGGCGTTGAAGCTGGAGTTGGCGAGTTTCGCCTGCTACTCAAGGGCATAGTCCTCGAAGGTGCGCTCGCTGCCGCCCTGGCGCTGTACGATTCCAGCCGCCGCTCTGGACCAAAGCTGCTGGAGAGGGCGACTCCGCTTGCAACTTTGTTTGAGCTCGCGTACGCGCGGTTCTACGAGCGAGATGCCCGGTTCGAAGCAGTTGCAGCGCTTCACGACGTCACCAACAGACTGCGCGCTGAACATGCGAGTTCCGCCTCGGGCCTCGAGCGTGAGGTTGAGCGGCTGCGTGCCGCGCAGCGTGCAGGGACGAGCGACGTTGTGCACCGCCTGCGTGACGCAATCGGCGCCGCCGAGCGTCGGGCTGTCGCCGCGGAGCAGCGGCTGGTTGCGATCGAGGCACAGGTCATAAACGCAGTGGATCGTCTTGAGCGTGCGCATGTTCAGCTGCATCAGCAGGACACGGCAATGCGCGTACAAACCGAACTTATCCGCGAGCTGGAAACCCGTCTCGCCGAAGCGGATGCTGCTGCGGAGAGTCTGGTGGTGCCGGCGAGCTCCTTGAAGAACTGACCCGATGACGCACACCCCGCCGCCTGCGCCGTTGCAGGACGTGATCGCTGCACTCGTACACAATCGATCGCTCGAACAGGACGCCGTCACAGCGGCGTTCGACGTGGTCATGCGCGGCGACGCGTCTCCAATTCAGATTTCGGCTCTTCTGACCGGCCTTCGAGTACGTGGTGAGACGTCGGAAGTCATCGCCGGGGCGGCGAACGCCTTGCGGCGGGCGATGGTACGGCTTGAGCTGCCCGATCCGGATAGCGTCGTCGACACGTGCGGTACCGGCGGCGGTTCGGTAGGAACATTCAATATCTCGACTGCCGCTGCGCTCGTTGCTGCGGGCGCGGGCGTGCGTGTCGCAAAACACGGGAACCGGTCCTTCACATCGCGATCGGGCAGCGCTGACGTTCTCGAGGCGCTAGGCGTCAATATCGACGTCGATGTTGAAGCGATGCAACGCGCCTTTCGTTCGGCCGGCATCGTGTTCATGTTTGCGCCGCGCATGCATCCGGCGATGCGGCACGTCGGACCGGTGCGACGTGAACTGGGCGTTCCCACCGTAATGAACATTATTGGGCCGCTTGCAAACCCTGCATCGGCTGGACGCCAAGTGATCGGTGTCGCTGACGCGGACCGCGCTGTGGTGATTGCAAAAGCACTCGCAGCGCTCGGCACCGCGCACTCGCTCGTCGTGCACGGTGAACCTGGCATGGACGAGATTTCGCCGCTTGGCACGACGCGGATAATCGAGATTCGCAGAGGGACCGTTACCGAATGGACTATAGATCCCGCGGCACTTGGTCTGAGTTCGGCTCATGCGTCGGAACTCGCTGGCGGCTCGCCAGGAGAAAACGCGAGCATGGTGAGCGCGTGTCTCGAAGGCTCAGCACCATCCGGCGCGATCGCCGCAGTCGCCGCAAACGCGGGCGCCGCGATATACGTTGCGGGAATGGCCGCCACTCTCCGTGAAGGCGTGGAAAGAGCGAAGGCCGCGATCGCAGATGGTTCTGCAACGGCGGCCCTCGAACGGCTGCGAAGTGCACTCCCGCGAGCCTAGCGCCGCGACAGTGTTGTGTTCAGCGTTGTGGCCGCCGGTGAACACCTAACACCGGCGCATTACCCCTACGACCACGCCCTGGATTGCAAGGTCGTTCTCGTGTACATAAATGGGAGCCATCAGCTCGTTGCGCGGTTGCAGTCTTATGCGGCCGTCGCGTTCACGATAGAAACGCTTGACCGTGGCCGACGCACCGTCAATGAGAGCAATGACAGTCTCGCCGTTGTCACAGGACGCGCGCTCGTTGACGACAACGAAATCACCATCGCAGATGTGGTCGTCGATCATCGAGTTTCCGCGCACCCGAAGTACGAAGTGGTTGCCACCACGACGCACAAAATCCTCGGGCACCGCAATCGTCTCGTGTGACTGGATGGCCTCGATCGGCATTCCCGCGGCAACGGTTCCCATAAGCGGAATCTGAACCGCCCGGGGGTACTGTTCCGATGGAAGGATTTCGATGCCGCGACTCTCGTTGTAGCGCCGTTTGATGTACGACTTGCGCTCCAGGTTGCTAAGGTGCTCGTGAACCGTCGCCAGGGAGCTGTAATCGAACCGTTCCGCGATTTCCTCGAAGCTGGGGGCATACCCGTTCACTTCGGTGTAGTCAGCGAGATAACTGAGAATTTCCCGTTGGCGCTTGGTCAGCGACATCGCCAGATTCCTAGAGGGTGGGTCTGCGTGCACGGCTGACCCCGAACAGCCGCCGAAAGAAT
>JBDTAZ010000228.1:0-19776 GCA_039924325.1 Gemmatimonadaceae bacterium
GGCGAGCGAGCAGAGTACGACCCGAGCGAAGCATCATACGAAGGGGCATTCACCGCCACGTTCATGGACTACGTGCGTCGCGACTTGCATTGGACGAGCAACGCCTTCTACACCGTCACGGCGAATGTCAGACCGTGGGATCAGACCGGTGGGGACCAGGTCGCCGAGGCACTTCGCCAGGCGATGACCCAGGAGTCGACGATGAAGGTGCTGGTGCTGGCCGGTTACTACGATTTTGCGACACCATTTAACGGAATCGAAGAAACAGTCTCGCACATGCAGCTCGAGCCGTCAGTACGCAAGAACATTTCCTTCGCGTACTTCCCAACGGGTCACATGGTGTATATCGACCAGAAGGCGAACGATAAGTTGCACAGCGACGTGGATGCTTTCATCAACTCGAGCTACGAGCACTGAGCGACGGTCCGCGGTAGCGATACGCAGATGTAATATTCAAGCCCAATTGGCTTGGAAGCAAAAACCGTGGCGAGGAGATTAATCCCTCGCCACGGTTTTTGCGTTAACTCCGCCTCTCTATCTGCTTGCGAAAAAAAATTCCGCGTTCAGCGGGCAATCATGCCGAGTGACGCCACTGAGCACCATGTGTCGCGGCCTCTTCCATCGCGTGCACCTCCGCTTGGAGGCGCCTAGCATTTTTCTGCGACTCGTACCAGGCTTCGGCCGCGCGAAGGTGCTCAATCGGAAGGCCGAGTGTCGCGCGTTCTCCCTTGAAGATCCCACCCAGCCACCACGTAAGTGCACCTGCTCCGGCGATGTATGCGGCCGTTCCGTACAGAATGCTTTGTGACATGTTCGGATCCCCGTCGAAGGTTGCTCGAGACGATCTGCCGCCAGCGAAATGGGCGGCACACCCCCCGTAAATGCATAAGCGGGGCCAACCCGTCGGATTGAATACGCAGAAGCTACCCTTGAATCGGGATTTGTTCGGGGCGGTTGCGTACGCTTGCGACACCATCGCCGCCGGTCAAAAACGATCTACCGGTCCTCATCCGGGTGATTATGGCGCCACGTCCAGTAGGCTCGCTGCTCTGCGATGACACGCTGTTCGTATGCGATGTGGCGGAGATGTTGTTCCGCTTCCCACCGTTCGTATGCTGCCCGCTCGCGCCGGTCCCAACGGTGATTGTCGTTGTACGAAGGGTCGTAAACGGTACGGTTTGGTGCACAGGCGGTCGCCATTCCCGCGGCTCCCAACGCCACGGCCATCAACGGCAGGCCAAATAATATCGACTTCACGCGCATGATGACTTGAGTCTCCGTAAAGGGGATCCACAGTGCGCGATGGAATTTCGTGCACACCGATTGGACGGGAGGGTCGGAGATTTTGTTAATCGAGCGATCTGGCAGCCGGCCTATTCCCTGCCGTCATGCGGAACCAATTGTGCGCGGCGCTGCTCCAGGTATGCGCGCTCAGCATTTTCTGTTGTGAGGGAGATCGCCCTGTCATAGGCCGCCAGAGCATCGTTGGAGGAACCAGCCTGGTGCAGCAACTGCGCTCGGACAGCCCAGGCCGGTTGAAAACGCTGTACTGACTCTCCGAAGATTGCGTCAAGCGCACCCAACCCGGCACTGGCACCGTCGGTGCGACCAATCGCGGCAGCCTGAGCGACTCGCGCGCCTAGCGTCGGCGAGATCGATACGAGCGCGGCATACAACGTACCTAGCGCCGCCCAGTCCGTATAGCCTGATGCGGCTCTCGCGCAGTGGACAGACTGGATAGCAGCTTCGATCTGAAAGCGACCGATCTCGGTGTACGTTCGTGCACGATGGAGATATCGCTCGCCCGTCGAGATCAGCGTCGTATCCCACAACGATGTTTCCTGCTCGTCGAGCGGAACGAATTCGTCGACAGAGCCCCGCGCCGGTCGTCGCGCAAGTGAAAACGACAGTAGCGCGGCCAGGCCAAGCACTTCGGGCTCGTCAGGCAGGAGGTCGGCGAGTGTGACGGCGAGCCAGTGTGCCTCGCCAGCGAGCGTATCACGGGTCGCAACGCCGGCGACAAGAGCGAAGTCGATTGCGTACGCGCCATAGATTGCTTCCAGCACGGGCGAAAGTCGCGACGGCAGCTGGCGTCTATCCGGTACCAGGAACGGTATTCGCGCATCGCGAATGCGACGCTTTGCTCTCACGAGACGTTGAGCAAGTGTAGCGGTCGGAATTGCGAATGCACGCGCAATCTGTTCCGCGTCAAAGCCAAGTACGGTCTGCAGCATGAGTGGCGTGCGAACCGCTGGGTCGATAGCCGGATGTGCGCAAACGAAAAGCAGCGCGAGTCGTCTATCGGGGATCGCATCCGGATCGAGACCGTCCAGCGCTTGCGACATACGGCCGGTCGCGACGTCATCAATGGAGACGGTGAGACGATCCGCCGCGCTACGAACAACATCACGTTGCCGATTACGCGCGACCGTTAGCAGCCACGCTGCAGGATTATTCGGCACGCCAGACTTCGGCCACGTGCTAAGAGCGCGCGCAAATGCATCAGCCAGCGCATCTTCAGCGGTTTCAATGTCACGGCTTGATGCTGCCAGGATTGCTAGAAGCCGACCGTAGGAGGTGCGAGCCAGTTCTTCGGCCCGCACCTCCGCGGTGGTGGTCACTCGGCCGCTATCCATGCTCCATCGACGAATCGCACTGCCGAGGGGCGGATTTCGACGGTGCCCCACTGCGCCGCCGGGCACTTCTCCGCCCAGGCCAGCGCAGCGTCGAGGTCTGGTACGTTGATCACGAAGATTCCGGCGAACTGTTCCCGTGTCTCCGCGAATGGACCGTCCTGCACATGCAGGCTGCCATTTTTCAGGGAAACGCTCGTTGCACTCGCAACGGTTTGCAAAACCTCGGCGGACGTAAGCACTCCGGCGTCGTTGAGAGCTTTCGCGTAATCATGGAAGGCGGCCTTGCCCGCCTTCAGATCCTCGTCGCTCAGATTGCTGACGGCCGGTTGTGGGTAGTGAAGTAGCAAAGCGTAGCGCATGTGACATCCTCTTGAGAGTCGAACTGAGAGTCGTGAAACGGGACATGATCATGACGTACGGGCATGCGGCCAATCGACAGCGTCGGCTCAGGACTGGACTCAATCCGCCTCGAATCTAGCGGGGGTACGGGGGCCAACTCGTTGAGCAGCAGGTAATTCTACGGCCAGACGGCGCGCTAGCGCACAGACCCGACATGATTCCCCCCTTTCTCGAAAGCGGCCAGGCGCGAACGACCGTAAGCCGCGGTACGTATATGTTGGAGGGCATCGACCCTTCAACCTCCCCAGTGTGAGACCTAAAGTGAGCCATCGCTTCATTCCCCGAGCCGCCGCCGCGCTGACCGTGGCGCTTGCGCTCGTCGCGCCAGCACTCTCGGCGCAACAAAAGTGTCCGGCAGTGGAGCCGGGCGTAACCATGCCGCTCAAGTACCACGGCGGTCCGACGGTACCAGCCATTACAGCCTGCGACCTCATGACGCGCCTGTACATCTACTCGGATGATTCGCTCCGCGGTCGCGAAGCGGGCACACCGGATGCCCAGCGCGCTACCAATTACATCGAGCGTCAGGTACGGCAGTTGGGACTTCGGCCGGGTGGCGATCACGGCAGCTACTTCCAAAACATGGACGTGACCGCTCGGACCGTAACTCCAGCTTCAAAGATCATGACTGGAAGTCACACATTCCACGTAAACACTGACTTCGTACTTTCGGCGCCGCCGGCCGACCACAAGGTCTCGGGCGCCGTCATCTTTGGCGGAACGCTCGGCGACACTGTGAGTGAACTCACAGCGGAGCAGGCTAACGGCAAGATCGTTGTAATGATGGAGCCGGCAGGCGGCGGTCGATTTTTCCGTCGCGCGCCGGGAAGTGCGAACCCGCTCGCTGGTGCCGAGGCGATCATTACCGTCGCTTCGATCCTGCCGAAGCCGCGGTTTCAGCCGACGCTCGATGACACGGTGCAGAACACGGGTCGTGCCGCTTACGCAGCAAGTCACCCGCAGGAGGCCAACGCGCGTGGTCGCGGCGGATTCGGTGGCGCCGGCTTGAATATCACCGTTACGTCGCGGGTCGCGACCGCCTTGCTTGGCAAATCGGTAGCGAGCGCTGCGATGGGAGATGTCGGACCATCGGCGACAATCGACATCCACGTCAAGACCATCGCGGCACCGACGCGCAATGTCATAGCGATTCTCCCCGGCACCGATCCCGTACTGCGCAAGGAATACATCGTGATTGGCGCACACGCGGATCACATCGGCGTTTCCGGCGCGCGTCCAGTCGTAGAGCACGACTCACTCAAGGCATACAACGAAGTGTCGCGTGTTGAAGGTGCGGATAGTCGCACTGCGACGCCGCCGACGGATGAGCAGTGGGTACGGATCAACGCGATCAAGGATTCGCTACGGAAGGTCTATCCAGCTCGGCGCGATTCGATCAACAACGGTGCGGACGACGACGGCTCAGGCTCCGTCTCGATTCTTGAAATCGCGCAGGCGTTCGCCCAGGGCCACGTGAAGCCAAAGCGCTCTCTGATCTTCATCTGGCAGATGGGTGAGGAGAAGGGTCTCTGGGGTTCACAGTGGTTCACGAATCATCCCACCGTGCCGCGTGATTCGATCGTGGCAGATCTGAACCTCGACATGGTTGGTCGCGGCGCACCTACCGACATCACCGGCAAGAACAAGGCTGGCGAAGAGCTCTCAGGCGCGAGCAACTACCTGCAGCTTGTTGGATCGCGCCGGCTTTCCACGGAACTTGGTGACATCGCCGAGAGCGTGGACAGCAGCGAGACAGTTCCGTTCAAGTTTGATTATTCGATGGACGCGAACGGACATCCGCAGAATATTTATTGCCGCAGCGATCACGCCAACTACGCGCGTTACGCAATTCCAGTGATCTTCTTCACCACGGGCGGTCACGCGGATTATCACCAGGTGACGGACGAAGCACAGTACATCCAGTACGAACACATGGCTCGCGTCGACAAGCTCGTGTTTGATATTGCAATGAAGGTGGGTGATCTGGATCATCGTCCGGTTGTGGACAAGACGAAGCCAGACAGTCCGTTTGCGAGGTGCCAGCAGTAGAAGAGCAGGCAACTCGGGACCAGGTTTCTCCAGCAACAAACAGCTCCGGTACCGACCTACCATCGATACCGGAGCTGTTTGTTACGCGTTGCGTAGGGGTTGCCTGATCAACTCGGCATACGTCGATCAAATGGGCGCTGCCCGATAAGGCCGCCTTCCCTATGGACCTGAGTCACGCCACACATGTAGCTTACTGGGGTGCCCACCGAATCACTCTTGGGCCGCGGTGCCGGTTCGGCTGCGGTGAAGCTGTTTGAAGCAGCGCCGGTGGGACCTTGAATACGGCCTCGGCAAGGGCGCGCCGCGCGCGCGATTTGGCCGTTGCCAACGTCAAGCGACTTGAGGCTGTCCGTGCCACCGCCCTCCTCGATACGCCCGCTGAAGCCGCTTTCGATCGGCTTACGCGACTGGCGTCGGTAATCCTGGAAGCGCCGATGGCGCTGGTTTCGCTCGTGGATGAGGATCGGGACTTCTGGAAGGCGTGTGTCGGTGTCCCGGAGCCATTCGCGACCCAACGGGAAATCCGACTCGCGCCTTCCTTCTGTCAGCACGCGATAACATCCGCCGCGCCACTCGTCGTGCGCGACGCGCTGGCGGACCCAATCTTCGCCGACCTACCGGCGGTCAAGACGCTCGGGATTCGGGCGTACCTTGGGATTCCGCTCGTCACGGAAACCGGAGAAGCGCTCGGGAGTTTTTGTGTTTTCGACAGGCGGCCTCGGAACTGGACGACGGAGCAAATCGCGATTTTGACCGACCTCGCTGCCGCGGCCATGACAGAAATAGAGCTGCGGGCCGCTACAAGATCCGCCAACGATCTCGCTTCGCAGGTGCAGGAGAAAGCCGAAGTAGCCCGACTGGTATCAGAAGCTCTGCAGCGGACCAACGACGAGTTGACGGCTACAACGGCCGCGCTGAAAGATCGGACAGACGAAGCCGAACAGGCGAATCGCGCAAAGAGTTCCTTCCTGGCCGACATGAGTCACGAGCTGCGAACACCGCTCAACGCGATTTCCGGGCATGTGCAGCTCATCGAGATGGGCATTTACGGCCCCACTACCGAGAAACAGCTTGACGCTCTCGCACGCGTCTCGCGAGCTCAGCATCACCTGCTCGGGCTTATCAACGACGTGCTCAATTTCGCGAAACTCGAAAGTGGGAAAGTCCCGTATGAGCTGGGCCCGGTCGCTTTGGCGGAAGTCATCGGTGATTTGAATGCGATGATCGAGGTTCAGTTCGCTACCAAGGGGATCACGTATGAGATGCGGCTGCCGACCGATCACACCACTGTCTGGGCTGATCGCGACAAGCTGCTGCAAGTACTGTTGAACCTTCTGTCGAACGCAGTGAAGTTCACGCCATCGGGTGGTCGCGTAACGGTCGAAGTCGCTGGCCGAAGCGACGCGCCGCTTTCGGCCGATAACATCTTCATCCGCGTAGGAGATACCGGTACTGGGATCCCGCGCGATAAGCTCGAATCGGTGTTTGAGCCATTCGTTCAGGTAAGTGACACCAGCGCGGCTCGGCGTCAGGGCACAGGTCTGGGCCTGGCAATCAGTCGTGACCTCGCACGCGGAATGGGAGGCGACCTGAGAGCGCGCAGCGAACTCGGCGTCGGTTCGACTTTTACTCTCACGCTCCGTCGCGTTCCAGCAGGCAGCCGTGATTTGCTGGATCGACGAACCCATGAGGAGCGCCGGGAAGACGAGCGACGAACCGGTGAGGACAGGCGCGAAGGCGACGGAGTGACCGGGGATTGACCGGGGGGTGACCGGGGGATGACCGGGGAATGGTGCGCCCGACTGAGGCGCCGGCGCGACTTGGTAGAAATAGCGCATTGAACGCTGCCTGGGCCAAATGTTGGCCCGCGCCTTGCTTTTACATCAGTGCTCGGCTGCCATGGGCGGAAAAATAGAATCGCCTCGTACCGCCGATAGCTCTACAAGGTTCGCCCACAATTCCAACTTGAGAGGTTTCGGTGTTTCTAACTATCGCGCTCATACTCGTAGTTCTCTGGGCACTCGGCTTCTTCGCTTTTGCAATTGGCGGCGGTCTGATTCACATTCTGTTGGTGCTCGCCATCATAGCGATCATCTGGCACTTTGTCACCGGTCGTCGTACCGTGGTGTAGTGCCGATGTGATGTAACGCTACAAGTGCGCGTACAAAATTTGAAATGGGCACGATGCGATCTTCGCATCGTGCCCATTTCAGCTCACGGGAAGGTTCTGCTCTCTGAACGTTTAGCAGTGACCGAGCAGCACGACGACAGCGAAATGAAAGATGATCGCGAGTAGAAACACGGAACTGGCCATCATCCCAGCGGCGGCCATGAAGCGCGTGCGACCCTCACCGGTTTCCAGTAACCAATGCGCTTCGCCTCCCGTTTCATCCGACGTTCTACGCCACGAAACCAATGCAGCGACTACCGCGAGGGCGCCGACAACAGTCGCGAATATGCTGATGGCGACGAGCCACAGCGTCAGTGTCGCCTGTCCAAAGACTGGCTCGGTAAGGGGAACGAGTCGCGGAAAGCAGCCATGTGCAGCGATCGCGTAATTGGCAATCAGTTGAACACTCCACGCTGCAGCGGCGCCGAACAGACCGAACCAGAGCAGAAACGGCGATACCTGATCCCTCGAAGGCGCCGGATGACTTGGCTTGCCGGCCAACCCTGCTACATCTCGAGGGTCTCGCTCACTGCTGCCCGAGATTCCAGTAAGAGTGGGCTGGATCATCGGGCCATGTACGGTGAGAGGTACAACGAGGTAAACACGAACAGCCAGACAACGTCGACGAAGTGCCAGTACATCGTAACGTTGGCGACCGATAGCCATCCACTACCGGAACCACGCGCAGCTGCGCGCGATCCGCGGAAGAACAGTGTTACGAGCATGATGACGCCGACGAATACGTGCGCACCGTGGAAGCCGGTGATGGCGTAGAACAGAGATCCGTATGCGTCGGTTGTAGGCGTAAATGTCTTGTGCGAATACTCCAGCGCCTGCAATAGGAGGAACGAAATTCCGAGCAGCGCTGTTATTGCAATACTGATCCGCAGTGCACCGGACTGGCCGCGTTCGCCTTTCTTGCGCCCCGTTTCGAGAACCAGGCTGCTGACGAGCAGTATAGCCGTGTTGATGATCACCAGCTTGAGCGCCGGTGGCCCGCCTGTCGGCCACGGGTTGGACGACATCGACGCGAGATAGAAATAGCTTGCGAGGAGGTACGCAAAGAACGACGCCTCGGTCGCGATGACACATACCATTCCCCACCACGCGGCGGCGTGTCGACCTTGTCCATTTACCGGAAGCGCGCCAAATACTGTGTCGATGCGTGCGGCAATGGATCCGGGCATCGGCTCCAGCCAGCCAATTATGCACGCAGCAGCGGCGACGACTCCGATTCCAGCCAACGCGTTGGATGGGAGTAACAGGCCGTAACACACAACCGTGAGAGCTACGGCTAGTGCGAACGGCCACGAGCTGTCCACTGGCATTTGCATCACACTGGTTGGCTCCGCATCAAGGATCGACGTGCCAAACGTCTCTCGTCCCTGATCGAGGACTGGACCACCGCGAATGATGCTCGAACCGCTGCCCTCAGTCGGGAGGCGATCCTCCCAGAGCGGGTGCCGACTGCCGACGATTGGAATCGTAGCGAAGTTGTACGGCGGCGGCGGTGACGACGTGGACCATTCCAACGTACCGGCATCCCAGGGATTGTCCCCAGCTATTACTCCGCGACGCAACGACACGAGCACATTGATGATGAACAACAGCACGCCAACGGCAAAAAGATATGCGCCGATTGTTACAATGAGATTCGTGGTGCCCCAACCAAGGCCGGCATCGTACGTGTAGATGCGGCGCGGCATTCCAAGCAGCCCGAGTAGATGCATGGGAAGAAACGCGACATTGACGCCGATGAACATCACCCAGAAATTCCATTTCCCCAATCGTTCATCAAGCATTCGCCCAGTCATCTTCGGGAACCAGTAGTAAAGTCCGCCAATCACCGGGAATACGTTGATGCCAGCCAACACATAGTGTATGTGTGCGACGACAAAGTAGGTGTCAGTGAGTTGAAGGTCAAACGGCACTGCGGCCGTCATGACGCCCGATACGCCGCCGATGACAAACAACACAATGAACCCTGCCATGAACATGAACGACGTCGTAAACCACGGCCGTCCATACCAAATGGTCGCAAGCCACGCGAAGACACCTACTGCGCTGGGGATCGTAATGATCATGCTCACGCCACTGAAGAACGACATTCCCAACGGCGGGAGCCCGGTTGCGAACATGTGATGCACCCACACACCGAAGCCGAGTATTCCCGTGGATACCGTGGCGAGTGCAACGAAAGTGTAGCCCACCAGCGGGCGTCGGGTGAACGTCGGAATGACATCCGACACAATTCCCATCGCTGGCAACACTATTACGTAAACCCAGGGATGTCCAAATACCCAGAAGAGGTGCTGCCAGAGCAATGGATGACCGCCGGCAGATGCATCGTAGAAATGGGTGCCGAATCTGCGATCCAGATAGAGGAAGATCAACGCGGCAGATAGCGATGGAATCGCGAACAGATTTGCAAACGACGCGGTCAGCGTGCCCCACACCACGATCGGAAGGCGATTCAGCGACATTCCTGGCGCTCGCGTCTTGAACAACGTGACGATGAAATTGGCGGACCCGACCGTCGTGGAAACACCGAGTAGCAGCAACCCAAGCGCGTAGAAGTCAACGTTGCGACCGGGATCGAATGCCCGCTCTGCATACGGCACGTAGTCGAACCAGCCGGCGTTGGGCATCTGGCCGATCAGCACGCTTGAGTAGATGAATATCCCCGCACCAAGAAACAGCCAGTAGCTCAGCGCGTTCAGTCGCGGGAAGGCCATGTCTCGCGAACCGAGCATCAACGGCCATATGTAATTACTGAAACCAGACAACACAGGCGCGGCATACAAGAAGATCATTGTGACGCCGTGTACGCTGAAGAGCTGGTTGTACTGTTCCGGCGACAGAAGATGCAGATTTGGCTGTGACAGCTGAGCACGCATCGCCGAAGCTTCAAGGCCGCCGAGTATGAGGAAGACGAAGGAAGTTACGAGATAACGTATTCCGATCGTCTTGTGGTCAACCGATCTGATCGCACCACGTAGTCCACGTCGCGTCTCCCAGGAGGTTTGCAGGGTCGCGACGGTCGGGGCATCAACGGTTGTGGCCACAGTGTATCCTCGATGTGCTAGTGCAGGGTTTCCAGATACGCTACTACCTCGTCCACTTCAGTCTGCGCCAAACCCACAGTGGGCATGTACACACCGGGCTTCATCGCTTGCGGGTTCTGGATCCACTTGGCAAGTGCAGTGGGGCTATTGTCGATCAGGCCCGCGGCTATGGTCAGTCGTCCAGCGACATGCGTCAAATCGGGGCCAATTCGTCCGAGCGCGCCGCTGCCGCGAACAGCGTGACAGCCGCCGCACGAACGGGTGAAGACCGCCTCACCTGCGGCTGCAGTTGTGTTGGAATCGGGTGTGGACGCTTCTTCACGTTGCGCCGCAGCCCACGCCTCATACTCTGCAGGTGGCTCCGCCACAACCGTGAACGCCATGTGCGCATGCTGCAAACCGCAGTATTCGGCGCACTGTCCGCGGTACACCCCCGCACGATCGGCGCGAATCCAGGACTCGTTGATCTGGCCCGGGACAACGTCGATTTTGCCGCCCAACTCGGGGATCCAGAAGGAGTGGATTACGTCGGGCGACTGAACCCGCACGAGTATCGGTACGCCGACGGGTACGTGAATCTCGTTAGCGGTAGTGAACGAGTGTGACGGGACCGAGTCGGAGATGTCGGCTTCCCACCACCACTGATGCGCTGTGATATTGAGTGTAATCGGCGGCGTGTTCGGCGCATGTGTCGACGCGTTGATCGATGCGACGGTCAATCCGAACGTTACGATGAGAACCACAACGGTGATCGCGAGCCCGGTATAAATCCAGTTGACGCCGGACTTGATCTTCCATCGAGCGCTGCCGTGACCCGATTCGTCGATCTCCGCCGGTCGCCGACGTTTCGCGAGCGCGACTATGAGTATCACCGAAATTATGATGACCGTTGCCACCGCTGCTGCAGTGAGCTCCCATCCTAGCGCAGCCTGACTTCCAGCCGGTCCGCCGGCCGGATGCATGAAACTCGGAGCATGGGTATCGAGCCGTGTCTGGCCGATCTGCATCGTTAATGATCGTTCTGGCGGCCCTTCAGGGTCGCGCCAGCGGTAGTGTCCTTATCCCCGAGATTGCCCTGACGACCGGATTCTGCGAGGCTCGCCGGGAATGAGCCGCCGAGCGACTGTATGTAGGTCACGAGCTTCCAGATGTCATCACGCGGGATCATCCGACCCCACGCGGGCATTCCGTCGGGACGTCCCTGGTAAATCGAGTTGTATATCGACGCTGGCGATCCACCGTAACGCCAGTATGTATCCGTGAGGTTGGGACCCATTCCCCCTCTCCCGTCGTAACCATGGCACGCTGCGCAATTCATATCGATGAATTGCTGCCGCCCCGCGTCCGCTGCCGCGATACTTCCTTCGTAGGGATTTTTGATCTGGACCGTAAGCGTATTCGGGTGCCCACCTGCAATGTCGCCCAGCGCAACGAGCTGCATTAGTGAATCCGGGGGAAGTCCAACCGGTCCGGAACCGCCCGCGGCAATTTTCTCCGGCGCACCGCTGCATGCGGAGATAGACAGCGCGATCGTGAACGCACACGATAGGCCAGTCGCCAGCCGTGTCACGTGCGAAAACCTGCGGACAAATATTCTGCGGATTGTCACGGCTTCGCTCCAGGCTTCTTGGATACGGTGCTCATTCCGGCAGCAGGAGTTTCGTCCACAGACTTGATGTTGGGCGCGAGTTCAAACGTGTAAAGCGTGCCACCTCGCGCAGGAAACCCGGGCATTGCCTGTGTCACCATCGATGCTCCGCCGACGCCAGCCAGAACAGATACGTACTGATGCCCGTCCGGCCCGATAAACGTCATCGGAGCGCCGATGATTCCGGAGCCAAGTTTTTGAGACCAGAGAACCTTGCCGGTACGCGCGTTGACTGCGCGGAACCAACCGTCCACAGTGCCGTAGAATGCGAGGTCGCCACCGGTAACGAGCACGCCGCTGTACACCAGGAATTTCTCCGGAATGCCCCAGACTTTCTCCCCCGTGACGGGATTCCAGGCGATGAACTCGCCGTAGTTACCTCCCGGTCCGACGTGACGCGTCATGTCCGCGCCCCAGTACGGTGTTCCGGCGATGTAACTCACCTTGCGACCCTTGTAGTCCATGCAGATGTTCTGTACCGGCACGTAGAAGAGCCCTGTCTGCGGCGAGAAAGCGGCCGGCTGCTCATCCTTGACGCCGATGTCGGCGGGGCAGATGTCGCGGACCCAATGCCCGGGAACTTTCGTCTCCTTTTCCGGAACAACGATTGGCATTTTTGTTACAGAGTCAATTCCGGACGCCCAGTTTTCATGGCCGAACGGCTTCGCCGACAGCACCTCTCCCGTCGCGCGATCGATCATGTATGCAAAACCGTTGCGATTGAACTGCACCATCACCTTGCGCGTCTGGCCCTTGTACGGCACGTTCACGAGAATATTCTCGTTCACACCGTCGTAATCCCACTGATTGTGTGGAGTGAATACAAAAGCCCAGCGTGCCATTCCCGAGTCCGGATTGCGGGCAAACACTCCGCTGGTCCAGAGATTGAGACCGGGGCGCTGATCGGCGTTCCACGGACCGGTGTTGCTGGTACCAGCGTAAATGAGATTGAGATCGGGGTCGTACGTGATCCAGCCCCAGACTGCGCCAGCGCCGTTCTTCCATGCACCTGCAGGCCATGTAGTGACGCCCAGGTCCTTCCCCTGCATCCATTTATAGAACGGCTTGAAGTCCGATCCGATCTTCACAAGTGAATCCGGCCCCGTGCTGGTCGCCTGCCAGACGATCCTGCCGGTCTTGAGATCAAGCGCGGTAAGCGAACCAAGCACACCCATCTCGCCACCGCTGTTTCCGACAAGCACCTTGTCCTTCACGATAAGCGGCGCCATCGTCATCGTGACGCCCTGCGTTACGTCATACACCTGCGTGCGCCAGACTTCCTTGCCCGTTGCAGCGTCAACTGCCACGGTGTGCCCGTCGAGCAGATTGTAAATGAGTTTGCCATCGGCGAGCTGCCAGCCTCGGTTGACCACGTCGCAGCACGCCTTGCCGATTGCGATTGGTGCCGGATTCGGCCGGTACACCCACTTGATTGGCGCACCGGGTTTTGTTAGATCCAGCGCATACGCGATGTCGGGGAACGGCGTGACGATGTACATCGTATTGTTGGCGACGAGCGGCGTTCCTTCCTGCCCGTGCAGCACGCCATCGTCAAAAGTCCACGCAATCCGCAGATCGGCTGCATTGGTAGTGTCGATTGTCGCGAGCGGACTGTAGCGAGTGTTCGCGTAGTCTCGGCCCTGCGTCGTCCAGTCTGCGGCAGCAGGGATTCCCCACCCGGGCCCCGTCGGTGCGGTTGCGCCAGTCATGTTCGCCCCAGCCGTCGTAGTGCTTGCTGTGGTACCTGGCGGTGCAGTCGTGTCACTGGATGTTGCGCTGATTCCCTTGTTGTCCTTCGTGGCGCACGCGGCGAGAATGGCTACGCCGCCGAGAATACCAAGTGAAAGCACCGTGCGCATGCGCCGAAGAGGGTTGAACAATAATGGCGCGCTCACTTGAGATCCACGAGATACATGGTGTTGCCATTCATGATGGTATCAGACGTTGATGTTTTGACGGGTTCCACTCTGCTTCCGACGGCGCGTTGATGCGAGGCGCGTTGATGCAAGGCGCGTTGATGCAAGGCGCGTTGATGCGAGATGTTGTTGTCGTGAGTCGACCATTAGCGACGAAGCGAAATACAAAATGTGCATACGGGCTTGCGACTACCGCGCACAGTGATGCTTACTTGGTTCTCCTCACTACGCATTTAGCGGGCCTTTTCGGTATGCGGCGATCGGCTATTCCGGGTCAACGCAACGTCCGCGCTAAAGCGTACGCAGAGGGCACTTGTGTTGGCTGAAACCTCTCGCCCTCTTGAACCAACAAGCGAGGAATTTCTCGCTCACGAATGCAAGCGCTTCGCTTTCAGAGCTGTGGTCACTAGCTTGAAGCCATGTCCTGCTTCATCGCGCATTCAATGATGTCCTGGCGTGGGCCCTTTCTTCGAGTGGCCCGCTAGCGCGCATCCGTCTGACTGCGCATATCTCTGGGGTCGCTCGGCATCGAGCGGCCCTTTTGCGTCCCGCTCCGGTGCCGAGTCCGCCTCGTTCACGTTCCTGGTTCACGTTCCGAGGAATTTCACGCCATGTCCGCCAACACCGAACCGCAGCCTCGCGCCAATGCGACCGATATAATACTCACTGGGGATCGGCCCACTGGGCCGCTTCATCTAGGGCACTACGTCGGCTCGCTGCGATCGAGACTAGCGCTTCAGGGCCAGTGCGCTCAAACACTACTCATCGCCGATCTTCAGGCACTCACTGATTCCAGCGGACGCGCCGCTCACGTTGCGCTCCACGTCCCCGAAGTTGCGCTCGACTACCTCGCGGTCGGAATCGATCCCGCACAGACTACGATCGCAGTGCAGTCGCGCTTGAGCGCACTCGCTGAATTGACGGTGCTGTATCTGAATCTCGTTACAGTCGCTCGTCTCGAACGCAATCCAACCGTCAAGGCAGAGGTGGAGCTGCGTGGCTTCGAGCGCGACATCCCCGCGGGATTTCTCTGCTATCCGGTCAGTCAGGCCGCTGACATTACCGGTTTTCGTGCGACCCTCGTACCCGTAGGCGACGACCAGATTCCGATGATCGAGCAAACCAACGAGATCGTCCGCCGCGTGAATCGTCTTGCGAACGCCACCATTCTACCTGAGTGTCGCGCGCTGCTTTCAAACACACCGCGCCTCCCGGGTGTCGATGGGCGGAAGGCCAGCAAGTCGCTCGGCAACGCGATCCCGCTCACAGCTTCGCCAGATGACATTCGCCGATTGGTTCAGGCGATGTACACCGATCCCGACCATCTGCGCGTATCGGACCCCGGCCGCATCGAGGGGAACGTAGTCTTCGCGTATCTCGACGCATTCGATCCAGATACGAATAAAATTGAGGAGCTGAAACAGGATTATACACGCGGCGGACTCGGCGACGTCGCAGTCAAACGTCGTCTGGAAGGAGTTCTCGAAGAGATCATTGGTCCGATACGCGCCAGACGCGCTGAGCTGGAGAGCGATCGTGGATATATCATGGACGTGTTGCGCGCGGGCAGCGACCGGGCCAACGCCGTTACCGAAGGCGTGCTGAGGGACGTGCGTGCCGCGTTCGCGCTTGATGCGTAGCGGCGGTCCAGCCACAAGTCCTGAAAACCGACGCGGCCCGGTTCCTGCCCTTCTCAACCGTCAATCCCCCCAACCGAGGAAGACGCGATGCGCTGGACTCCTGGAAAAATCAGTTCCAACATCGAGGACGAGCGCGGCTCGAGCGGTAGTGGTCTCGGCAGAGCGGGGATGGGGCTCGGTACCGGCGCCGTTCTGCTGGTATTAAGCCTGGTCTTCGGGCACAATTTCTTCAACGATGTCGCGCCAGCAGGCACTGATACAAGCGCAGCTGCCAGTGCTGCCACCAACACACCGCCAGCCAGCGAAACACCCCAAGAGCATCAGCGCGTTCAATTTGTCTCCTTCGTATTGGATGACGTCCAATCCACCTGGAGCCGGATTTTCGCGAACAGCGGACAGCAATACAGTGACGCGAAACTCGTGCTCTTTCGCAATGCCGTGCAGTCCGGATGCGGGGTCGCACGCTCAGCCAAGGGCCCCTTCTATTGTCCCATGGACCAAAAAGTCTACATCGACCTCGGCTTCTACGACGAGTTGACAAACCGGTTCGGTGCGCCGGGTGACTTCGCGCAGGCTTACGTGCTAGCGCACGAGCTTGGTCACCAGGTTCAGCACCTGCTTGGCACCGACGCGCGAGTACGCCAGCTTGAAGAATCACGACCGGACCAGGCCAATAATCTCTCGGTGCGCGTCGAACTTCAGGCCGACTGTTACGCCGGCGTGTGGGCGAACAGTACCGATCAGCGGAAGCTTCTGAACGAAGGTGACATCACCGAAGCACTCACCGCCGCGTCGGCCGTAGGCGACGACCGTATTCAACAGGAAGAGACCGGCAGCATTCACCCGGAATCATTCACCCACGGCACCGCCGCGCAACGTACGTCGTGGTTCAAGCGCGGATACACATCGGGCAAGCCGGGATCGTGTGACACCTTTGCCGGCGCCATTTGAAGTCTCTCGTCATTCCCCGAAAGCGGGAATCCATGCGGCCCGCCGTCACTATATTCCCACTTCTATGCCCCGCCGCGCCTTACTGCTCACCGCCGCTCTTCTCTCCATGGCCGCATGCTCCGGCGAGAACATCACCGGTCTCGATCAGGCCGTCTACAACGCCACCTACTCCGGCTCGGCGACGTTCCAAAGCCCCATCGCCAACCCCAACAACTCCGCATCGCCCGAGCCTGTCCGAATCTCCATGACCCTCTCCCAACTGGGTCAGAACTTCACCGGTACCTTCCTGCTAGCCGACTCCACAGGCCAGCGCGTGTATGCCGGGAGTGTCACCGGTAAAACGACGAATACTGGTGCAGACCTCACATTCGTCGTCCCGGCACCGTGTGCGGGTACGCTTTACGGCTCCTTCACGGTCGCCGACGCCGAGATCTCAGGCTCCGCCAATGGCCGCGACTGCAACTCCACCGCGACGGGCGGCGGGATCGGGATCACATTCACCAACTTGGTGAGACAGTAGGGTCGACATATTTTCATTCGATGAACAGCAGACGCATCCGTACTCTCGCGGCCCTCGTGGCCTGTACTACTTTCGCCGCCTGCGGTGGCGCCGACAGCCGCGACACTGATCGCACGTCAGTCGCGGCCAACGAGCCCACCAGCGTCATGTACTTCGATTCGACCAAGGCGGTCATTCCCGGCGCTGCTACTGCCTCTGCTGCAGGCGGTGCCGCGGCTGCTCCGAATGGCGCTGAACTTTTTACGCGATGCGCTGCCTGCCACCAGGCAAGCGGACTCGGCGTACCGGGCGCATATCCGCCGCTCGCAGGCTCGGAGTGGCTGAATAACAATCCCGAAGTTCCGATTCGCATCGTTCTGCACGGTCTCCAGGGCGACATCACGGTCAAGGGTACCAAGTTCAACAACGCGATGACGCCGTTCGGCGATCAGTTGTCGGACGCCGAGATCGCCGCAATCATTTCGTACGAGCGCTCCAGCTTTGGCAACTCGTCGTCAAAGATCACGGCCGAGCAGGTCGCGTCGGTCCGCGCTGCTACCAAAACGCAGACGACTCCCTGGAATCCGGCTGATCTCCAGCCGCTCATTCACAAGTAGCCACAAGCAAGCGCGGTACCTTGAGAACGGGAATGGGATTCCGCAAACCCATTCCCCCGCGACCGTGACCAATACGGCATGCTAGCAGCTCTGCTGATCTTCGCACAGGTCACCGTAACCGTCTCGAGTGGCAAGACTTCACACGCCGATAGCCTAAAGCGCGCGAAAGATCTCGCGCGACAGGACACGCTGGCGGTGCGAATGGATTCCGTCCGTGCAGCTCGCGATTCCTTTCGTGTAAAGCGACGCGACGCACGACACGTCGAGCTCACGCCGCAACTGCTCGCCACTGCGTTCAAGGATCCCGCGGCGCGCACTCTGCTCGATCGGGCGCGCGCTGCTCGATTCACGCAGGACTCCGCACTCAAGTCTTACGACGCCACCACTTACGAGCGCATCTCCGTCGATTCAAAGATCACAAGCCTCGGGCGCAATCGACTGTTATTCCGCACTGAACGCGCGACACACGTCAAATGGGAACGAGGCAACGGCGCACTCGTCGATGTAACTGGCGCGCGATCCGCGTTGCCGATGTTCAAGGGCGCTGGCACCACGGATGTCGACAACGGGAACGGTAGTGTTCCGATTCCATACTATCCAGGTCGCGAAACCTTGTGGATCGGATCCTCGGTAGCAAAGGCCGACGCTGATGCAGAAGCGATGATTCACCCGCTCGGCAATGGCGCCGAGGCGTATTACACATATCAGACCGGCGACTCGGTCTCGTTCCGGCTTCCCGGCGGAAAGACAATCCTCGTGCGCGAGCTGCGCGTCCAGCCCCGCACAACAAGCTGGAATCTCGTTGTAGGCTCGCTATGGTTCGACGTCGCGACAGGTCAGTTGGTACGCGGCGTATATCGCATGGCGGAGCCGTTGGATGCAATGGCCGTCGCGAAAGAGGAAGACGGAGAAGATCCGAAGAAGGATATTCCCGGCTGGATCAAGCCCATGATTCTTCCGATTACCGGCTCGATGGACGTAATGACAGTCGATTACGGTCTGTACGACGGCCGCTTCTGGTTGCCGCGCATGCAGACGGTGGAGGGAAAGGCTCGCGCCGGGATCATGCGGTTTCCATTCGAGTTGCGCCAGCGCTTTGATTACGAGTCCGTTAACGCCGATCTCAAGATCCCCACGATCGCGGTGAGCGTGCTCGACACCGCGCGCGGTGTTGCCGCTCGCAAGGAACGTCGTGCGATGCGCGACAGCTCGTGCACCAACGGCGCCACGTATCGGGAGACCACACGCTCGTCGCACGAGAATTCGCTCAACATGCTCGTTCGTATCCCGTGTGACACGGCATCGCTCGCGACGTCACCGACCCTTCCCAAGTCAATCTACGATACACCCGACTCGCTCTTCGGCGACGCCGATGTGGACGCGCTGGTTGCGACTGCGCTCTCGTTGCAGCGACAGGCCGGAAGCAGGGGGTTTGCTCCGCCGGTCGTTGCGTACGGCATTCCGATGTCGCGCTACAATCGAATTGAAGGATTGTCGACAGGACTACGTGTGGACGATGACATGGGGGGCGGATACACAAGTCATGCGGTCGCCCGACTGGGATTCGATCTTTCACCGAATGGTGAGCTCGGCGTTGCACGCACCAATGGTCGCGAGACGTACGGCGTGAACGTATATCGCCGCCTCAATTCGGCAAACGATCTCGGACGCGACCCGTTCGGCTTGAGTTCGTCGCTGTCAGCGTTGCTGTTCGGTCGAGACGACGGCGTGTATTACAGATCGTGGGGCGCGGAAGTCACGCACGACCGGCAGGCCGGTCTCTTCGATAGTTCGCGCCTGTTCGTCGAACAGCAGTTCGGGGCAACTACAAAGACTCACTTCTCACTCGGCGGCAAGTTGGGCGGCGGCTATTTCCCGAACAACATCGACGTGCAGAAGGGCACCGAAATCGGATTGTCGCTCGTCAAGCGGGGCTCGTACGGCGAAAATCCGGACGGACTGCGCGCGTTCTCGGATATCCGGATCGACGGCGCCGCGGGCACGTTCGACTACACGCGTGCGATGGCAGATGTGACCGTGTCACACCCGCTTGCGGGTCCAGTCACCGGAGCACTGACGCTGAGCGGCGGAACCTCGGGCGGCACAGTCCCTGTACAGCGGCTCTGGTACCTGGGAGGCACGTCCACTGTCCGCGGGCAGGACGTCGGAGCGGCGGTTGGGAACGC
>JBDTAZ010000229.1:0-3850 GCA_039924325.1 Gemmatimonadaceae bacterium
TTGCTCTCCTGTGGAACTTGGTAGGCTGTTTGGCCTTCGTATCAGATCTTCGCCTCACACCAGATGACGTTGCAAAGCTGTCCCAAGCGCAACAGGCACTTTACAACGCACGCGCAAGCTGGGCGACTGCGGCCACTGCGCTTGCAGTCATTGGCGGCGCGTTGGGTTGCGTTGGATTGCTCCTCGGCAAGAAGTGGGCGTTACCCGTGTTGGTTGCTTCGCTAATCGGACTTCTCGTTCAGGACTACGGACTTTTTGTTGTTGCTGGCGGAGCAGCGCTTTCCGGTCAGACTGCCCTCGTACTACAAGGGCTTGTACTTCTGATCGCCATCGGCCTGATCTTGCTGAGCAGGAAGGGCATCGCCCGAGGCTGGCTCCAGTAACGCGTGGATGTCCGACGGCTTCGCGGCGCCGGTTGATTCAATCGTTCGGCGGCAAGAACACTGGTACTGGAGAAGGTTATGGGAGAGTCTGCAGCGCTAAACCCGGGTCTGAGTCAAATCGGTCAGATCGCCGTCCCCGTTACCGATATCGAACGGGCGATTCTGTTTTATCGAGATACTCTTGGAATGAAGTTTCTTTTTCAGGCGCCGCCGAGTCTGGCCTTCTTCGATCTGAGTGGCGTTCGCCTGATGCTGGATGGTCCAGCCAAAGCGCAGGCGGGGAATAGTTCGGTCATCTACTACAAGGTCTTGGATCTTCGCGCATCGTTTGTCGCGCTATCGGAACGAGGTGTTCAATTCGACGCCGAGCCGCATCTCGTAGCAAAAATGCCGGACCACGAACTGTGGATGGCCTTCTTC
Organism: Gemmatimonadaceae bacterium; assembly: GCA_039924325.1. Lineage (GTDB taxonomy): Bacteria > Gemmatimonadota > Gemmatimonadetes > Gemmatimonadales > Gemmatimonadaceae > Fen-1247. The sequence goes on from JBDTAZ010000229.1 coordinate 804, forward strand.
CGCGATCCAGACAAGAATCTTATTGCGCTAATGAGCGAAGTGAAGCAGTGATAGTCGCGCGTACCTCCTAACCAGAACGCTCGAGCACTTTGCGGCGCCGCGGAGCGTTACGGTTAGGACTCTCGACTCCCCCGACCATGCGTATCTCGATTCACCTGCCGGTGGCACTGACAGCAACACGCGCAGTCTTGGCGCCGTTGCTTCTTCTGCTGGCATTCGCGTGGCCGAACGAGACGGTGTTCGGAGTCGTGCTCGTGCTCGCTCTAATTTCCGACGTATTGGACGGAGTCATTGCGCGAAAGCTCGGTGTTGCGACACCGGGACTCAGGCGGTTCGACAGTGTTACGGACTCGGTGTTTTATCTTTGCGCCGTGGTTGCCTCGTGGCATGTCCATGAGACGCAACTCCGCGAATTCCTGATACCACTCGTCATACTTCTGCTCCTGGAACTAGCGCGCTACACTTTTGATTACATCAAATTTCGACGGGAAGCCAGCTACCATATGTGGTCGTCCAGAGCTTGGGGAGCGGCTCTTTTCGTTGGCTTTTTCTCGCTGCTGGCTCTCGGCCAGGGCGGCTGGCCCATTGCGCTTGCGATCTACCTGGGCATCGTGGCTGATGTTGAAGGACTTGCCATATCGGTCGTTCTGAAGAAATGGCAGACAGATGTCCCGACAATCTTTCGCGCGCTTCAGCTACGGCGCTCTGAGGCTTAACCTGTTGTGCGGCGTGTCGAAGCGCCGACGGGTGGGTTTGCATTCAGTCGCGCTTGTGAGTGGTGATCAACCTGCGGCCTGCCGCGAACCCGCGTATGGAGTACGGTATCAGATCTTGCGCCGTGCTCCCACCGTGTGACAGTTGACAGCTGACGGCACCGGCCGGCGGAGTACAATCAGTGCGACATCACTTCGGCAACCCAAATGTCGCTCTGGCGATCCTCGATTGTGAAATAGAATCGCTTTCCATCGCTGGCGAACTCGAACCGGTTCGACGCATGGCCGGAATCGTCGAGACGAGCGAGAAGGCGTGGGCGCCCACCGGCGGTCGAGACCGACCAGAATGATGCGCGGCCGCGCGCATCATGGCTCTTGAAGTAGATCTCGCGCCCGCTTGCCGCGAATATGGCCAACTCGGCGAGCGGATCATTCGGGCCCGGTTCGTACAGATCGCGCTGCGCACCGGAATCCGCTGAAACGACACGGATCCGCCCGTCGTTCGGAGAGACGAACGCAATCGTCCGTCCGTCCGGGGACCATTCCGGGCGGACTCCCGGACCGCCCACGACGCGAGGGGTTCCCCAGCGTCCGCGCTGGTCGCGGCGCATTACGAACACCTGAGCCGTGTTCATATTGAAGAATGTGAGCGCGTTGCCGTCCGGAGACCAGTTAGCCATCGAGCCGCCGGACGATCGCGTGAGCTGGCGCACCGGTCCACCGTCAAGTGGCGCCATGAACAGTTCTCGAGTGCCAGTCTGAAACGAGTGATACACCAGCTCCGCCCCATTCGGCGAGAGTGCGCCCCGAAACGCGTCGAACGGGCCACGCGTGAGCCGCTCCGCATCGCCGCCGGCGACGGGGACTCGGTATATGGCTGAAGTGCCGCTCAGGTCCGAGTCGTAGATGAGCCACCGGCCATCGGGCGAGACGCGTACCCCCTCAACGGTCTGGTTTTCCGAAGTTATTGGTACTGCGGACGCGAACGAACCGGTAGCAATGCGTGGAATCGGCATCGCCCAGATGTTAGCGGTGCTCGCGTAAACAGCATAGACGACGCGGGTCCCATCGGTCGAGAGGTCCACGGATTGCACGCCCATTCCGGTCGTCACACGAACTGGCTCGCTACCGCTATGACCCCGCGCCGCTACGTCCAACGCGTAGATGTCTCTGGGGCCCTGCTGGTTGGATACATAATAGAGCGTCCTTCCATCGCGTGACCACACGGGACTCTGATGTAGCGAGCTACTGTCGGTCACGCTCACCGGCTTCCCGCCGACGGACGGGATAAGCACGATCCTGCTTGGTGCACGGTTGCCGAACATCGGGCCGAGGCCGAAGATCGTTCCAGCGGTCACGTAATAGGAGTTGCCCGAGACGCAAGCGAGCCGGATACCGTCGGGCGACCAACTGCACGAATGCAAGTCGGCACCGGTGGTGATCAGCCGGAGGTGACCTGATCCCACGGTCCGTGCGAGGAGAGAATCACCTCGCACGTAGGCGATCTCACGTCCGTCGGGAGACCATGTCGCGGACGTGATGATGGCGCCGTTCCTGTGCTGCACCTCTTCACGCGTTTGCCCTCCACGCGCCGGCGCGCTGAACACGCCGCCATTCGAGAGGAACAGAATGCGCGTGCCGTCCGGCGACCAGCGCGGAAGCCACTGGTTTTGCGTCGTGTCTCCGGTGAGCCAAGTCGGCTTTCCGCCAGCGACCGAGAGCACGGCGATGCGCATCTGCTGCGAACGCCCCACAGCGTAAGCAACGCGGCGTCCGTCGGGGGAAAGCGACGGCTGCACCTCCAGGCCAGGCTCCGATGTGAGCTGCGTGGCCCGTCCGAGTCGGAGTGCAGAACGCTCATTTCGATGGGTGGCGAACTCGATCGCGAGTGCGGTGAGCGACGCCGCGAATAAGGCGAGACCGATGAAAATGGCCAATCGCGTCGTCCGACTCCTCGGTCGGTGGGACCGATCTGTTGTCGGCGACGTTGGAGCAGCGGCGACCCGCGCGAGATGTGCGAGCAGGTCATCGGCGCTCTGCCAGCGATCAGCCGGCGCCAGCGCCAGGCACTTCGAGATCAGGCTCGCGAGTCCCTCCGGCACGTCGGTGCGATGGCTTACGAGCTGCCTTTCAAGTGGCACAGCGTCGGACGGCTGCCGTGGCGGAGGACATCCCTCCAGCAGCTCATAGGCGAGCGTCCCGACTGCGTAGATGTCCGCCCGATGATCCACGAGCGGATCATTGGCCGCCTGCTCCGGTGCCATGTACGCAGCAGTCCCCAGGGCGATACCGCTGAGGGCGAGCGTCGGCTCGACAGCTGCCTCGCTGACGGCG